>NZ_JCALCX010000014.1:0-193006 GCF_059812565.1 Mycobacterium sp. NGS49 | reverse complement strand
AAAGTGAGTGCGCTGGCAGCACCGCCCGCACCTCCGTCGCCGGCAAGACCACCCGTTCCGCCGGCACCGCCGGCACCACCGATGCCCGCGGTGCCCCCTGTCCCGCCGTCACCGATCAAGAAGCCCCCCGCGCCGCCATTACCGCCGCGCCCACCGACTCCACCCGTACCGCCGGTGCCGCCGATACCGCCACCACCGCCGATGCCGCCTTTCCCGCCGTTGGCCGCCTGATTGAGGCTCTGATTCGAAGCGGCACCCCCTAACCCGCCATCACCGCCCGCACCACCGACCGCACCGACCCCGCCGATGCCTCCTTGTCCGCCGGTTCCGCCTTGACCACCCTGACCGACGAAGAATCCGCCGTGGCCGCCATCTCCACCGGCTCCTCCCGCGCCTCCCACACCGCCAGACGCACCGGCGGCGCCGCCACCACCATTGCCGCCGGCACCAGCATTGGAACTACCTGCGAAGGTGGCTGCGGAACCGCCGGCACCACCGGTGCCACCGGCACCACCGGCAGCCAGCGCAACAGCTCCATTGCCACCCGCACCGCCGGTAGCGCCATTGACGTTGGCAACATTGGCGGTCGCGTTCCCGCCTGCGCCGCCGGCTCCGCCGTTACCGCCGACCCCCCCGGCGCCACCATTTCCCGCAATCGCGGAGCTCGCCGTCGACTCAGCATTGCCGCCCGCTCCCCCGGTGCCACCCGTAGCACCGGTGCCACCGTCACCGCCGGTGGCACCGGCAGTGCCGTAGGCGAAGGCGGGAGTCGAATCGTGCTGGCCGGCCGCCCCGGTTGCGCCCTGCCCGCTGATCACCGGATTCACACCCTGGCTGCCGGTCAGGCCGGTACCGCCCTGGCCGCCGGCCCCGCCGTCGCCGAACAGCAGCGCACTGCCGCCATTGCCGCCCTGCCCGGGCAGGCCGCCGTTCACGCCCGCGATCGCAGTGCCGCCCTGCCCGCCGGCACCACCGTTGCCGAACAGCCAACCGCCGCTGCCGCCGTTACCTCCGACCGCCCCGGCCCCGCCCCGGCCGCCGGCACCGCCGTTGCCAAGCAGACCCGCCGCGCCGCCTCTGCCGCCAACCTGGCCGGGTAGTCCGTCGCCACCACGACCGCCGTTGCCGTAGAGCAACCCGCCCGCACCGCCGTTCTGTCCCGGTGCACCCGCGGCACCGTCGCCCACCAGCGGGCGACCCAACAGCGCCCGGGCGGGGGCGTTCACCACGTCCAGCACGAGTTGGTCGATGCTGGCGGCCTCGGCACCGGAATACGCCACGGCACCCGTCCTCAGCGCCTCGACGATCTGCGCATGAAACGCCGCGCCGCGGGCGCTGAGCGCCTGGTAGGACGCGGCGTGCCCGCCGAACACCGCCGCGATCGCCGTCGAGACCTCGTCGGCCGCGGCCGCGAGCACCTCCGTCGTCGGCGCCAGGGCGGCCGCGTTGGCCGCAGTCATCGCGGAGCGGATGCTCGCGAGATCTGTTGCCGCAGTGCTCAACATCTCCGGTGTAGCAACGACGAACGACATGGCGGCAGCCTCCAGACACGGCCCAATCCCGAATTTGGGCAGACGTATTGTGCGCCGCGCCGTCGCGATTGACCAGCGTTTCGAGGAAGAACTCGTTAGGCGGTCCGCTTAGCCCGGTTGGCCGGATGCTCCGGTGCCGCCGGGTTGCCCGTCGTCCCCCGTACTGCCGTCGCGGGTCGAGCCCGCGCCTCCGCTACCGCCCGCGCCGGATCCGCCGCCGGCGCCACCGCCGCCGCCGGCGCCCCCCGGCCCAGCGGCGCCGTTGACACCGGACTGACCGAACAGCGCGCCCCCGGCACCGCCGGTACCGCCGCGACCGCTGCCGCCGCCGTTGCCACCGGTGCCGCCGTCACCGCCGTCCCCCCCCACGCCGCCGGTACCGCCCTGCCCTTCGCCCGCTGTCCCCTGGCCGCCCGCGCCGGCAGCACCGCCCGCACCGCCCTGTCCACCGGTGCCGCCGGCACCGCCGACGCCCGCGTCGCCGCCGTCACCGCCGTTTCCGATCAACCCGCCGCGGCCACCACCGCCGCCATCCCCACCGGCACCGCCCGTACCGCCAACACCACCGCCGGCTCCGTCTCCGCCATTGCCGCCGGAGCCTCCGAAGGCTTGGTGCGCAGCGCCCGCAATCCCCGTTCCGCCTTCCCCACCGATGCCACCGCCGCCGCCAACGGCTCCGCTGCCACCGATACCCCCAATGCCCCCGACCCCACCGGCACCACCGGTGCCGACCAGCAGACCGCCGTTGCCCCCCCGACCGCCTGCGCCACCGTTGCCGCCGCTACCACCGGAGGTTCCGGCCGCGCCGCCGCCGATGCCGCCGCCACCGCCTGCGCCGACACCGCCAGTGCCGGTCGACGCGAAGCCGCCGTCTCCTCCTCGACCGCCTGCACCACCCGGTGCACTGGCGACGTTTCCGCCTCCGCCGCCCCCGCCGACGGCAGAGCCGGCGTCGACAAGCACCGCTCCGCCCTGGCCCCCGTCGCCCCCGTTTCCGCCGGCGCCGCCGGGCCCGCCGTTTCCGCCGAACCCGTCACCGGCGCCACCGTTGAAGATTCCGGCGAATCCCCCGAATCCGCCGGTGCCGCCCGTCGCTCCGGACCCGGCATCTGCGCCGTTACCTCCGTTGCCGCCGTTCACGTTGCCGCTAACGCCGCTCAGGATCTCCACCGTGCCACCGGAGCCGGTCGCGCCGGTGCCGGTGATGATGGGGTTGACGCCAGGAGACCCAGGCAAGCCGGTGCCACCCTGGCCGCCGGTACCGCCGTCACCGAAAAGCAGGGCGCCGCCGCCGTTGCCACCTTGGCCAGCGTTGCCGCCGTTGATTCCGGCGACCGCTGCCCCGCCTTGACCGCCGCTGCCACCGTTGCCGAACAACCACCCGCCACTGCCGCCGGAGCCGCCTGACACGCCGGCACCGCCGGCGCCGCCGACACCTCCATTGCCGATCAGGCCCGCGGCGCCGCCGTTACCACCCACCTGGCCCGGCCGGCCGTCGCCACCGCGGCCACCGTCGCCGAACAACAAGCCACCGGCACCACCGTCCTGACCCGGGCCCCCGTTCGCACCGTTGCCGATCAGTGGGCGACCCAGCACGGCCTGCGTGGGTGCATTCACCACTCCGAGAACCTGCTGTTCCAGCACCTGCAAGGGTGACGCGTTGGCGGCTTCGGCGCCCGAGTACGAACCGCCGCCTGCGCTCAATGCCTGGATGAACTGCCCATGGTAGGCGCTCGCCCGGGCGCTGAGGTCCTGAAAGGCCCGGCCATGCCCGCCGAACAGCGCTGCGATGGCAGCCGAGACCTCGTCGGCCGCGGCAGCCAGCACCTCCGTGGTCGGCGCGGCGGCAGCAAGGTTCGCCGCCGTGAGCGCGGAGCGTATCCCCGCAAGATCGGCCGCGGCAGCGGTCAACACCTGCGGAGTGATCAGGACATAGGACATTCGCAGCCTCCGAGTCGCGCCTCGCTCCCGATTGGAAGCAGACGTATTGTGCGCAACGCGGTAGCAATTTGTACGCGTTTCCCGGAGCAGAATTGAAATTTCTGCGTCAAGCAGAATGCTATTCGAATCGGCGCGCCGTTTTGGTAAACAAAATAGAATGCCGTTCGGAATTCAACCGAGTCGTGGAGCCTCAGTCGTGCTGTTTCGCCGCACCGGCGGCCGACAGCGCCTCGAATTCCTGGTCGGTGAGGCTGATTTCGGCCGCAGCGACGTTCTCCTCCAGGTGCGCCACCCGCGAGGTGCCGGGAATCGGCAGCATCACCGGCGACCGTTGGAGCAGCCAGGCCAGCGCCAATTGGGACGGCGTCGCGCCGTGCGCAGCGGCGATCTTCTGCAATGGGCCGTCCGGCGCCGCCAGCGGGCCGGATGCCAGCGGGAACCACGGGATGAATCCGATGCCCTGGGTGGTCGCGGCGTCCAGCAGCGGTTCGGCGTTGCGTGAGGTCAGGTTGTACATGTTCTGCACCGACACGATCGGCGCGATCTCCCGTGCGGCGTTGAGTTGGTCGACGTCGATCTCCGACAGTCCGATGTGACGTATTTTGCCCTCGCCCTGCAGCGCGACCAGCTCACCGAGTTGGTCGGCCAGCGGAAAGTTCGTATCGATGCGGTGCAGCTGATAAAGATCGATGGTGTCGACGCCGAGACGCCGCAGGCTCATCTCGCATTCCTGGCGCAGGTAGCTCGGATGCCCGAGCGGGACCCAGACATTCGGGCCGGTGCGCAGCAACCCGGCCTTGGTGGCGATCACCAGGCCGGTATACGGGTGCAGCGCCTCGTGAATGATCTCCTCGGAGACGTACGGGCCGTACGAGTCGGCCGTGTCGATGAAGTTCACCCCCAGGTCGACGGCGCGGCGCAGCACGCGCACGCATTCGTCGCGATCCGCGGGCGGGCCCCAGACGCCCGCACCGGTCAGGCGCATCGCGCCGAAACCGAGCCGATTGACCGTCAGGTCGCCACCGAGGGTGAACGTTCCGGATGCTGGTGCAGACACGTTTCCGACCGTACCCGCGTCGGCGGTCGAATCTGCTGCCGCCACAGTGGTTACCGCGCATTCGGCGGCCCCGGCGGCGCCGGGCGTGGCAAGCTGGGCCAGGTGGACCTGCGCACGCTCGCTCAGCAACAGCTGACGTACCCCGAAGTGGGCGCGACCGCCGCCGATCAACTGCCCCCGGGTTATGACCACATGAGCGCATCGGCGCAGATCGGCACCGGGCGGGACCGCTTCGAGCAGGCGGCCAAGGCCCTCATGCACTGGGGTATGCAACGCGGCGCCGGACTGCGGGTGACCGCCAGCACCGACACCGTCGCCGTCTCCTCCGTGGTTGTCGTCACCATGTTCCGCGTGCTGCGCGCCCCATGCCGTGTGGTGTACGTGATCGAGGAGGCAGACGTGCGCGGCTTCGCCTACGGCACGCTGCCGGGGCACCCGGAATCCGGGGAAGAGCGCTTCGCCGTCCGCTACGACCCGAGCACTTCAGCGGTGTACGCCGAGGTGTCGGCGTTCTCCCGGCCCGGGACCTGGTGGAGCAGACTCGGGCGGCCCTTCGTCGCGGTGGCGCAGCAGCTGATCGCGAAGCGGTATCTGCGCGGGGTCTGACCCGCCCCGGGCGATCAGCCCCAGCGGGACAGCAGCTGCCGGGCACCCGAGCACATCGCCTCGAGGACTTCGCCGACGGTGGCGTTGTCGCGAATCATCCCGACCCCCTGGCCCGCGTCCACCGGTGCCACCGGTTGCCCGCACGCCACCGGATCCGCTGCCAGTGCAGCCTCGCGGCCGGTCCACCGGGTGACGAACTCGTCGGCCAGGACCCGCGAGGGAAATCGCTCCGGCCAGGGCAGGCCGGCGGCGACGTCGAACACCCGGGTCACCCGCGTGTCGGTTGCGGCCGCCTCGATCAGGGCCTGACGGCCGGAGTCCCCAGTCAGCGCCTCCGGGCAGGCGGCCAGCCGGGTGCCCACCCACGCCCCGCTGGCACCGGCGGCCAGCACGGCAGCCAGACTTCGCGGCGAGGCGATCCCGCCCCCGGCCAACACCGGAACGGATACGGCATCCAGCACCACGTCCAGCAACGGCAGCGTCGCCAACCGCACGTCGCCGTGGCCGCCGCCTTCCGTCCCGCGCGCCACCACGATGTCGACGCCCGCGCCGGCCGCCCGGCGGGCCCCTTCCGCATCGTAAACCTGTGTGGCAGTTGCGATTCCGGCCTCATGTGCGGCAGTAACCCAGGAGAAGTCTGTACCGAAGCTGACCGACAGCAGCACCGGCCCCGCCGCCAGCGCGTCATCGAGCAGCCCGCGCCGGCTGCGCATCACCCAGTCCACCAGGCCGATCCCGAACCGCCCGCGCACCTGCCGCAACTCTTCCGCCAGCGCCGACCGGGTCGAGGTGCTGCCCATCCCGACCATGCCCAGCCCACCCGCCGCACTCACCGCCGTCGAAAGTCGACCTCCCGCGACCCCGCCCATCGGCGCATTCACGATCGGCACCCGCAGGCCGAAGTCTCGCGACCAGGGGGTGGCGAGCACGGTCAGTGCGAAGCGCCGGGCTGGGACTTCAGCACGGTCAGCATCACCACCGAGTCCTGCACGGCGAGCAGCGCATGGCGTACCGGTGGAATGGCCACATAGTCCCCGGTCTTGCCGTCCCACGCGTCCTCACCCGCAGTGAGGCGCACATGACCCTGCAGCACCTGCAAGGTCGCCTCGCCGGGGCTGTCGTGTTCGGACAGCTCCTGGTCGGCGAGCAGAGCCAGCACGGTCTGGCGCAGTTCGTGAGTATGGCCGCCGTGGATGGTATGGGCGGCGCGGCCGCTGTGCGACTTGCGCGCCTCGGCCAACTTCTCCGACGCCAGGTCGGTCAGCGAAATGGATTCCATGGCCCTCGCCTTTCAGCTGTTCAGTAGCAGTATCCCCGCCGCCAGCAGCGCCGCCACTTTGACCACCTCTAAGCCCACGTAGACGTAATGGGCGCGGGAGCGCGGCGCGTCCAGACCGGCCAGCACCTGGTCGGAACGGCGGGTCAGACGCGGACGCACCGCGATGAGCTGGGCGGCCAGGGCGACGGCGGCGATCGAGAACGCCACCGCGATCCGCAGCGGCGTCGGGCCGGCCACTACCAGCGCCCCGATCACCATGGCGAACGCGACTTCGACGGTGTTGAGGGCGCGGAAGACCAGGCGACCGATGCCCAACCCGATCTGCAGCGTCACGTTGGGCGCCCGGAACTTCAGCGGGGCTTCCAGGAACGAGATGGCCAGCACCATACCGAGCCAGACGAAGGTGACGGCGACCTCGGTGGCCCGCCCGGCGTTCACCGCGCGGTACTCACCGGGGCGAGGTGGGCCAGGCAGAGGTCCGGTTCGACGAACGCCTCCAGCCTTTCGACGGTCACCGGTGCCCCCCAGGTGTCCAGGGCACCGCGCATCAATCCCAGGTGAACGGGGCAGATCAGATTGGGCTGCTTTTCGGCGAGCTCGAGGAAGGGGCAGTGGCGAAGGCCGAGCTGCTGGTTGCCGTCGGCGGCGCGCAGTTCGGGTTCGAACCCCAGATCGTCGAGTACGCCGAGCAGGTGCGCGATGGACTCCGGTGCGCCCGGGTCGGGTCCGGGAGACCCCAGCCGCTCCCCCCACGCCCGGCCGGCGGCAACGGCCCGGGCTGCCGAGTCCGGCTCGGCGCCGAGGCTGCGGGCCAGTATCTCGGCCAACAGCCGATACTGCCGCGCGCCATCGCGATCCATCTGCGGCACGGCCCGGAACATCAGCGGCGGGCGGCCCGGGCCGCGACGGTCCGGCGCCACGTGCTCAACCCGGCCGTCGCCGACCAGGCCGTCCAGATGGAAGCGCACGGTATTGGGGTGGACGTCCAGCTTCTTGGCGATCGCGGCGATGCTCAGCGGCCCCGGGGAAGCGCGAAGGATCCGCAACACCGCGCGACGACGACCGGTCGACTCGGGCCCTGAATCAGGATCTGCCATGGCGAGTCACTTACCTTCCCGGACGACGCGTGGACTAGCGACTTTACACAAGTGGAATTGTGCAAACCAGGCCGGGAGAACGCGGACGGCTCCCCGCCGGCCCCGCACGGCTGCGCTACCTTACAGTGCAGCAACAATCATCACTATGGCCGCCACACACGACTCCCTCCCCCTCTCCGGCCGGGACGATGAACACGTCCCGGGACATTGGCTGCTGGCCCGGCTGGGCAAGCGGGTGCTGCGCCCCGGCGGCGTCGAGCTCACCCGTACCCTGCTGGCCCGGGCCGAGGTTGCCGGCGCCGACGTGCTCGAACTCGCTCCCGGCCTGGGCCGGACGGCGGCCGAGATCGTGGCCCGCGGCCCCCGGTCCTACATCGGTGTGGAAGCCGACCCCGACGCGGCCAACCACGTGCGCGGCGTCCTGGCCGACCGCGGCAAGGTGAAGGTCAGCGATGCGGCCGACACCGGGTTGCCCGACGCCACCGCAGACGTCGTGATCGGCGAGGCGATGCTGACCATGCAAAGCGATACCGCAAAGCACGCCATCGTCGCCGAGGCCGCGCGGATGCTGCGGCCACGCGGGCGGTATGCGATTCACGAGCTTGCCCTGACCCCTGACGACCTACCCGGAGATGTCGCCACCGACATCCGGCAGTCGCTGGCCCGGGCGATCAAGGTCAATGCGCGTCCGCTGACGGTCGCGGAGTGGACCGAACTGCTGGCCGGTCACGGCCTGGTGGTACAGCACGTCACGGCGGCACCGATGGCGCTGTTACAGCCACGACGGCTGATTGCCGACGAAGGACTCTGGGGCGCAATCAAATTCGCCAAGAATGTGCTCGCCCAGCCCGATGCGCGCAAGCGGGTACTGGCAATGCGCGGCACCTTCCGCAGACATCGCGATCGGCTGGCCGCGGTGGCCATCGTCGCGCAGAAACCGGGTTGACGTTGCCGGCCGGTCCGGTGGCGCGGCTGGTCGTCCTGGACGGCCGGCACCATCGGGTCGTCGAGTTGATCGAGAACCCCACCAGAGTCGGCCGCGCGCCGGACAACCATGTCGCGCTCGACGACCCCGGCCTGTCGCGCTGCCACTGTGAGTTCCGCCGTAGCGAAACACACTGGCTGTTGCGGGATCTCGACAGCTTCAACGGCTCGTTCGTCAACGAGCGCATGGTGACCGCGCACCGGTTGCGCTCCGGTGACCGCATCCGGGTGGGCTCGACGGTGCTCTACTTCGAATCCGGCGCAGACGCTTCGGCCGCACCCGCCGACGTCGACGGCGATGCCCAGCTGGCCACCAGCCACAAGTTGCGCAACCTGGCGGCGCTCATCGAAACCACCAAGGCGCTCAACAGCGAGCCCGACAAGGCCAAAATCCTCGAAACGATTGTCGATAAGGGTATCGAGCTGATCAAAGCCGAACGCGGTTTCCTCATCCTGGTGCACAACGACATGCTGGACTTCAAGGTGGCGCGCAGCTCCGACAGGACGGTGATCCGGCATCCGGCGCAGTTGATCTCGCGCTCCGTGCTGAACGGGGTGACGACGACGGGCGAGCCGGTGCTGACGACAGACGCGCAGACCGCGTTGACCGGGTCGTTGTCGATCACCGCCCTGGAGGTGCGTTCGCTGATCTGTGTGCCGTTGCGACTGAAGGACCGCATCCTGGGCGCGCTCTACGTGGACAGCAAAGTGGCGGAGGGGAAGTTCAATGAGGAAGCGCAGAACCTGCTGCATGCTTTCGCTGACCAGGCGGCGATCGCCATTGAAAACGCCCGCCTGTTCGACGAGGTCGCCGAGTCGCGCGCAGCCGAGAGGAACGTACGGCAGATGTTTCAGAAGTACGTGCCGGCCGACGTGGTAAGGGAAGCGCTGAAGATGAAGAACGGGGGGCGGCTCAGTGCGAAGCTCACGGCCACCGTGTTGTTCAGCGATATCCGGGGCTTCACGTCGATCAGCGAAACGATGCGCCCCGAAGATGTGGTCAGCTTCCTGAACGACTACCTGCATCGCATGGTTGCGATCGTGTTCGACGAGGGTGGGATTGTCGACAAATTCATCGGCGATTCCGTGATGGCCGTCTTCGGCGCTCCGGTGCCCAAGCCCGATGACGCCGCACGTGCCGTCCGCGCCGCGCTGCGGATGATCGAGGAAGTCGTGCACTTCAACGAGCAGCAAAAAGCGAGGGGCGGCATAGCAATCGACGTCGGAATCGGGTTGCACACCGGACCGCTGATTGCCGGCAACATCGGCTCGGACCGGAAGATGGAATACACCGTCATCGGCGATACTGTGAATGTGGCGAGTCGCGTCGAGTCGCTCAACCGTGAATTGAACACGAACGTCTTGATCACCCAGCAGTGCTACGACGCGATCGGTGATGCCTTTGCGGTGCGTGCCCTACCGCTGGTTCAAGTCAAAGGCAAGAAGCTGCCGTTGCAGGTCTACGAAGTGCTGCGCGACGAGATCGACTCTGCGACAACGGAAGTCTTGCCTTCGATCAACCGCTGACTGCTCACTATCGGCCGTCGAGCGTCTGCCGGGCCCGCTGCACGCTCCCGTCTATCAGCCTGTCGATCGCGCCGAAGTAGGTTGGCGACGGCGGTTCACCGACCAGATCGGCGACGGCGCGCTGCTCGCCGAGAACGTCGACCGCACTGAGGTTATCGGCCATTCGCCCGGCATGAACCTGCAACCCGGCCAGCATTTCGCTGCATTGCGAGCCCGCCACGAGGGTGCGCCGCGCCAGCGTCCGCAGGGTGTCCCATTCGGCGTGCCAGGGGCCGTCCGGCCGCTCGTCGTTGGCCAGCGCCGCGGCGGTGTGCAACATGGCGGCCAGCGGCGGTGCCGCCAATGCGGCTCGCCGGATCAGAATGGCCAGCACCGGATTACGCTTGTGCGGCATGGACGACGACCCGCCGCGGCCCCCGGCGGCGGGTTCGCTCAGTTCGGCGATTTCGGGACGGGCCAGCGTGACGACGTCGGAGGCGATGCGCCCCCAACTGTCGGTACACGCCACCAACGCATCGGCGGCGGCCGTGATCGGCGCCCGCGCAGTATGCCATGGCGGCCGGAAGTCAAGTCCCAAAGTTGTCGCGGCGCCGCGTCCGACCCGTTCGGCGAGCTCGGCGGGCTCGGTGACGCCCGCGCGCAAATTCGCCAATTCCACTACGGCCGAACAGTTTCCGACGGCACCACCGAACTGACCAGGGGTGGACACCCCGGCGAGCCGGTCAAGGGCGTCCAGCACACCGGTGAGCCAGCCCGCCGCCTTGGCCCCGAACGTGGTGGGGGCGGCAGGTTGGGTCAGCGTGCGGGCGACCATGGGCGCGGCCCGCTGCGCAGTGGCAAGCCGAGACAGCGTGGAGATCTGTGCCGAGAGCTGGTCACGGAGTTCGTCGATGACGCCCCGCAGCGCCAGCATGAGGGCAGTGTCGAGGACGTCCTGGCTGGTCAGTCCGCGGTGAATCCACGGACTCAGCGCCGGCACCGCCCGCTGACGCAGCAGTGTAACCAGGCCGATCACCGGATTGCCGCCGCCCTCGGCGGTGACCGCCAGCCTTTCGCAGTCCGATTCCGCCACCAGGGGCCGCAGATCGACGCCTGAGACGGGCGCCAGCCCGGCAGCCGCCAGCGCACCTAACCATGCCGATTCCACCGTAACCATCGACCGCAACAGAGCCGGGTCGGTCATGTGGTCCCCGGCGCGTTCGTCACCGGGCCACAACAGATTGGTCATCGCCGACTGTCCCGGTACGCCAGGAAAACGGTCTCGCGGGGCCCCTGCAGATGCACATCGAAACGGTATCGCGTTCGGCCCGAGTCGGTTTCGTCGACACAGCGCAATGTGGCGCGGCGCTTTGGGCCGACGTCAGACAACGCCGGATCGTTGTCCAGATCGGCGTCGGGCAGGTAGGCGCGAGTGAAAAGCCGGTCCAGCAAGCCCCGCGCGAACACGGTGACGGAGAAGTACGGCGGGTGCCCGGCGCTCGTCAGACCCGGGGCCACAGTGGTGAAGTTGTAGTGCCCGTCCGCGTCGGTCGCTGCCCTCCCCCATCCGGTGAATGTCCACCCGTCGCGCCGTAGTGACCCGGACGCGCGCGGTACCCGGCCGGCATTGTCGGGTTGCCAGATCTCCAGCAGCGCATCGGGCACCGCGGCACCCGCCCCGTCGTATATCGTGCCGTGCAATTCGACGGCCCCGGGGAACGCGTCGCAGACCAGTTCGCCGTCGCGCGCGAACGGCAGACCGATACCGAAGAATGGTCCGACCGTTTGCCCTGGTGTACAACGAGATTCGGTCATCGGAGCACAATGTCCCACCGGTAGCCTGTCGCGTAATTCGGTTCGGTGACCTCATGGTCGTACTCGGCGATCAGTCGTTGCCGCGCAGCGGGATCAAGGACCGACTGGACGATCGGGTCCAGCCCGAACAGCGGGTCGCCGGGAAAGTACATCTGAGTGACCAGCCGCTGGGTGAAAAGCGTTCCGAATAATGAGAAGTGGATGTGCGCGGGCCGCCAGGCGTTGCGATGGTTGCGCCAGGGGTAGGGGCCCGGCTTGATCGTCTTGAAGCGGTAAGAGCCATCGGGTCCGGTGAGGCAGCGACCGGCGCCGATGAAGTGAGGATCCAGCGGCGCGGGGTGTTGGTCACCTTGATGCCGATACCGGCCGCTGGCGTTGGCCTGCCAGATCTCCAACAACTGACCAACCAAAGGGCGGCCGGATCGGTCAAGCACCCGCCCGGTCACAATGATCCGCTCTCCGATCGGTTCACCCGGATGACCGCCCGTCAGGTCGGCATCGAGCGGGTCGACGTCCTGGTGGCCGAAACAGGGTGCCCAGCATTCGATCTCGTCGGGGTCGATACTAAGCAGTGGGTTGCCCGGATGGCGCAGGGTGCTGCTGCGATAGGGCGGGAAATTGAGCCGCGGCATGGCTTCTTCCCCGCCGACTCGCTGGTAGTCGGCCACGATGGCGGCAATCTCGGCCGAGATGTCACCTTGCGACGCGGCGCGTTCCGGTACGGCCTCCACGTAGCGTCAGGTTACTCGCTGCAGCCCGGTACAGCGCGATTAGTTGAAGAATTCGTCAAAATCACGCGCGGCCGGCAGACCTCGGTGCTAGATTTCGCGCTCGGGCTCGGAAATCTACAGGAGTGGCGATGTCGTATCTCATCACAACACCGGACACAGTAATTGCTGCTGTCGGTGATCTGGCCAAGCTTGCCTCCTCGATCGATGTGGCCAGGGCTGCGACAGCGGGCTCAACCACAGGCATCCTCTCGGCTGGTGCCGACGAGATCTCGGCGGCCATTGCAGCGCTGTTCAGCACGCATGCTGAGACCTTTCAAGCGGTCAGCAGGCAGGCGTCGGCATTTCACCGCCAATTCATGCAGAACCTGACCTCCGGCGCGATGTCCTACGCCAGCGCCGAAGCCGGCAATCTTTCCAGCCTGGCCGCCGCCGAGCCCGGCCTGGAGCTGTTCGGGATGTTGATCGTCGGCAACGGCGCGAACGGGACCGCGGCAAATCCGACCGGCGGCAACGGCGGACTGCTGTGGGGCAACGGCGGCGCCGGATACACCCAGCCAGGATCCGCTGGCTCGACCGGCGGCAATGGCGGTAACGCCGGCCTGTTCGGCAACGGCGGGCGCGGTGGCGGCGGCGGGTACGGCGCGGCCGGCGGGCAGGGCGGCGCCGGCGGATGGCTGTTCGGCAACGGCGGTGCCGGCGGGACCGGAGGCGCCGCCGTGACGGGTTTCAACGGTGGGGCGGCCGGCAGCGGCGGCGCCGGCGGCAGCGCGATCCTTTTCGGCAGTGGCGGCGCCGGCGGGCAGGGCGGCGCCGGCCTGGCCGGAACTGGCGTGGCCACCCCCGTCATCGGTCCGGCCGCCCCCGGCGGCAACGGAAGCCCTGCCACAGGCAGTCTCCCTAACGACGTGATCATCGCCGGCAATGCCGGTTCCGGGACTTCCGGCTCCACCGGCCAGGTGGGCGGGACGGGGGGTATCGGCGGTAGCGCGGCCAATTCGGGCGTCGCGAGTTCTTTCTATGGCGCTTTAGGCGGTGACGGTGGCCAGGGCGGCATGGGTGGTCCAGGCAGTGCTGCCACGATCGCGGGAACCGGGGGTCACGGTGGTGCCGGCGGCAACGCCGGGCTGCTGTTCGGTGACGGCGGGGACGGGGGGCTGGGCGGCATCGGTGGCGTCGGCGGATCGGGCGGCACCGGCGCTACGGGTGGCGTGGGCGGTACCGGGGGTACGGCTACCGCCACCGCCAGTTTCCAAGGCGCAAGCGCTGCAGCCGGCGGCACCGGCGGAATCGGCGGCACCGGCGGCACCGGCGGAACCGGCGGCACCGGCGGAGTCGGTGGCGACGGGGGTAGCGGCGGGCGCGGCGGAATGCTTTACGGCAATGGCGGCAATGCCGGCTATGGCGGCGCCGGCGGCGTCGGTGGTGCCGGCGGTGTCGGCGCTGCCGGGGGGGCCGGGGGGACTGGCGGCTTCGCCATCGCGGCGGGTGACGGAGATGTCACCTCTAAAGCCGGCCCCGGTGGCGTCGGCGGCGTCGGCGGCGTCGGCGGAACCGGCGGCACCGGCGGGACCGGGGGCGCAGCCGGCACCGCGGGAGCCGCAGGGTTGCTCGGCTCTGCCGGAGGCGGCGGAGCGGGCGGCACAGGCGGCGTCGGTGGTGCGGGTGGCGCCGCGGGAGCAGGCGGGGTCGGCGGTTCGGCTGGCAGCGCCTCCGGCGGTAACACCATCGCAGGAAGCGCCGGCGGCAACGGCGCAAACGGCAGCACGGGCGCCCAGGGCGCGTCCGGCGCGAACGGCTGAGGCACGGCCTACCCGGAGGATACCCTTGGCGCCATGCCGAGCGACTACGTTTACGACCAGGGTTTCGTCGACGAGCGAAACCGGTTGGCCGCCATCGAGAGCTTGTGGGACCCGGGCACCCAGGCGCTGCTCGACGAGCTCGGCCTTCGCAGCTCCGAAAGGCCATGGCGCTGTTTGGAAGTCGGCGCCGGCGGAGGGTCACTGCTGCACTGGATGACTGGTCGCGGGGCCACCGTGGTGGCTGTCGACATCGACACTCGCTTCATCGAATCGCTCGCCGGCGACAGCATCGACGTCCGGCGCCTCGACATCCGCACCGACGAGCTGCCCGAGGGTGAGTTCGACCTGGTGCACTCCCGACTGGTGCTCGAGCACCTGCCGGACCGACGACAGATCCTTGACCGCCTGGCCGCGACGTTGCGTCCCGGTGGCTGGATGGTGATTGAGGACTTCGACTGTACGGCGTTGGGCTTCGATCAAGACGACCCGCTATTCGAGCGGGTCAGGGAGGCGATCCTCGAGCTCAGCCGACGTGCCGGTTCCGAGCCGTACTATGGCCGCCGCGTCGTCGCCGACATGGCCGCCGCCGGACTGACGGAGGTGCGGGGAGAGGGCCGGGCCAAGGTCATCGATTCACGCACAACGGGTTTCGACTTCTTCCGGTTGTCCTTCGAAAGCTTGCGCTCAGCCTTGGTGGAAGCCGGGTTGCTATCGCGAGAGGACGCCGACGCAGCCGCTGCCCGATTCGGTGCAGACATCCGGGTTTTCACGCCGATCATGATGGCCGGAATCGGCAGACGCGCAGTGACCTAAAACGCCTTCCCAGCGCAGCCCTTCCCTTGGTGCGCAGCTTGTGCAGGGACGAGCCCCTCAGCTGCGCAATATGCGCCGCCATCCGAGCTGCTTCGGGCACAAACCGCAGCGCCCGAAAGCAGAGCAACCGTTTCGCCCCAAAGCCAGGACATGCTCCCGCGCAGCGTGATTGAATTTCCCGGCTCGCGCGGATCCGCCGACTGGATGAGAGGCACCAAGTGTCGTTTGTGTTTGCGTTGCCGGGGGTGTTGGAGACAGCGGCCACGGACCTGGCGAGCATCGGCTCGAGGCTGAGTTCGGCCAGCAGCGCGGCTGCGAATCCAACCTCGGTGCTGGTTGCCGCAGCCGAAGACGAGGTGTCGGCTGCGATCGCGGCGGTGTTCTCCGGACACGCACAGGCCTATCAGACGCTCAGCGCCCGGACGGCGGCCTTTCATCAGCAATTTGTCCAGTCGCTCAACGCCGGCGCAACCGCTTATGCCGCAGCCGAGGCGGCCAACGTCGCGCCACTGCAGGCGCTGCTGGACGTGGTCAACGCACCGGTCCAGACGCTCACCGGACGCCCGCTTATCGGCAACGGCGCCAACGGAGCTCCCGGAACCGGCCAGAACGGCGCGCCGGGCGGGTGGTTGATCGGAAACGGCGGGTCCGGCGGGTCGGGTGTCGTGGTCGACGGAGCCAATCTGACCGGCGGAGCCGGCGGAAGCGGTGGCGCGGCCGGCTTACTGGGCCTTGGCGGTACCGGTGGCGCCGGCGGGAACAGTACCGGTGGCAATGGCGGAGTCGGCGGGGGCGGCGGTGCCGGCGGATTCCTGTGGGGACAGGGCGGGGCCGGCGGTCTCGGCGGCTCGGCATTGGGCGGCAACGGCAACGGCGGCAACGGCGGGGCCGGCGGCGCCGCGGGACTCTTCGGCGCGGGCGGGGCCGGCGGCAACGCTGGCGACGGAGTGCTGTTCGGCTTGAACAACGGCACCGGCAACGGCGGTACCGGCGGGGCCGGCGGCAACGGAGGGCTGCTGTATGGCGCTGGCGGCGCCGGCGGGACTGGTGGAAGCGGCCTCATTGGGAAAGGCGGCAATGGCGGCGTCGGCGGCAATGCCGGCTTGCTGTTCGGCAACGGCGGGGCAGGCGGAGACGGCGGCTTCGGCGCCGTCGCCGGCGGTAACGGCGGCGACGGCGGGACCGCCAGTGTGCTGGCTTCCAACGGCGGAGTCGGCGGGGCCGGTGGGGTCGGCAACGCCACCGGCGGCATCGGAGGGGATGGCGGCCGCGCACTTCTGCTCGGCAATGGCGGGATCGGGGGCACCGGCGGAGCGGCCCTGGCCGGCGGCATCGCCGCGGCCGGCGGGGATGGCGGCTGGGGCGGTGTGTTGTTCGGCAACGGCGGTGCCGGCGGAGCCGGCGGGCAGGGGGTGACTTCCGGTGGCGCCGGTGGGGCGGGGGGCAACGCTGTCCTGATCGGCAACGGCGGCAACGGTGGCAACGGTGGAACGGGTCCCGCCCCGGGCGGCAGCGGCGCCGGCGGGAATAGTGGTTTGCTGCTGGGCGCTGACGGATTCAACGCGAGGCTCAACAACTCTCCGCTGCACGTCCTGCAGCAGCAGACGCTCAACGCGATCAACACGCCCGTCGAGGCGCTGCTGGGACGCCCCTTGATCGGCAACGGCCTGCCCGGGACTCCCGGGACCGGTCAAAACGGCACACCCGGCGGAATCCTGTTCGGCGACGGTGGCGCCGGCGGATCAGGCGGCGTAGGGCAGAACGGCGGTGCCGGCGGGTCCGCGGGACTCGTCGGGTCCGGCGGGGCAGGCGGTGCCGGCTGGGGCTCCACGAGCAGCGCGGCCGCGGGGAATGGCGGTGCCGGTGGGTTAGGCGGCTGGCTGTTCGGCGATGGCGGAACCGGCGGCTCCGGCGGGTTCGTAGTGAACACCGCCGCCACTCTCGGCGGTGCGGGCGGGGCCGGCGGCGCCGGCGGGCTGTTCGGTGGCGGTGGACACGGCGGCGCCGGCGGCGGAGGCTTCGGCGGAATGAACGCGATCGGAGGCGCCGGCGGGACCGGCGGGACCGGCGGACTGCTCGCAGGCCTGGTCGGCGCCGGGGGTGGCGACGGCGGGGCCGGCGCTTTCGGCATCAAGGACGCCGGTGCCGGCGGAGCCGGCGGCAACGCCGGGCTGCTGTTCGGATCTGGAGGCGCCGGTGGTCTCGGTGGAACCTCCACCATCGGTGGCGGCGCGGCCGGCGGACAAGGTGGCAGCGCCGGCCTGCTGTTCGGTTCGGGCGGGGACGGCGGCGAGGGCGGGTTCAGCTACAGCGGCGACGGCGGCACTGGCGGAAATGGTGGACAAGCCGCCCTTCTGGGCTCAGGCGGTGGCGGCGGGATCGGCGGCAGTGGTTACGGCTTCCCCAACGGGACCGGCGGGACCGGCGGGACCGGCGGACGGGGCGGCCAGTTGTTCGGCAACGGTGGCGCCGGAGGCGCGGGCGGATATGGAACTACCACGGGCGGCACAGGCGGGGCCGGGGGCAACGCCGTGCTGATCGGCGACGGTGGCAACGGCGGCAACGGCGGTACTGTCACGGGCTCCCCCGCCGGGCCCGGAGGCACCGGCGGAAAGCGCGGGCTTCTGGCGGGCGCAGACGGGGACAACGGCCTGGCGTAGCTGTCCCCCGGCGCGCACGTTTATTGACCGCGGGGCACCCCAACCAGCATTCTCTAAACGACGGAGATGCTCTCTGTAAAGCAGACAGCTCAACGGCGATTGGGGACGAGTGACCGGTCTTTTCGACCACGTCCGTCGGGGCATGATCCCCGCGCACATCTACAACGACAGCGACCTGTTCGCACTGGAGAAGGAACGGCTTTTCAGCCGAGCGTGGATGTTCGTGGCGCACGAATCGGAAATTCCGCAAGAAGGCGACTACGTGGTGCGCCGCGTGCTCGACGATTCGTTCATCATCGCGCGGGACTCCACCGGCCAGGTTCGGGCCCTTTTCAACATGTGCCTGCACCGCGGTATGCAGGTGTGTCGCGCCGAGATGGGCAACGCGTCCAATTTCCGCTGCCCGTACCACGGCTGGACATACCGCAACGATGGGCGACTCACCGGGTTGCCCTTTCACCGCGAGGCCTATGGCGGCGACGATGGCTTCGACAAAGGCCAAACCCTCTTGCCTGCACCGAATATGGCCACCTACAACGGCTTGATCTTCATCAACCTGGAGCCGCACGCGCAGCCGCTGCGGGAGTTCCTGGGCGACTTCGCTTTCTATCTGGATTTCTACACCAAGCAGAGCGCCCACGGCCTCGAGGTCAGAGGTCCACAGCGCTGGAGGATCAAGGCCAACTGGAAGATCGGCGCGGAGAATTTCTCCGGCGACATGTACCACACCCCGCACACGCACGCCTCGATCGTCGACATCGGCCTGTTCCGGGAGCCCAAGGCGCAGAAGCGCAAAGACGGTGCCACCTACTGGGCGCACCGTGGCGGCGGAACCACCTACAAGTTGCCGCCGGGTGACTTCGCCGAACGCATGCGTTATGTGGGTTATCCCGACGAGATGATCACCCGGATCAAAAACGTCTGGTCACCGGCTCAGCAGCAGGTGGTGGCCGAGGACGGCTTCATGTTCTCCGCGGCCACCTGTTTTCCGAACCTGAGCTTCGTGCACAACTGGCCCAAGCTCCCCGAAAGCGATCAAGTGCTCCCATTCATCTCGATCCGGCAGTGGCAACCGATCAGCCAGAACGAAACCGAGGTGTATTCGTGGTTCGCCGTCGACGCGGCCGCGCCGGAGCGATTCAAGAAAGACTCTTACCGGGCGTACCTCATGTGCTTCGGCTCAACGGGCATGTTCGAGCAGGACGACGTGGAGAACTGGGTGTCTCTGACCACCACCGCGGGCGGGTCGATGGCTCGCCGACTGCTGCTGAACAGCCGAATGGGTCTGCTGGCCGACGACAGCCCGGTCATCGAGGCACTGCCCGCGGAGTCTTTCCACGGTCCGGGCCGGGCACAGGTCGGCTACAACGAGTACAACCAGCGCGAATTGCTCAAGTTGTGGGCGCAGCAATTGGAGTCCGCATGAACAAACCTTTGCCGTTCAACGACATTCGGCATCAGCAAGCGCATCAATTCCTGGTCGACGAGGCCTACCTGCTGGACGCGCAGCAGTACGAGGCATGGCTGGAGACCATGACCGACGACATCCGCTATGTCATGCCGGTGCGCGTCACCACCGCGCGCAACGCGGGATTCGACGCGTCGCCATTCCCCAGACCCGGGATGGATCACTTCAACGAAGACAAGTACTCGCTGGCCCAGCGCGTCGCCCGGATGGGTACCGAGCACGTCTGGGCCGAGGACCCCCCGTCGCGGCTGCGCCACTTCATCACCAATGTCCGCACCTTCGAGCAGGATTCGGGGCACCTGCTCGTCGAATCGGCGGAGTTGCTGTTTCGCAGCCGCGGCGACGTCAACGACAGCGCATTGCTGTCCTGCGGCCGTCAAGACCTGCTGCGCTGGGACGAGGGCCGGAACTGCTGGAAGTTGGCCCGCCGCACGATCATTGCCGACGAATCGGTCTTGCGCATGCAGAACCTGGCGGTGTTCCTGTGAAGCCGGTCGGCGAGCCCATTACGGTGGCAAACGAATTCACCGAAGTCGTGATCCAGCGGGTCGAGACGCGCAATGGCTCGCGACTGTTGATCAGCTCCCCGCGCAGTGGCCGGTCGATCACCCTGGACGCGTTGGAGGTCGAGGCCCTCACCTGGCAGAACCCTCGTACGCTGGCAGCCATGGTCGGCAACTCCCACGCCCCGCTGCTGCCCGATAAGTCAGAGGGTCACGATGGCCGGATGGCTTGACGGCAAGCGTGCCCTGGTGGTGGGCGCCGGTTCGGGAATCGGGCGTGCGGTCGTCGATGCGTTCGTTGCCGAGGGCGCCAGAGTTGCTGTCCTGGAACGTGATCGCGCGAAATGCGAGCGACTGCGCCAGCAACTGCCCCAGTTTCCGGTGATCGACGGCGACGCCACCACACGCGCCGCCAACGATCGCGCGGTCGAGGTGACGCTCGAGGCGTTCGGCGGACTCGACACCCTGGTCAACTGCGTCGGAGTCTTCGACTTCTATCGGGGAATCACCGATGTCGACGGTGACACCCTGCCCGCCGCCTTCGACGAGATGTTTCGCACCAACGTGCTCAGCCACCTGCAATCGGTGAGGGCCGCGCTACCGGCACTGCAGCACGGGACCGGCTCCTCGATCCTGCTGACGGAGTCGACGTCGTCCTACCAACCCGGACGTGGCGGCGTGCTGTACGTGTCGTCGAAGTTCGCGGTCCGCGGCCTGGTGGCGTCGTTGGCACACGAACTGGCCCCGCTGATCCGGGTCAACGGGGTGGCCCCCGGCGGGACGCTCAACACCGATCTGCGGGGGCTGGCCAGCCTGGGCCTCGACGGCATCCGCCTCGACGACTCCCCGAACCGGGCGACAGATCTGGCCGCCCGCAGCCCCCTGAACGTCGCGCTCACGGGCGCAGACCATGCCTGGGGTTATGTATTCCTCGCCTCGGATCGTGCTCGCGGCATCACCGGTGAAACAGTGCACCCAGACGGCGGATTCGGCTTGGGCGCGCGGACATGAGCCTGGAATCACAACGCGCGCTGGTAGCCCAAGGATGCCGGGTGGCCGCAGCGCGTGGTTTGGTTGACGGCATCCTCGGCCATCTGAGCCTCCGAGTCGACGACGAGCACCTGCTCATCCGCTGTCGCAGTGACACCGACAGCGGCGTGGCCTTCACCCGACCGAGCGACGTTCGCCTGATCACCTTCGACGGAACCGCTGGCGCCGCAGGCGAACTCGACGGCTACCGGGTACCGAACGAGCTACCGATCCACCTCGAAACGATGCGGGCCAACTCGCGGCATCGCGCCGTCGCGCACCTGCATCCGCCCGACGTCGTAGCCGCGGACCTGACCGGCATCGCAATCCGGCCCATCTACGGCGCCTATGACATTCCGGGTGCATGGCTGGCCCGTGCCGGTGTCCCGGTGTACCGACGCGCCGTGCTGATCCGTAATTCGCGGCTGGGCAGGGAGATGGTGGCGGCGATGGGCAACGCGCCGGTGGTGATCTGTCGGGGGCACGGCATCACCAGCGCCGCCGGCACGGTGGCGCAGGCGGTGCTCCAGGCGATCAGTCTCAACGAGCTCGCCCGCATGTCAATGCGGGTGCATACGGCCGGCGGCACGCTTCGCGGCATCGACGACGACGACTGGGACGACCTGCCGGACTTGGGATCCGGCTTCCACGTCGAGGCGGCCTGGCGGCACGAGGTCGCCCGGCTGAGCCGGGATCAGCCCAGCTGATCGCCGATCTCCTTGGCGGCCAACAGAAGTGCGGCGGCCATGCTTCGAGGCCGGCAGTCGGTTCTGCGGCGCCGCGGCATTGAGGGCGAGACGCAGTCCGGGCGCGCGAGTGGGTGTCCAGACCGCGACCGATGCCACGCCCTCTTCGCTCTCTTCACGGTTGGTGGCGTAGCCACGCGCCCGGATGCGGCTCAGTTCCGACTCGAGCCTGGCGCGGCTGACGATCGAGCGGGCCGTGATCGCCTCCAGTTCCGCGCGCGGAAACAGCTGTCGCAGTTAGGATTCCGGCAACCGAGCAAGCAGCGCTTTGCCGGTCGACTTACAGTGCGCCGGCATGGAGCGACCCAACCGGGACGCCACCCGCACGGCCGCTGACCCCTCGACCGCGGCGATGAACCGCACGCCCGCGCCGTCGATCATGCCGACATGTATTGTCTCGCAGAGTGTTTCACTGCGCCGCCGGATGATCGGCAACGCTGCGCCGGCAATGTCGGTGCGGCCGAATATCGCGAACGCCACACCGGTCAGGGCCGGGCGGGCAGGTACGCCTTGGAATCCGGGTCCTGGCGGACGAAGCCCCGATAGGTCAGCATCGCCAGCAGCCGGTGCGCGGTCGACGACGCCACACCCAGGTAGCGGGTGGCCTCACTCAACCGGTCTGCGGCTGCTCACCGAGCAGCAACAGCAGTTTCAGCGCGTTGTCGACCGACTCGATCGGATACTGCGGCACCTCGTTCGGCACCTGGCCAGGCTATCCCGCTTTACCGTTGCTGCCCGGCGGCCCGAGCAGGCCGTCCACCCCGGTGGCGCCGTCGGGTGATCCGCCCGCACCGCCGGCGCCGCCCGCGCCGCCCAGTGCCAGGTTGCCGCCTTTGCCGCCGCCTACGCCGCCGTTGCCGCCGTTGCCGCCCTGACCGCCGAGGCCCCCGGCACCCCCGGTGCCACCGGTCCCGCCGCCGCCGGACGCGCCGGCCCATCCGATCAGGCCGCCGGCTCCCCCGCTGCCGCCGCTGCCGCCCCCGGCGCCCCCGTCGCCGCCGGCGCCGCCCTTGCCGCCGAGGCTGCCGTTGGCGCCGTCGCCGCCGGTCACCGTTCCGACGCCGGTCGCGCCACCGCCCGCGCCACCGTTACCGCCGGCGCCACCGATGCCGCCGACACCGCCGGTGCCGCCGAGGCCTCCGGCGCCGCCGGCACCACCGATTCCGATGAACGGGCTGGCCGCACCACCGTTGCCGCCGATGCCTCCACTGCCGCCCGCGCCACCCGAGCCCGCGTTCCCGCCGATGCCGCCAAGGGCGCCGTCACCGCCGGTGGCCGGTCCGCCGCCGGTGGCCTGCCCGCCCGCGCCACCGTCGCCGCCCGCATATCCGTTGGCGCCGATGCCGCCGGTCCCTCCGGTGCCGCCGGCCCCGCCGGTGCCCCCGTTGCCGAAGAACAACCCGCCGCGCCCGCCGTCGCCGCCGGTGCCACCGGCACCGCCGCTGCCGGCGACTCCGACGGCATCGGTACCCGCACCGCCCTTGCCGCCCGCGCCCCCGGTCGCGGATCCAGTTGTGGTGTTCTCCGCCGCACCGCCGGCACCGCCCTGTCCGCCCGCGCCGCCGCCCGCCCCGCCGCTCGTCGCATTGCCGCCGTCACCACCGGTGACAGCCGAGTTGTCCACGATCGTTCCCGTGTTGGTCAACGTCGCCGACCCTCCGGAGCCACCGGCGCCGCCGTTGCCACCGGCACCACCGGAAGCGCCCCCGTTGCCGCCGGCACCGCCGTTGATAAAGATGTCGCCGGTGATCGATCCGGAGTTGGTCAACGTCGCATCGCCGCCGCTCCCGCCGGGACCGCCGGTTTCCCCCGCACCGCCGTCGGTCCCAGGCTGGCCCGGATCGGCGTTGAGATCGACACCGCCGACGATCACGCCGATATTGGTGACGCCCAGGTCAGTCCCGTCGTCGCCGGCCTTCGCCGTACCGGTCGGGGTGGGATTGACCCCGGCCTTGCCCGTCAGGCCATTGCCACCCTGCCCGCCGGCACCGCCGGAGCCGAACCAATTGGCATTGCCGCCATGACCGCCGTTGCCGGGCGAGCCGCCCAGCACACCCTCGATCGCCGGACCGCCCTGCCCGCCATCGCCGCCGTCGCCGAACAGTGCCCCCCCGACGCCGCCGTTGCCGCCGGCCGCGCCGGCTCCACCCAGCCCGCCGTTGCCGCCGCTACCGATGACCAGGCCCCCCGCACCGCCAGTGCCCCCCGGCGCCCCGGAGCCACCCGTGCCGCCGATACCGCCGGAGCCGAAGTAACTGGCCGCGCCACCGATGCCGCCAGCCGCACCAGGGCCACCTCCCCCGCCGAAGCCACCATTGCCGATGACGCCGCCGATGCCCCCGGTGCCGCCGATCCCGCCGGTGGCACCAAAGCCGCCATGGCCTCCGGCCCCTCCGCTGCCGAATAGTCCGGTGGCCCCGCCGGCCCCCCCGACGCCGCCGACCGTTGTCGCACCCTGAGGTCCGCCGAGCCCGCCGGTGCCGCCGTTGCCGATCAACCAACCACCACGCCCGCCCGCACCACCGGCCGCACCGGATCCGGTCACGCCGGTACCGCCGACCCCGCCGATTCCGCCGCTGCCGATCAACCCGGCATCCCCGCCCGGACCGCCGGCCTGGCCCGCCGCACCCGAACCGCCCTTGCCGCCGTTGCCGAGCAACAGCCCGCCCGGCCCGCCCGCGGCACCCGAAAAGTCCGGCGCATCAACGCCATTACCGATCAGGGGACGTCCCAACAGGGTCTGGGTGGGAGCGTTGATCAACCCCAGCAGGCTATCCATCGGCGAGGCACTTGCGGCCTCGGCCGCGGTGTAGGCACCTGCACCGGCCGACAACGACCGCACCAACTGCCCGTGAATCTCCGCGGCTTGGGCACTCAGGCTCTGATAGCTGCGGGCGTGCGCTCCGAACAGTGTCGCTATCGCTTCCGACACCTCGTCCGCAGCGGCCGCGACGATGCTTGCGGTCGGTGCCGCGGCCGCGGCATTCGCCGACGCCAACGCTGAGCCCACTCCCGCGAGATTCGAGGCGGCCGCCGACATCAGCTCCGGTACCACGGTGACAAACGACATCTGCAACCTTCCGACGGGTCCGACGCTCGCCGCGTTGTTGAAGCACTCGGCAGCAACAAATCCTAGACCCGCCGCGAACACCTGCACGGCCATTTGCTCACAACACCAACGGCCGTGTTTCGGTGAAACGCCAAGCTGACCGGCCTTCCTCGACGGCGGCCGGCGCAGGAACCGTCACCCGCAGCAAATCACCGGGCGGCTCGGCCCGTGCGCCGCGAAAACCGGCCCGCTCGTCGCGGCTGTGCGCTAACCTCTGGCGGCTATGACGGATGCGGCACGCGGCAAGCTGATCGTTCTCAACGGCGGGTCCAGCGCCGGGAAGACTTCCCTTGCCCAGGGGTTTCAAGATGTGGCTGACGAATGCTGGATGCACCTGGGCATCGACGTCTTCTGGATGGCGTTGCCGCCCCGACAGCTCGACCTGGCCCGGGTGCGACCGGAGTACTACACCTGGGACAGCACCGTCGAGGACGACGGCCTGGAGTACTTCACCGTGCATCCCGGACCGTTGCTGGACCGCGCCATGCACGCCCGGCACCACGCCATCCGGGCTTACCTGGACCACGGGTTGAATGTCGTTGCCGACGACGTGATTTGGAAGCGCGATTGGCTGCTGGACGCTCTGCGCATCTTCGACGGCTGCCAGGTGTGGATGGTGGGGGTGCACGTCTCCGACGCCGAGGGCGCCCGCAGGGAACAGGAGCGCGGCAACCGGTATCCGGGGTGGAACCGTGGCAGCGCTCGCGCGGCCCACGCCGACGCCGAGTACGACATCGAGGTGGACACCACCGCCACTCCGGTGGCCGTGCTGGCGCGCCGCCTGTACGGGCTGTACAGAGAGTGCCCGGAGCCTCAGGCGTTCGACCGGCTGCGCCGGCGCCTTGCGCCGACCACCGTTTTGACCGAAAACGCCCCTATGGCCCCTTGATTCCCGATACGGTTGCCCAGCGTCGCGTTGCAAGTGGTCGGGGAATCATGGCTGGTTCGCAACGCGACGCCCCACCGGGGCCGACGGGCCGTTCGGCTTCCTCAATTACTCTGTGTCACTTGATTTTTGGCCCATCGGTAGTCGGCTTTGCCGGACGGTGAACGCTGCACCTCGGCGCAGAAGATCACCTCCTTGGGCAACTTGTAGCGCGCGATGTGGCGCGCGGCCTCGGCGATGATGCTCTGCGCGTCGGCCTCTTGCCCCTTCGCCAGCTGCACCAGCGCCACGACCTCGCTCCCCCAGCGCACGCTCGGGCGACCGGTCACCACGACGTCGTAGACGGCCGGATGCTCGTTGATCGCCGCTTCGACCTCCTCGGCGAAGATCTTCTCGCCACCGGAGTTGATGGTCACCGAATCGCGGCCCAGCAGCTCGATCTGACCGTCGGCATCCCAGCGGGCCCGATCGCCGGGCACCGAGTGCCGGATGCCCTCGATCACCGGGAACGTCCGGGCGGTCTTGGCCGGGTCGCCGAGGTAGCCCAGCGGAATCGCGCCCTGCTGGGCCAGCCAGCCGGTCTCGTCGTCGCCGGGCGACAGAATCCGCGTGAAGTCCTCGCTGACCACCACCGCACCGGGGTTCGGCGCGAACCGGCCCGATGCACGCTGCGCCGCGCTCGACACCTGGCCCATCTGGGCACCGGATTCCGACGAGCCGCCCGCATCCAGGATCGTCAGGTGCGGCAGCAGTTCCACGAACCGCTGCTTGAGCGGGGCGCTCAACGCCGCCCCGCCGGTGACGAGCACGAACAGGCCAGACAGGTCGTAGGAGTTGGCCTGCAGTTCGTCGAGCAGCGGCCGGCCGAACGCGTCGCCGACGATCGACAGCGACACCACACGTTCGCGGCTGGCCAGCTCCCACACTTCGGCGGGATCCAGATGCGTCGTCGTCGGCGCCATCACGAACGGCCGTCCGGCGCAGAGGTTGATGAACGCCGCCCACTGCGCCGCGCCGTGCATCAGCGGTGCGGCCGTCATGGACCCCGGTCCGTCGGGGCGGGAGCGCTCGACTATCTCGTCCAGGCTGCGCACCGGTTCACCGCTACCGAAGGTCCGCCCGCCCATCGCGTTCATGAAGATGTCGTGCTGACGCCACAGCACCGCCTTGGGCATGCCGGTGGTGCCGCCGGTGTAGAGCATGTAGAGGTCGTCCGGCGAGGGCACCACGTCCAGCGGTTCGTCGGAGACCGACGCCAGCAGTTCCTCGTAGCGCACCGCCCCGGGCAGTGGCGCATTTCCTGACTCGTCCTCGACATGAATCAGCCGAATCGGCCTGGACGACCGTTCCAACGCCTGGGCCAGCGTCGGCGCGAACCGCGCCTGGTACATCAACGCATCCGCATTGGCGTTGCCGATCAGGTACACCAGTTCGTCGGCGACGTAGCGGTAGTTGACGTTGAACGGAGCGACCCGGGCATGGTAGGCCCCGATCATCGCCTCGAGGAACTCGTTGCAGTTTGCCAGGTACAGGCCGAGATGGCTCTGGCCGGATTCGTGGGGCGCCAACTCGGAGCGTTCCCGGTGGGCGCCGAACCCCCAGCCGTGCAGGGCGCGGGCGAAACGCCTGGCCCGGTGGTCGGTTTGCGCGAATGTGAATCGCCGGTCGCCGAACACGATGGCGTCGCGGTCCGGGTTTGCCGCAGCCACTGCCGAAACCACTTGAGCAAGGTTGAATTCCACCGAACCTCCCGAGCCGTACGAGGCCTTGACGTCACGACCCTATCGACACCGGGCATCCGCTTGACACCGTTGCGCCGCGCAATCGGCACCGGTCAGGCATCCTTTAGCCATGGATCTGGACGCCCTGCTGCATTCCATTCCGCCGCTTGCCATCTATCTGCTGGTCGGCGGAGTGGTCGGAGTCGAGAGCCTGGGCATCCCGCTGCCAGGCGAAATCGTGCTCGTCAGCGCCGCGTTGATGTCGTCGCACCACGAACTGGGGGTGAATCCGGTCGGCGTCGGCGCCGCAGCGGTGCTGGGCGCGGTCGTCGGCGACTCGATCGGCTACTCGATCGGCCGCCGATTCGGGATGCCGCTGTTCGACCGGCTCGGCCGCCGGTTCCCCAAGCATTTCGGCCCCGGACACGTCGCACTCGCGGAGCGAACGTTCAACCGCTGGGGTGTGCGCGCGGTGTTCTTCGGCCGCTTCATCGCCCTGCTGCGGATTTTCGCCGGACCGTTGGCCGGCGCGCTGAAGATGGCCTACCCGCGCTTCCTGGCGGCCAACGTGAGCGGCGGCATCTGTTGGGCCGGTGGTACCACCGCCCTGGTCTACTTCGCCGGCGTGGCGGCCGAGCGATGGATGTCGCGGTTCTCCTGGGTGGCGCTGGTGATCGCCGTCATCTGCGGCGTCACGGCGGCGATCCTGCTGCGCGAACGCACCGCCCGTGCGATTGCCGAGCTCGAGGAAGAGCACTACCGCAAGACCGGGGCGCCGGAGACCGCCGCCTGAACTAAGGGATGATCCGTTCGGCGCGCTTGTGACCGTCAGCCGGACGGTGTTGTTCGATGAGAGTGCGGGCCATTGCCTGGGCGTGGCGAGCGGCTTCCATGTCGCCGACTGCCGCAAGGATGATGGCGCCCTTCATCAAGATGTGCCAGGACGACGCAAAACCTTCGACGTCGCGTAGACCCGCGGCGAGTGCGCGGCGCCGGACGATGTCGCGGACGTGGTCGATGTGGGTGATGCTGGCCTTCCCCGCGGGATGGTCGGCGCCCAACTCGAGCAGCACGTTGATGAACGAGCAGCCCTCGAAGCCGTCGCGGCTCTGAAACCACTCGTGCAGGACGTCGAAGATCGCCAGCAACTGTTCCTCGGCGGTGTTGCCGAGCAACGCGGACCGCTCCTCGATCAAGCCGTGCGTCCAGAGTTGCTCGCGCCGCTCCAGCACCGCCAGCACCAGTTCATTCTTGGTCGCGAAGTGACGGTAAAGCGTCGCCTTGGCCACCCCGGCCCGCTCGATCACTTCCTCGGTGCCCACAGCCCGGATTCCGCGCCGACTGAAGAGCTCGTAGGCGGCATTCAAGATGCGTTCGCGGGCGGGCACGGCGGGTACAAAAGGGTCCGTGACGTCGGGCGATGTCATAGCGTGACTTACCGTACTCTTACCCCGCCCATGTAGACAGACAGCCCTGTCTTGTTATAGAACTGATATTTACAGGGCGATCAATCTGTCTGTCTTCAGATGTGCAGGGCGGGCATCCATCGCGGCGTAATTCACGCCAGTCGATTAGGAGTGCACCATGAGCCTGGTCATTGCAGAATCATTTTCCACACATCTCACCCTCAGCACCCGCCTGGTGTACCAGCTCGGTGAGCCGCGCAGCACCCTGCGCGCCATCACCGACCGCAGCGGCGAGGCGGTGGTGATTCACGCCGGCGGCGAAATCGACGCCTGCAACGAGAACACCTGGCGCCAGCTGGTGAGCGAAGCGGCCGCCACCGCCACCGCGCCCGGGCCGTTTGTCGTCGACGTCACGGACGTCGATTTCATGGGGTGCTGCGGCTACGGTGTGCTTGCCGATGCCGCCGAACAGTGCCGGCGCCGCGGCGTCGAACTGCGGCTGGTGAGCCCCGCACAGATCGTCACCCGGATTGTCCAGGCCTGCGGGATGACCGCGCTGCTGCCGGTTTATCCGACGGTCGACCGAGCCCTCGGATAGCCCTCGGATAGCGGAAGAGGATTACGCCGCGCCGTGGCGCGCGCCGCTAGTGGCGAGTTCGCGGCCCGCCCCGGCCGGCGGCGGACCCACTTCGAGCACCGAGCGCACCGCCGCACGCAGGTAGTCACGCAATACGGGCAGGCTGTACCGCCCGCCGCGCGGCGCGATCCACTTCGGCAGATCGATGATGCAGGTCGCGATCAGGTCGACGGCGGTGTCGTCGCTGCGGCCCCACAGGCCTTCGGCCAGTTGAGCCAGCACCCCGGCCAGTTCCCGGTCCAGGGCCCGGAGTTGCTCGGCGATCTCTGCCGGCATCGGCTGGCTCACCACGTCCTCGCGGCGCACCGTCATCAGGCATGCCGACGAACCCGGGAACAGGTCCGGGTACAGCAGGGACGTCTCGGCGGCCGCGTAGACCGCGTCCAGCGGTTCGCTGCCGGGTAGGGCCTTCGCGTCGCCGATCAAACCCGTGAGCTGGTCGAGGAAACGCCGTTCCGCTCGGATCCAGACGCGGCCGAGTAGGCCGCCGCGGGATTCGAAGGTGCGGTAGATGGCGCCGTTGGAAACGCCGGTGGCCTTGGTGAGGGCGCGGATGGTCACCGCTTCGATGCCGTCCTGAGCAACCAGGTCCTCGGTGGCATCCAGGACGTAATCGTGCTCGTGTACCCGGGGACTCAACACTGCTAGATCGCTCCTTCGTTGGGGCGTGCACTGCTCGCACGCCGAACCCGGCTCGGCAAACCCGCGAGGGCCGAACTCCGGGTTCCTTCCTGGCTCATTGTCCCCAACGGAGGAGGTTTGTACTGGGAAATCGCCGACATAGCCAAGTTCTCAGGGCCGACGCCAACAACCGCGGGTTTGCCGGGCCATCGCTCGGGTAGGTTGCGGACATGAGCACGCGGCGCTCGACGGGTGCCCCTCCGACGGTCGGTGTGGAAGAGGAGTTCCTGCTGGTCGAACCCGATACCGGGGAGCCGGCGCCGCGCAACCGCGACGTGGCCGCCGAGGCCCAACGCCGTGGCGTGGACCTGGACTTGGAGCTGGCCAGCTGCCAGGTCGAGACCACCTCCAGCGTGTCTTCCAGCGCCGCACAGCTGCAGGAGGAACTCACCCACCTGCGGCGCACGGTCGCTCGGGCCGCCGAGGCCGCCGGGGTGCGGCTGCTGGCGCTGGGGTTACCGCCGGTCACGCCGCACGAGTTCCCCATCACCGATTCACCCCGATATCGGAAGATCGGCGAGCAGTTCGGGATGGTGGCGCACGAGCAGGGCATCTGCGGCTGCCACGTTCATGTCGAAGTGCCCGATCGCGGTGCCGCGATCCACGCCGGCAACTGGTTGCGGCCGTGGCTGCCGACGCTGCTTGCCCTGTCGGCGAACTCCGCGATCTACCGCAACAGTGATTCGGGTTATGCGAGCTGGCGCAGCGTGCTGTGGCGGCGCTGGCCGGTGGCGGGCGCTCCCCCGTACTTCGCCTCGATCGAGGAGTACGACAGCACGGTGGGCATGCTGGTCGACAGCGGGGTAATCCTGGACACCGGCATGGTTTATTGGGACGTGCGTCCGTCAGCGGATTTCCCGACCGTCGAGGTTCGGGTGGCCGATGTGCCGGCGACGGTGGCCGACACGGTGTTGCTGGCCACGCTGATCCGGGCGGCGGTGATGACGGCGGTAGACGAGCGCGATTCCGGCGCCGACCGGCTGCCGCCGGCCGCGCTGCGCGCCGCTTACTGGAAGGCCGCCCACGACGGACTGGCCGGCAGCACGCTGGATTTGGTGCACGGTCGCGGGGCGGTGCCGGTGCGCGAGCAACTGAGCGCGCTGGTGCAACGAGTGCGGCCGGCGTTGGACGCCCTGGGTGAGTACCACCACGTGGTCGACGAACTCGATCGCGTCACCACGCTGGGCAATGGCGCGATGCGGCAGCGACAGGCCTGGCGGCGGCGCGGTTCGGCGCTGGATGTCATCGAGGATGCCCAGGCGGCGACGCTCAGCTGAATTTCCGTGGGGAGCGGCGGATCGGGGATGTCGTCGCTACACGGTGAGCAATCGGTAGAGCCCGATCAATCCGACCACCACAATGGTGGCGCGCAGTGCATTTGGCGACAGCCGGCGTCCGTAGCGCGCACCGAGGAAACCCCCGATCAGCGAGCCCGCCGCGATCAACCCGGCCACCGGCCAGCTGATGCGCTCCCAGGCAACCAACGTATAGCTAACCGCCGCAACGACATTCACCATCAGCGTGAGTAGATTTTTCGCCGCATTCATGCGTTGAACCGATTCGGGCAGTAGCGCACCCATCACCCCGACCAGCAGAATGCCCTGTGCGGCAGTGAAATAGCCGCCGTAGGTGCCGACGAGGAAGGTGCCGACCACCAGCGCCGCCATGCGCGTCGCCGTGATGTGATCGGCAGAGCGGCCCGCCTCTTCGGCCCGCCGGCGTGCCCACGACTGGATGCGCGGCCCGATCACCACCAGGATGATCGCCAATACCAACAACACCGGAACAATGCGGGTGAAGACCTTCTCGGGCAGGTGCAGCAACAGGTAGGCGCCCAGCACCGCGCCGGCCAGCGACGCCGGGATCTGCCACCGCAGCCGGTCCCACTGCCCGCGCAGTTCCCTGCGATAGCCCCAGGTGCCCGAAAGGCTGCCGGCCACCAGGCCCACCGCATTGGACATGGTGGAAGTGACGGGCGGATAGCCGAGGGCAACCAGGGTGGGGAACGTGATGAGGGTGCCCGATCCGACGAGCGCGTTGATCGCGCCGGCACCGAGCCCCGCGAGTCCGATCAAGATCATGTGGGAAACCGACACCCGAAGACCCTAAACTCACCGCGCCGTTGCCCGCTGACCGTTGCGTCGGCGCGTGCGGCAGCCGCCAGGATCAGCGGTGTGCCCGGGTCGACTGGATCGACCCGGGCAACCGCTGACTCGGCTTAGCTGCCGGTGTACGGCAGGTTCGGGATGTTGGGCAGATTCGGGATGTTGGAGAGCGACGGCATCGGGCCACCCTGCTGGAACAGCTGGACGGCGGCGTTCTCCCCGTTCTCATTGGCGACCCAGCCCCGCACCGTGTTGTACAAATCGGTGCTGGCCCGGGTGGCCAGCTGCGCCGCCAGGTCATACATCGTCATGTTGGTTCCCGGGATGACCTGGCTGCCGCGCGGAGTGCGTGGGCCGTCCTTGTTCAGGACGGTGTGGCATTCCTGGAATCCGGGCGGCGGGCCGCCGGCCGGGCAACCTTCCAGGGGGAACTGCTGCGAGAAGTTGATGCTGTAGTAGCCGGTGTGCAGATCGGCCGGGAAGTCGGCCGGGTTGCAGGTCGGGAAGATCGGCGGCGCCAGCCGATCCAGCTGGCCGATGGCGACGTTCTCCTCGACCCAGTTGGAGTGGGCGTAGAAGTCTTGCTGGGTGTGGAGCAGGGCACCGAACGCCGCGCGGGCACCGGGTCCGTCGGCCTCGACGTTGCCGTTGAGCACCGAACCGCTCAGCACGACGGGTGAGAAGACGTCCCACGCCTGGCGGGCCCGGTTGCAGATGTCGACCGGATTGATCGAGTTGTCCAGGTGCCGGAACTCGTCGGTGGCGAATGCGTCACTGCCCATTGCGCCGCCGCCCGGCGGCGGGCCGATCAGGATCTGGTTGACCGCCAGTTGGCTGACCTGGTCGGCGGGCAAGGCGTTGCGCGTGATCGTCTCGTGGTACTTCACGTAGAAGGCTTGGGCGGTCGGCGCCCCGAATGAGGCGACCGCGGCCAGGCTCGCCAGTATCGCGACGAGAATGCCCAGCGGGTGTCTGCGGGATAGCGTCATGAGAACTCCTAGAAGGACGTAGTGTCGTGCGCTTTCGTAGACGTTTCCTCATGAACCTTACGAAATCAATAAACACTCGCAGCTATCAGCATGGGTGAATATGAGGCGCCATCTATTGCGCAGGAGCACAATAGAGGTGCTTCTAGCGTTGAGTCCTTGACACTGCGAACCCGAGAAGGGTTGCGCTGCTTGGGTTCCGGGAGGTTATAGGTAGGGCAGCGTGGTGGTCCGATAGGTCTCGACGGCGTCGGCGAGCAGCTCAGTGAACTTGTTCCGCAGCGCGGCCGTCTCTTCGCTTACCGGCTTGTCGCAGAACCGGCAGTTCGTGGTGAAGCGCGCCTGCTCCGTCTCGTCCGGCCAGAATCGGCGGGGGCCCACCGCGGCACCGGGGTCGTACTGGACCGACTGATGGGGGGTTTCCCGCATGATCCTGCCCACCGGATGAGCCTGCGGACATTCGAGTTTCAGTGTGCCGACGCCTTCGGAGAAGCTCATACGCCTGACGGTATGCCAAAGCGCCGCGGCTCGCCTGCCTCAGATATCCGCGGTGGTGAACCTCGTCTTGACCGGCGGAGCGGCCAACAGCGGCGGCAGCTCGGTCACCTTGCCTTCACCGGCCCGGAAACGGCGGTATGCCTCGTCATGCTCGACCGAGTCCCACACCTCATAGATGAGCCAGTGCGCTTCGTCATCATCGTCGACCCAGACGTCGGTTCGCAGGTTGCCGTCGAAGCGCCGGGTGACTTCCAGCGTCCGGCTCATCAGGTGCCGTCCGGCAGCCACCGACTCGGGCTTGAACCTGAGCTCGAGAATCACCGTGACCGCCATCGTCTCCCCTTCGCAACCGCACCCTGCTGATCCAGACACAAGTTATACGCAGACGTGCCGGCCTTCAGCCGGCCGCCCACTGCTTGGCCCGCTCCAACTCGTCGAGGCCGAAAATTGCGAGCTCGCCCGGGACCATCCACGCCAGCGCATGCAACACGTGAGTGACCCACTCGATATCGGACACGATGGCGATTCGCTTGAAGGCCGAATGGTGCGGCAAGACGGTGCCCAAGCCCAACTTCAGGTCCTCGACCAGGCCGCCGGGCCCGAAGCCTTGATAGTCGGACCCGATGACCTCGACAAGCCTGATCTCGCCCGCTTTCAACTGCTCGTCCAGTGTGGGTTTGATTTCGCGCAGTTCGTCGCCCCCCAACCGGCCCGACACGCGGATTCCCGTCACGCCTTGCGGCATGTCCGTCAGCATTTCGATCATCGAATTCCCCCTTCTGTTCCTATTCTCAACCGGTGAATCCCGTTGTGCCACGCAAGATTGCCGGCCGCAAGAAGACGTCGTTGAGTGTCACGGTACGCAGGCTGCGGGCTCGGATGATGTCGACCAACTGTCCGTAGACGTGTGTCACCGGCGCGTGGTTGAGGTGGCCTATCACGATGTGCTGTGGGGCGAAGAACTGATGGGCCAGCCTGACGATGAGGTCTTCGGGAAGCAACGCGGAATCCCGCAGGTCGCCGCTCCACAGCGTGGGGTTCTGGTAGCCAAGATCTGCTGCGACCGCGTTGACCGAGGGATTGTGGTGGCCGTATGGCGGCCGGAAATACGGCGCGGCGTCCACGCCGTAGGTGTTCCGCAGGAACACGTCGGTGCTTTTCAGTTCGTCGGCGATCTGGCTTCGCGAGAGTCTGGTCAGGTCCGGGTGCGTCCAGGTGTGGTTGGCCAGCTGAATCTGCCCGGAGTCGACGAGCGGTCGAAGCGATGTCGCGTTGTCGGTCGAGGAGCGATACGCGCCGGTGACGAAGAAGGTGAGCCGAACGCCGGTGTCCTTCGCGAATTGCGTGTACAGCCGCACCACCTCGGTGTCCGCTCCGTCGTCGACAGTCCACGCCAGCAGATCCCCTGCGCCGGGAAGCCGCTTCAGCACGGCGCCCGGGGCCAGCGCGACACGCGTGCCCGGATCCGGTGGCGGTAGCAACCGTTGCGGGAGTAGAGGGTCGGGTGCCGCGCCGAGAACGTCGGCGTGCGCCGGCGCCCCGCCGGGCAGCCCGCTCGCCGTGGCCACCACCGCCGCGGCCGCCAGGGCGAGCAGGAACCGCCGCCGGTCCGGTTCGCTCACGTGCACTCCTGCGCCAGCGGTGCTCATCAAATGCCTGCAAGGCTAAGCCGACGGACGGTGCAGATTGGCGGCGTCGCGCGGAGTGTCGACCGGAGCTATGACATTGTGACCTGCGCGCTTGGTGCCCGCTCGGCACCGGCGTGAGTTGGTCCGCTCGCTGTGTCAGTCGCGATCGGCAAGACGCCCGAAGCTCCCGGCGGCGGACGGGCGGATCCAAATCACCGTCACCGGGTCGGGGCGGGCGGTCTATCCAGACGTCCATACGTCTTTGGGGAAGTGGTCCCGGCTGGGATCGAACCAGCGACCTTCCGCGTGTGAAGCGGACGCTCTTCCACTGAGCCACGGGACCGCGCCGAGAGGCAGCGAACGACGTCGAAGACTAACACGACCGCCGCGACGGCCGTGCCGGCCAGGTGCTCTCGCGACCGGCTCGACACGGCGTGAGCAAGCAATTTGTGTGCGCCCGCTCACTGGACTATCGTCGTGCTTCGCACCGGGCGACGATCTCGCCCGTTGCGCGCGGATGTAGCGCAGTTGGTAGCGCATCACCTTGCCAAGGTGAGGGTCGCGGGTTCGAATCCCGTCATCCGCTCGAAGGTGCGAATTGGCATCAATCCCCAGCGGTGGAGTGGCCGAGTGGTGAGGCAACGGCCTGCAAAGCCGTGCACACGGGTTCGATTCCCGTCTCCACCTCCGATTTCGATCTCCCAGCGCGATTAGCTCAGCGGGAGAGCGCTTCCCTGACACGGAAGAGGTCACTGGTTCAATCCCAGTATCGCGCACCAGAGTTTGTGCAGTTCAAGATAGGTAGCTAGGCCGCCTAATCGGTCAGCGCGCAACATACGCGCAACTGACGTAGAAGAGAGATGCGGTTCCGGTGAGCTCCGAGACCGAGCATGAGGCAGTCGAGGGCGATTGCACGCTCCCCCCAGACCAGCCGGTCCCCGCAGACCAGTTGGGCCGGTACAGCCCTGAGCGTGATTACTACGCCGAGAGGGACATCGCTGAATACGTCGAGACCCAGGCCCACCATGACGACGAGACAGTGCAGCACGCTGAGCGTGTAAAGGTCGAGTACGTCATGGGTGTTCCGTATGAGGCGTGGGACGTGACGACCGACAAAGACCGCTATTGGGTGTTCACAAATCTGACGATGCTCTACTCCCAAAAGCACTTCCCGAGCTTGGACTACACGCTTTCCTTCCATATCGGCCTCATGGCACGCATTAGAAGTAAGGACGAGCAAGTAGCCAGAGGCACAACACCATTCGATGAAGTGTTTCGTCGGCTGGATCAAGCAGAGGATGCCCTCGACCGGGCAGTCGAGGTAGTGGACTTTCAAGGTGTCGGGATGCAACTGCGTGAAGCGATGATCTCACTCATGGCGGCAGCGCGCCGTCGAACCGATCTACCGGAAGACACCGAGCGACCGCAGGATTCCAACGTCAAAGGATGGGGCGAACTTCTTTACGGGCGTTACTACGCTGGCAGCTCTAACAAGGACGTGCGGGGGTACCTCAAGGCAACAACTGACAAAGCCTGGGACCTAGTGAACTGGTTGACTCACCATCGGAACGCCAACAAAACCGCAGCCCTAATCGCTAAACGTGCGGTTGAAACCATCGTGGTTCACATGGCCAATACTCTCACTAGAGAGCGCTGGGACCACACCGACCAGTGTCCCCGCTGCGAGTCACGCGCGGTACGCAGCTTTTTCGATGCCGACATTGCACCTGATGGAGGGCACTTTGAGGATTGCAGCGAGTGCGGTTGGACTAATCATCCCGGCCATGATGTAGGGGATTTCGACGACCTCGACCCTGTCGCGATATGCGAGGCGCAGCTAGAGGCGGTTCGGGAGGTCCACAAATCGTGGGTACGTAACGGCAATGAGTCGATGATCAGATTTACCGCTAACTCAATCGCTGCTCTTGAGCACCAGATTCAATCTCTTCGCGATGAGGCCGCAAGCGGTAGCTGACGACGAGCCGGCCTTTCACGCAACGTGCAGCTAGCCTACTGGCCAACCGTCTCCCCAGCCGTTGGCCACTACGAGGTCCTTCACCGTTTCGGCCAATCTTGCGCGGTCAGAACGGTCGATTGTGCGTGAGAGTTCGAGCAAGGTCGCGGCGATCCTTGCGTCACTCACCGTGCGCTGCCATCTTGCCGCGAACTCGACACAGTTTTCGCGCACCGCACCCCTGAGGCGGTCACGGACGCGCAAGCTGGGGCCGTTTCCCAGTGTTAGGTCGTGGAAGTGCAATTCATTGCGCACCTCTAGGTACCTGGGTTCCTCAACCTGTGGGCCAATGAACTGGCGATCCATCGGGATGACGAAAAGGCCGAGTTGGCTTGCCATCCAGAAAAGAGTTCGATGTGCCCGCCTGCAAACCAAGGTCGGCACCACTGCTGCGTTGGGCCTGGCTAGCTGAACCACTACCGCCTTTCCCAGTAGTTGGTACACCTCCGCAGCACCTGGGTAGATGAACTGACGTAGGTTTTTTACCTCGAACAGCAAGGTCACCGGCGCACCCGGCAATCCGTCCGCGTTTAGAGGCACGATGAAGCCCGCGCTGTCGAGCGGTCCCGGTACGTCTACCCCTAGCACGTTCGGTACTGCGCCAGCGTCGCTGACGACTGGGACGACCACTCCTGACTGCATGATTCCGCCGCGCGTAGCCGCTTCTCCGGCGGGCCCAATAAAACCGTGCGGATAGCGCTGAGTTCCCGACGCCCAACCCATATATCGTCCGTACAGCAGCCGCTTACGCGCGGCAGCCTGCTCTATCTTTGTCGCACGTCCGGTGCGGTCGACCGGTTGTAAAGTCGGGACCGGTTGCTTTCCTTGTCCCCTGGTGGTCGCCGTCACCCACGCCATCTCTCGCCGCTGTTCTGTTAGGAAGCGCAATGCGTTGGTGACGTGGTGTGGGTCAATGTTTTGGTCTGAACTCTGAAAGTAGCCTTCACAAATGCGGCTTTCGACCTCACGGCGAACGACCGCATGTTCAGTCGACAGGATTTCGCGTATCCGGTCGACTGCGCGAGCCTCGTACTGAGCCGCTGTCGCCACACAAGCAGTATCACCTCACTGCGGCTGCGGGTTCAGCTCGTTTGGTTTCAGCGCATCTCAGGTGCCATATATAGAAGTTAATGGGGTGGCTTTGTACGGGGTTCTGTCTCAAATCTAAACAATTGAGACGGGATGCGCGGGATGCGTTGAACGTAGCGAATCGCCAGGCCGTGGTGTCTCAAAAAGTGGATCAAAATTCCCGTCTCATATTGACGAGTTTTGCGAATTTTGAGACACTCGACGTATGGCAACGACCACCGCCCCTGTCACAACCGGAAGCCAGCTCGGCTACGCCCGCGTTTCCACCGGGCATCAAAGCCTGGATCAGCAAGTCGATGCGATTACCCGTGCCGGTGTCGATGCGACTCGTGTCTATAGCGACAAGCTTTCAGGAACCTCCACGCGCGAGCAGCGCCCCGGACTTGCCGCGCTCTTGGACTACGCCCGCGAGGGCGACGCCATCGTGGTGGTAGGTATCGACCGCTTGGGGCGCAACGCCGCCGAGGTGATGGCGACCATCCGTGAGCTAGGTGAGCGTGGAATCGTCTTGCGTTCCCTCCGTGAAGGCATCGACACCTCCAACGCGACTGGGCGCATGGTGGCCGGCGTGCTGGCTAGCCTCGCGGAGCTTGAGTTGGAGTTGGGTCGAGAACGGCGCTCAGCGGCCCGTGAGGCGCGACGCGCACGCGGTCAGTCGATTGGCCGCCCGAAGGCTTTGGATGCGCCCAAAGCTGCTCTGGCGCAACGAATGCACGCCAGCGGCGAGTCAGCCACGACCATCGCGCAAACGTTGGGGGTGAGCAGAGCAACGGTGTACCGGGTCCTGGCGGAGTTGCCGGAATCTCAGCTATAGATTCTCGCGGTGAGTTCTAAGCACCCGAACACTGGGATGACAAAGGGTGGGGGGTGACCCCCACCGTGTCCACCACCCCGCCTTGTACCGCCAGCGCGCCCTCTCTCTCCGTCGCAAATCAGCCGGTCAGCGACCAGGTGGTTCCCTTCAACCCAAGCTTGTTGGCAGCCACATACAAGCTGTTCAGCGTGTAGCCCTCGGCCTGCCCAGCTGCGCGCACGGCAACGGCTTCCACGGTCTCGTGCCCTTGGGCGCGTTGTCGAGCTAGGTGACCGTCAAGCCATTTCTGGCATGACAGTTTCAAACCGTCTGACTTTTGCGACCTGTGCGTATCCAAACTTACGACGCTCGCGGACTGTTCATCCTGAACACACTGTTCATCCCCGCTGACCTGCGGCAATTCACCCTGAACGCATTGTTCACCCTGAACGGGCCACGTTAGCTGGTGGCGAGTGCCGCCAGGAACGGAAATTGCTACCACCTGACCCTCGTCAGCTAACTCGGCAAGCGCTTGAGGAAGCAGCTTTCGGCGATGCGGCTTGCCCAGTGCGGAGTTCAAGTCGCTGGCCGATGCACTACCACCCCGCTTGATCAGGACGGCGACGATACTGGCCTTCACCGACGCGAGATGGTAATCCTCCCGCCCCTCGTGGCGCAGCGCGTCGTTCTTGCCACGCTCGCGAAGTGCAGCGGCGCGAATCTCGGCCTCTTGCTCTAGCAACGAGGCACGGGTTTGGTCAGACACCGCCATGACCTTCCCTGACAGATTCCATTCCCATGCTGTGACCTCAACGCGCTGGTGCATGATCGCCAGTAGCGCGGCCACCTTGCAGCGCGTGAGTAGGGCGTGGCCGTCAAGCGCGTCGCCGCCGCCGCGCTGGCGAGCGAGGTGGCTCTCACGGATGGACCGCTCAATCTCCGGCGTTGCATAGACGATCTCCACGACACCGTCGATTCCCGGCGTCCACTTAGGCATATCGGTCACCAACGGATTGGGGTCCCTGAACACCCGGTCTGAGATATTCGGGTCAGTGACCGGCACCCACAAGAAACGTTGGGGCGTGCCTCCGCTCGCGTCATCGAAGATGACACCGGCGTGCCCCGGTTGCACGCCAATTGATAGGCAGGCCCTATAAGAATGCGCCAGAACATTCCTGCGGGAATCCTTGGTCGCGTTAGCCTGGCCGAGCTGTTCACCCATGGCCATACTCTTTAGCGTCGGTAGCAGCACGCTTCCCTGAGTACGCGATAGGCCGACCATCGTGTCTATTTCCGGTATATCGAAGATCACCGGGTGAATCTCATCTGCCCCGTTCCTCTTGGTGAATACTTCGGCGATTCCTTGCCCGGACCCAATTGGCAGCGTGAGGATGTCGGTGGGCCAAGCGAGGGCTGCAACTTTCGTCGTGTTGCCCTTCCCAGTCCCAGACCTACCTACGAAGGCACACAACAGGTTCAAGCTGGCACGGCCACCGATGACTGGCGGCAACTGCACGATTGGCGGAACGCTGGCAGCCACGCGCAATAGCACCCCGAATAAAGCGGCCCTCGGCGACACCATACGCGCTTGCGCCCAACCGTGAACGTTCTTCAACTGCTCACTACCGGACGTTAAAAAAATAGCTTCATCATCATTCATAGTTTTTACCTTTGATACCTAAAGGAGTTAAGCAATACCTAATGGGCTTATGTAACCTAAGCTGCGAACATCGGCTTTTCGAGCGTCAGCAACGAATCGCGGTCAACGCGAATGGTGGAGCGGCCACCGATCCGGTAAGCCTTCAAGCGGCCATCCGCGATCATTCGCCGGACAGTCTTGTCCGAGCAGTTCAGCCGAGCAGCGGCCTGAGCAATAGTCGGCCTCAAGGGAAGATCAGTGGGACTCAATGTGTACTCCGCAACGTGTCCAGTCAGGCACCACATGAAAGGTGCCCTACTTCGACTAGACGCGCCCGGTCAAACCGTTCGTTGCTCACCGGGAAGTTTCGTTGCTGTACGAGCCTACAAACCTACGCCGGAGACATTAGCACACACGTTCGACGTTTTCGAGGCCGTTACGCCCCGGCGTGTCACGGCTGGACAAGCTTCGACATTGCTGCCGCGAGCTTCGCGTCTCGCCCCTGCGCAGCGTGCTGGTAGCGCATCGCGGCCTGCGGTGTTGAGTGCCCGATGCGGTCCATCAGTTCCGCTAAAGTCGCCCCCGTCTGCGCATATAACGTCGCTCCGGTGTGCCGTAGATCGTGGAACCTCAGGTCTGCGCGCTTGGCCGCGACCCTAGCCTTGTAGTAGTGCCGGTACAGCGTGGATGGCTGCAATCGCAGGGGGCGGCCGTTCTCGTCAGTTTCCCCTTGCTGAGGAGGAAATAACAATGAATCCTTCTCCGATTCAACATATTTGGATGCTAGATGTGCCTCTATCGTTGGCAGTACATGCGGCGGAATGGTCACGTCGCGGATACCGGCCTCACTCTTTGGCAGCCCAATTTCCCAGCCGCCCTTGATCCGGGACGCTGCCCGACGTATGTGAATCACACCCTCCCGAACTTTTGCCTCATTGCCTTCCCTGTCACGCTCTACGCGGTCGTAGATTTTGATGTCGCTGCGCCGCAACTCGACCAGCTCGCCGTCCCGCATCGCGCACCAGGTAGCCAGCACAACCATTGCCGCAAGGTGTTCAGGCATCTCGGAGACGATGATTTCAATCTCTGCGTATGTCGCTGGTTTGGTCTTGCTCTTACGCTCAGTGCTGCCGCCGCCGACGATCTCACACGGGTTGACCTCAATCAGCCGGTCACGCTTGCGGGCCGTCTCCAAGATCGTTCGCAACAACCCGTAAGCATGGGCGCGGGTAGTCGGCGCATTGGGAGCAACCTTGGCGTACCAGCGATCAACGGACCCCATTGTGATGTCGCGGACAGCCTTGCTCTTGAACGTCGGGTAGATGTGAGCTTCCAACAATTGTTCGTAGTGCTCGCGGGTGCGCGGACGTAGTGGGCGGCCCTTCACAGTGCGGGTCGCCACCCATTTACGGGCATAGTCGCCGAACTTGACTTCGGCTGTGCGCTTGGCTTGCTTCTGTTCGGCGGTCGCGGGAGGTGACCACAGTTCCCGGTCGATCTCGCGGCGACGGTCCGTTAGCCAGCCTTCGGCGTCGATCTTCGCCGCGAAGGTCTCGGGTGCGATGTATACCCGGCCATCAGGTCCGGTGTAGGAAGCCTGCCAGCGACCCGATCTGAACTGCCGAATACGCCCGAACCCCCGCCGCTGTCGTGCCACCCAATGTTCCCTTCCCGATGCCGCGCGCAACATACGCGCAATAACAGTGCCATCGGATGGGTAACTTTGTCCAATATTGTCCAGCGATAACTTTTCGTATTTCGGCACTTGAAGGCGCTATTCATGCCGCTAGAGAGCTTGGCGCAAAGTTTGCTTGGATACATCTTCAATCCCAGTATCGCGCACCAGAGTTTGTGCAGCTGGACTGCGTTGATACCGTTGTGCAGCGCTTGATTACATGGCCCCAATTCCCACTGCCACCAGATCTTTGCCAGGGGCTGCATCGGATTCGAATTCGCCCTTGCGAACAAAGTTGCTGCACCCGCTTGGATGCGGCGTCCAGAATCGCCGTTGCTCCCAGGCGGCCGCCGAATCCAGCGACAACACACTCACCGGGTCGCGGAGTCGGTGACGGAGGGAACCGAGCGCGCCAGCTGCCACATTGACGCACCGGCCGCAGGTCGCCGATCCGTTTGTGGCGCAGCCTGTTCGTATCTCGCGATGCTGCGTTAGTAACAGACTTTGCTTCGCGCGGCCGCGTGACCTGGTCAGGCTCTTGCGAGGACCTTGGTGTCAACTCGAGGATGAAGTCGAGGTTGCTGCTCAGCGTCGGCTATGGCCGTCCATGAGCCCCATTAGCACCGATCAGGCCGCCGCTACCACCAGCACCACCCACACCACCGTCCCTGCCATCGCCCCCATCACCACCGTTACCGAACGGCGCCGGGAAGAAGGAGCCGTTCAGATGCGCTCTGGCATTTCCGCCTGCGCCTCCGTCGACGGGCCCGCCGAAGGGGGTGCTGCCGCCGAGGCCGCCGACTCCCACGCCCAGCAGCGAAAAACCATCACCTCCCGAGCCGCCCGTTACCATCTCAAAAAATTTGGGCTCTACAGCACCACCTCTACCGCCAAAAGCCAGACCGACGAGCGTCTGGCCCGCACCGCCCTGCGCACCCGAGGGCCCCATGCCGCTTCCGCCCACACCACCGAGACCGAAGCCGACGAGTGCAACCCCCGAACCGCCCGTACCGGGGGTGACGCCCGAACCACCGGCCCCGCCCCAGGCAAAGCCGAACGCGGCAAAGCCGGCACCACCAGCACCGCCGGCGTAGCCGGGATCCAAGGCTCCACCGCCACCGTTACCGCCCCAGCCCACCAGCAAGCCGTGCGCTGCGCCGCCGTTGCCACCGGCACCGCCGGCGGCGCCGGTGACGCCACCATTGCCGCCGGTGCCAGCCACGCCGATTAACAGGCTTTGTGCGGCCCCGCCGTCACCACCGGCGCCACCGATGCCGCCGACTCCGCCGTCACCCCCATAGTTTCCTACTCCAACCAGGCGACCGCCGGCGCCCCCGGCACCGCCTGCACCGCCGGTTCCGCTCCCTGAATTACCGCCCGACCCACCTACGCCGCCCAATCCAACCAGTACCGCGTTGCCGCCAGGCCCGCCCGCGCCGCCTGGCGCCGCACTGGACGTCGAGCCCCCGGAACCGCCGCTGCCACCGTTACCGCCCAACCAACCGCCGGTGCCGCCAGCCCCGCCGGCGGCACCGGCCCCACCGTTGCCACCGTTGCCACCGTTGCCGATGAGGCCGGCGTCGCCGCCCGCACCACCGACCAAACCGGCCGTTGTCTGCGAGAAACCGTCTCCCCCCTTGCCGTAAAGGAGTCCGCCGGCACCGCCGTTGGGACTGGCCGCAGTTCCATTGGCGCCGTTGCCAATCAGGGGCCGTCCTAACAACGACTCAGTGGGCGCGTTGACCATGCCCAACAGGTTCTGCTCCAACGCCTGCAACGGCGCCGCACCTGCCGCCTCCGCCCCTGCATACGCCTCGCTGGCCGCGTGCAGCGCCCGAATGAAACGGTGATGAAACTCGGCAGCTCGTGCACTCACCGACTGATACTGCCGCCCGTAATCATTGAACAGCGAGGCCACTGCCTCCGACACTTCATCGGTACCGGCCACCAACACCTGGGTCGTGACGGCCGCAACAGCAGTGTTGGCCGCGCTCAGCGACGAACCGATGCCTGCCGCATCGTGTCCTGCTGCCGCCACCATCTGAGGGATTGCAGTCACAAACGACATCGAACACTCCTCGTTGCACGACAGCCACCCAACGGTGAGCGTGAATGACCACCGCTTTGGAGCCGTTTGGGCCGCAGTATAATTTCCGTTCAACTCCCGAACGGCAGTATTTGGATACCTGGGTAGACCAATGCGCTCCTTTGCGCGACTATCGCCTGGATGCCGCAGCTGTGAGAGGTGCGCCGCTCACCTCAGGGCCGCACAAACCGGATGACTTCCAAATGCATTGATGTTCGCTCGATACTCGGCTCCGGCCCTGTTGGTGGCGTTGCGTTTCCAGGGATTCGCGGTGGGCGGTGCGTGGGGCGGTGCGACGCCGGTCACCTGCTGAACTGGGAGGCTGCCGAAGAGCTGGCCGAAGTCATCAGATCCTTGAATTCATAACAAGATTCGACTAGGTGCAGGAGCGCCGCATCATCCGATTTGACTCAACGTCGGCAGACATCCCATGAGAAAAGCACCTACGCAGCAGCCGTCGACGCAGCAACAATCCGGCGAAGATGGGCCGAGCCGAACCTAGACCCGCTGGGCCGCAGGCTAGTTCGATCGACCACCGATTAAACGCCGCCGGACGCCGGCTGCGCAGGAGGCAGTTGCGCCGGGCAGTACACGCCGGCCGAGATGGCGGTGAACCGGGCGGCGTTCTCCTGCGTCAGCCCGGGGTTCCCGTCCTGCAGTACTTTGACGACCTCGAGCCCCGACCTGCCCTGATTGGCCATGTCGCACACCATCTTGCCGGCCGCAATGGCGCTAGGGACGTCCCGGTAGGTGATGCCGGCGGCACCCAGCGACACCAGGAAGGCCTGATCCTGGTTGGCGTCCGCCTGCGCGGGCGCCGCCACGGCGACGACGGCCGCCGCACAGGCTGCGAAGGGAAGAATTCTCATGGCACCGAAATCCTCCCAAACGGGCGGTGACCCCGCATGTCGAGCGAGGGCAAACGGACAGTGAACTTTTTCCGGCGACCCTTCGTCAACCTGAGGTTGACACACCGCCTATCGTCAACCTAACGTTGACGGCATGGCTGAACCGAACCACATCGCCTATCCCGTCCGCCTCGACGAGTTGATCAACGCGATCAAGAAGGTGCACACCAACGCCCTGGACCAGCTGACCGATGCCGTACTGGCCGCCGAGCACCTCGGCGAAGTGGCCGACCACCTCATCGGGCACTTCGTCGATCAGGCCCGCCGCTCGGGAGCGTCCTGGACAGATATCGGCAAGAGCATGGGCGTCACCAAGCAGGCCGCCCAGAAGCGATTCGTGCCCAAGTCGGAGGCCACCACGCTCGACCCCGAGCAGGGCTTCGGCCGGTTCACCCCCAGAGCACGCGATGCGGTGGTGGCAGCCCAGAATATTGCGCACGAAGCCGCCAACAACGAGATCACCCCCGACCATCTGCTGCTGGGGTTGCTCGGTGATCCCGCGGCGCTGGCCACGGTGTTGCTTCATCTGCAGAAGGTCGACACCGAAGCCCTGCGCCAGTCGGTGCAGCTGCCCGCCCCCCACGGGGAAACTCCCACGCTGGTTCCGTTCAGCGGCCCGGCGCGCAAGGTCCTCGAGTTGACCTTCCGTGAGGCACTTCGGTTGGGCCACAACTACATCGGGACCGAACACCTCCTTCTGGCACTGCTCGAACTCGAAGACGGCGCCGGGCCCCTGCACCAAGCCGGGGCGGAAAAGCAGCGCGTCGAAACAGATCTCGCCGCGGCCCTCGAATCCATCACCAATGCCGCGAACGCCCGGGGCTGAAGGGGCCAACCCTCCCCGCGACAAAGCCGGGTATGTAATCATGCGAATATCCGGAGCACAGACAGCCCAGGAGGCAACGATGCACCGCTGGCTGATCGTCCTTTCCGCTTTTCTCGTCACTGCGGCGGGCATGCTGCCGGTGGACACGGCGCTCCCCCGCGCGCGGGCCGGGGACGCACCGATCGGCCACCTCGGCGACACCTTGCGGGTGGACACCGGCACCTACGTCGCCGACGTCACCGTCACCAGCGTGGTACCGGTCGACCCACCGCCGGGTTTCGGCTACACGCGCAGCGGCGTCCCGGTCAAGAGCTTCCCGGACAGCTCGGTGGCCCGTGCCGACGTGGTGGTACGCGCGGTCCGGGTGCCCAACTCCTACATCATGGCGAGCAACTTCAGCTTCGACGGTGTCACGCCCTTCGCCGACGCGTACAAGCCCCGGCCCTGCGACGCACCCGACTGGCTCGACGCCGCTCTCGGCAACGCGCCGCAGGGCGCGGTCGTGCGGGGCGGCGTGTACTGGGACGCCTACCGCGACCCGGTATCCGTGGTGGTGCTGCTGGACCGCAAGACCGGTGAACACCTCGCGCAGTGGAACCTCTGAGCTGCACCACGTAAACAGCGCCGATCCCGCAGACGCCGACGAACTGGCCGCGCTCGCCGCGCGCACCTTCCCGCTGGCATGCCCGCGTTCGGTGGCGTCCGAGCACGTCGCCGCGTTCATAGACGCCAACCTGTCCCCGTCGCGGTTCGCCGAGTATCTGGCCGACCCGCACCGGGCGGTTCTGGCGGCCCGGCGCGGTGGCCGAATCATCGGTTACGCCATGCTGATTCGCGGCGCCGCCGACGACACTGCCGAGCTGTCAAAGCTGTACGCGCTGTCTGATTTTCACGGCGCGGGGGTCGCCGCGGCCCTGATGGAGGCGGTGCTCGGGAAGGCCGCCGACTGGGGTGCGCGCACCGTATGGTTGGGCGTCAACCAGAAAAACCAGCGCGCCCAACGTTTTTACGCCAAGTCCGGCTTCGCGGTCAGCGGCACCAGGACGTTTCGGCTCGGTCCCCACCTGGAGAACGATTACGTCATGACCCGGGCGGTCGGGTAGTCAATGCGAGCAGCCGGGAGGTCGCCCGCAGATACTTCTTGCGGTAGCCACCGGCCAGCATCTCTTCGCTGAAGATGGCGTCCAGCTTGGCGCCGGACGCCACCACCGGGATGCCGGCGTCGTAGAGCCGGTCGGTCAACGCCACCAGCCGCAACGCGACGTTCTGGTCATCCAGGCCGTGGACGCCCGTCACGAACACCGCCGTCACGCCTTCGATCAGCGTCAGATAGCGCGACGGATGCATGGTGGCCAGATGCGCGCACAACGCGTCGAAGTCATCCAGCGTCGCCCCGGCAACCTCGGCGGCACGTGCGGCCACCTCCTCATCGGCCAACGGGGGTGGCGCCGGCGGCAGATCACGATGCCGGTAGTCGGGACCTTCTATCCGCACGGTGTTGAAAATGCTTGCCAGCGTGTTGATCTCGCGCAGGAAATCCTGGGCGGCGAAGCGTCCTTCGCCCAGTTGCTCAGGCAGGGTATTGGAGGTGGCGGCCACCGAGACGCCCCGCTCGACCAACGACGACAGCATCCGCGAGATCAGCGTGGTGTTACCCGGGTCGTCCAACTCGAACTCGTCGATGCACACCGCGGTGTAATCGGCCAGCATGTCGATGCACTGGGCGAAACCGAACACCCCGGCCAACTGGGTCAGCTCACCGAACGTCGCGAACGCCTTGGGACTTTCCCGCACGCCCGGCCCGGTACCGGGCAGCTGGTAATACGCCGAGGCCAGCAGGTGGGTCTTGCCCACGCCGAAACCGCCGTCCAGGTACAGGCCGACACCGGGCAGTACCTCGCGGCGCCCGAACAGCTTCTTGCGCCCGGCCCGCCGCTCCTGCGCCTGCCGGCAGAACTCCTGACACGACAGCACGGCCGCGGCCTGCGTCGGCTCCGCCGGGTCGGGCCGGTAACTGTCGAAACTGACATCGGCGAACGTCGGCGGTGGCCGCAGCTGGGCGATCAACCGCTCCGGCGACACCGCCGGGTGCCGATCCACCAGGTGACCCACCGCTGCCGAAGAGGTGGACCCGTGCATGGTGGCACTGTAGCGACGTGCTGCAATCGACCACATGCCCGACTTCGAGGCCGGTATCGAATCCGGTCTGGCCGCCGAGACGTCCCTGAAGCTGCTCGGCGAGCAACGCGTGCTCGGCCACGGTGAACTTCCGCAGCTGTACGGCTATCCCGGCACCCGTCCGTGGGTGCGGGCCAACTTCATCACCAGCCTGGACGGCGGCGCCACCGTGCAGGGCCTCTCCGGCGCCCTGGCCAGTCCCGGTGACCGAGCCGTCTTCGTCGTGGTGCGCGAACTCGCCGACGTGATCGTGGTCGGTGCGGGGACGGTGCGTTCCGAGGGCTACTCGGGTGCGCACCTGAGCGCCGCCCAGCGCCAACAACGTCGGGCCCGCGACCAGAGCGAAATCCCGCCGATCGCTATCGTCACCAAGTCCGGTCGCCTGGACCGCGATCTGGCGGTGTTCACCCGCACCGAGGTGCCGCCGTTGTTGCTCACCTGCACCGCGGCCGCCGACGACACCCGGCGCCACCTTGTCGGACTGGCCGAGGTGATCGACTGCTCGGGCGACGATCCGGGCGAGGTCGACGTCGCGGTAATCGTGCGCACCCTGGCCGACCGTGGTCTGCACTGTGTGCTGACCGAAGGCGGGCCCACGCTGCTCGGCGCGTTCATCGAGGCCGACCTGCTCGACGAGCTGTGCCTGACGATCGCGCCCATCGTGGTCGGTGGGCAGGCGCAACGGATCACCTCGGGAGCGGAGCAGGTGCAGACCCGGATGCGGTGTGCCCATGTGCTCACCGACGACGGCGGCTATCTGTATACGCGCTACGTCAAGGTTTAGCCGGGCCATCCGGGCCGGCTGACGGTTCCCGCTACTGTGGTCGGCATGCGTCGGCACATCATGTCCGCCACGGCCCTGGCGGCGGTGAGTACGGTGCTGGCCGGCTGTATTCCGGTATTCGGTGCCGACCCGCGTTTCGCCACCGATTCCGGTGCCCGCCCGCAGGGCGCCGCTACCACCAAACCGCCGCCAAGCGGCCCGCCGCCCATCGCGGCTCCGAAAAACGACCTGTCGTGGCGCGACTGCACGGCGAAGGTCAACGCGGACGCGGGTGTTCCCGGCGCGCCGGGAGTCAGGCTGGACTGCGCCAATTTCGACTCCGATCTCGACCCGGTCAACGGCGCCTCGGGATCGGTGAGCATCGGCGTCGTCCGCGCCCGCTCGCCGAAGACGCCCAAGGACGCCGGGCCCCTGGTCTTCACCACCGGTTCGGACATCGCCTCCTCCACCCAGTTGCCGATCTGGTTGTCGCACGCGGGCGCCGACGTGCTGGACACACACCCGATCGTCGCCATCGACCGGCGCGGCATCGGCATGTCGAGCCCGATCGATTGCCGCGACCGCCTGGATCGCGACGAGATGCGCGACCAAGCCCAGTTCCAGACCGGCGACGATCCGGTCGCCAACCTTTCCGACATCTCCAAAACCGCCACCACCAACTGCACGGATGCCATCGCGCCCGGCGATTCCGCATACGACAACACCCACGCCGCGTCCGACATCGAACGGCTCCGCAACATCTGGGATGTTCCGGCGGTTGCGCTAATCGGGATTGGTAACGGCGCCCAGGTCGCACTGACCTATGCCGGGTCTCGTTCCGACAAGGTCGCCAGGCTGATCGTCGACTCCCCCGTCGCCATCGGCGCCAGTGCCGAGGCCGCCGCCGAACAGCAGGTCAAGGGCCAGCAGGCCGCGCTGGACGCCTTCGCCGCGCAATGCGTGGCCATCGGCTGCGCACTCGGTCCCGATCCCAAGGCCGCGGTCACCGCGCTGCTGACCAGCGCACGAGGCGGCCAGGGTCTCGGCGGCGCATCTCTGGCGTCGGTGGTCGGCGCGATCACCGCGGCCCTGGGCTTTCCCGTCGGCGATGGCGTCGGCAACACCACCAGCCTGGCCAATGCCCTGGCCGCCGCCCGCTCCGGTGACATGAACGGGCTGAACAACCTGATCAACCGCGCCGAAAGCCTGCGCGACAGCGATGGCCAATTCGTCAACACCTGCAGCGACGCGGTGAACCGACCCACCCCGGACCGGGTGCGCGAGCTGGTCGTGGCCTGGGCCAAGCTGTATCCCCAGTTCGGCACCGTGGCCGCCCTGAACCTGGTCAAGTGTGTGCACTGGCCGAGTGGTTCCACCCCGCAGGCACCGAAAGAACTCAAGTTGGACGTGCTGCTGATGGGCGTGCAGAGCGACCCGATCACCGGCAACGAGGGCGTCGCCGCCACGGCGGCCACCGTCATCAACGCCAATGCCGCCAGCAAGCGGGTGATGTGGCAGGGCATCGGCCACGGCGCCAGCATCTACTCCTCGTGTGCGGTTCCACCGATGGTCGGCTATCTGGACAGCGGCAAGCTGCCCGGCACCGACACCTATTGCCCGGCCTGATCCGTCGCCGGACCGCTTGCGACTTGCGGCGGCTCATCGGTGTACGGTGCGCTGGTGACGGCAGCTGACTCGACCAGAACCGGCTTACGCGCATCCGTGCAGGCCGCATTTCGCCCCGTCCCACCCACCACGGCATCGGTGTTGCGGGCCGTGCTGTGGCCGGCCGCGATCCTGTCGGTACTGCACCGCAGCATCGTGCTGACCACCAACGGCAACATCACCGACGATTTCAAGCCGGTCTATCGGGCGGTGCTGAACTTCCGGCACGGCTGGGACATCTATAACGAGCATTTCGACTACGTCGACCCGCATTACCTGTATCCACCGGGCGGCACGCTGCTGATGGCGCCCTTCGGCTACCTGCCGTTCGCGCCGTCTCGCTACCTGTTCATCTCGATCAACACCGTCGCCATCCTGGTCGCCGCCTACCTGCTGCTGCGGCTGTTCAACTTCACGTTGTCCTCCGTGGCCGCGCCGGCGCTGATCCTGGCCATGTTCTGCACCGAGACCGTCACCAACACTCTGGTCTTCACCAACATCAACGGTTGCATCCTGCTGCTCGAGGTGTTGTTCCTCACGTGGCTGCTCGACGGACGGGCCGGCCGGCAGTGGTGGGCGGGTCTGGCTATCGGGCTCACGCTGGTGCTCAAGCCGCTGCTGGGTCCGCTGCTGCTGCTGCCGCTGCTCAACCGCCAGTGGCGGGCGCTGGCGATGGCGTTGCTGGTTCCCGCGGTCGCCAACCTCGCCGCGCTACCGCTGGTGCCGCACCCGATGGACTTCTTCACCCGCACGCTGCCCTACATCCTGGGCACCCGCGACTACTTCAACAGCTCGATCCAGGGCAACGGCGTCTACTTCGGTCTGCCGTTCTGGCTGATCATCACCCTGCGGTTGCTGTTCACCGTGCTCGCGATCGGCGCATTGTGGCTGCTGTACCGCTACTACCGGACCCGGGACCAGCTGTTCTGGTTCACCACCTCCTCCGGGGTGCTGCTGCTGTGGTCGTGGCTGGTGATGTCGCTGGCGCAGGGCTACTACTCGATGATGCTGTTTCCGTTCCTGATGACCGTGGTGCTGCCCAACTCGGTGATCCGCAATTGGCCCGCCTGGCTGGGGATCTACGGCTTCATGACGCTGGACCGGTGGCTGCTGTTCAACTGGATGCGCTGGGGACGGGCGCTGGAATACCTCAAGATCACCTACGGTTGGTCCTTGGTGCTGATCGTGACGTTCACGGTCCTCTATTTCCGATTCCTGGACGCCAAGGCGGACAACAGGCTGGAGGACGGCATCGATCCGGCGTGGCTGGCCAAGGACCGCGCTAGCTTGGAGAGTGAAGCAATCGATGAGGAGTAGCGATGACTGAGCTCGCCCGTCCGAAACTGCAACTTTCCGACGACGAGTGGCGCAGGAAACTCAACCCGCAGGAGTTCGACGTGCTGCGGCGCGCCGGCACCGAGCGGCCGTTCACCGGCAGGTACACCGACACCAAGACCAAGGGCGTGTACCAGTGCCGGGCCTGCGGTGCCGAATTGTTCCGCAGCACAGAGAAATTCGAGTCCCACTGCGGGTGGCCGTCGTTCTTCGACCCGTCGAGTTCCGACGCGGTGGTGCTTCGTCCCGACCACTCGATGGGCACCACCCGCACCGAGGTGCTGTGCGCGAACTGCCACAGCCACCTGGGCCACGTGTTCTCCGGCGAGGGCTACCCGACGCCCACCGACCTGCGGTACTGCATCAACTCGATCTCTCTGACGCTGGTTCCGGACCAGGCCTGACGGCTCAGCCTCGCCGGTCAGCCTGGCCGACTGTGCATCGCGCTACGCCCGCGCGGAGTGTCGCGCCGCAAATTCACAGTCGGCGCCCGGTCAGTCCACCCGGGTCGCATGCACTTCCCAGAACGGCGCGTGCACCCGCCCGCTGACCAGCCACGGCTCCATCGCCCGGTACTGCTCGAGCATCGCCTCCGCCTCCCCGGCCATGTCGGGGTTGCGCGCGGCGATCAACGCGATCGATTCGGGGCTGACGTTGATCCGGTAGGTGGTCGGCCCCAGATAGGTGATCTCCCAACCGCCCAGCGGAAGCACCTGCCGGAAGTCGTCGGCCGACAGCGACCGCAGCATCGTGAAGCCGTTGATGTCATGCTCGCCGAACTCGAACATGAACAACCGCGCCCCCGGCCGCGTAGCCCGGTGCAACGCCTGCACATAGGACTTCTGCAGCTCGGGGGCGGTGATGAAGGTGTGGTAGAAGGCGCAGTCCACGACGGTGTCGAACCGGCCGTCCAGACCCTCGAGCTTGGTGGCGTCGGCCACCCGGAAATCCACCGACACCCCGGCTTTGCGGGCATTGTCCCGGGCCCGCTCGACCGCGGTGGCGGACCCGTCGATGCCGGTCGCCGAAAGTCCTTGCGAGGCATAGTAAATGGCATGGTGACCGGGTCCCGTTCCGGGGTCGAGCACCTCGCCGCGCACCGCGCCGAGAGCAACGAGCTGTTGTACGACGGGCTGCGGGCCGCCGATGTCCCACGGCGTCGCGGCGGGCAGACCCCGGACCACCCGCTCGTCGCGGTAACTCTCCTCGAAGCGCGTCGGATCGGTGGGGTCGAACGGCGTCGTCACGGCAGCGCGTTCACCAACTGCTCGACCTCCACCCGCGGGCCGGTGAAGAACGGCGTCTCCTCCCGGGTGTGCCGACGCGCATCGGTGGCCCGCAGTTCGCGCATCAGGTCCACGATGCGGTGCAACTCGGGCGCCTCGAAGGCCAGCAGCCACTCGTAATCGCCGAGCGCGAAGGCGGGCACGGTGTTGGCGCGGACGTCCTTGTACTCGCGCGCGGCCATGCCGTGCTCGGCGAGCATGCGGCGCCGTTCGTCGTCCGGCAGCAGATACCACTCGTACGACCGCACGAAGGGGTACACACAGATGTAGTTGCCGGGCTCCTCGCCGGCCAGGAACGCCGGGATGTGGCTCTTGTTGAACTCGGCCGGCCGGTGCAGCGCCACACTGCTCCACACCGGTGTGCACGCCCGGCCCAACGTGGTGGTGCGCCGGAAGTCGGCATAGGTGGCCTGCAGCGCCTCGATGCGCTCAGCGTGGGTCCAGATCATGAAGTCGGCATCGGCACGCAGGCCCGCCACGTCGTAGAGGCCACGCACCACCACGCCGGCGTCTTCCTGTTGCTTGAGGAAGGTGGCGGTCTCGTCGATAACCTCTTCCCGGGAGTCCGTCCCTCCCCTGCCCAGTTCGCCGGGCCGCACTGAGAACACCGAGAACATCAGGTAGCGAACGGTCGCGTTGAGGGCGTCGAAATCGAGGCGTGCCATGACCCCTATGGTGCCACTCGCGGGTTGCCGGCCAAGAGGTCGGTAACCGCGCGGCCGGCCGCTCCGACACAGGCCGGCACCCCGATCCCGTCGAGGTAGCTGCCGGCCACGCCCAGCGCCGGAGGCAGCCCGGCGCGCAGCTCGGCAATCAATTGGCCGTGCCCGGGCCCGTACTGCGGCATCGCGTCGATCCAGCGCTGCACGCGCGCGTCGATGGGGTCGACGGACAGCCCGAACACGTCGGCGAGGTCACGGCGCGCCCAGGCCAGGAGTTCGTCGTCGGGAGTCTGCGCTGCGATCTCGTCGCCGAACCGCCCGTAGGACAGCCGCAGCTGCTGCACGTCACCCTCGCTCCCCCACTTGCGCGACGACAGGGTGATCGCCTTGGCGCGCAACGGCTCGCTACTGGCCACCAGCACACCCGAGGACTGCGGGAAGGCGGTGCCGGCCGGCACCGCGAGCGCCACCACCGCCGCCGAGGCGGTCACGATACGGCGCGCGGCCGCCGCCGTGGCCGGGGCGATCGTCTCCACCAGGCGTGCGAGCGCTGCCGCCGGGACGGCCAGAATCACCGCGTCCGCGGGCCAGCTGGCCCCGGTGTCGTCGTGCAATTTCCAGCCCGGCTCCAGCATGCGAATCCCCGCTTGCACCCACCGGATCCGGCTGCGTGCGACGAGTTCATCGAGCAGCACCCGATAGCCACCCTGCAACGACCCGAACACCGGTCCGCCGTTTACCGGCGGCAGGCAGTGCAGGACCGCGTCGGTGAGGCTGGAAGCGCCGCGGTCCAGGGCCGCCGCCACGCTGGGCACCGCCGCCCGCAGGCCGATGGTCGCCGCCGCGCCCGCATACACCCCGACCAGCAACGGCTCGACCGAACGGGTGACCACCTGCTCGCCGAACCGGTCTGCCACCAGCTCGCCAACCGCCGGATCGCTTCCCCGGGTCCAGTGCAACGGCCGCAGCGGCTCGGCCTCGATGCGGGCCAGCGTCTCATCGTCGACCAATCCGGTCAGCGAGGCAGCCGACGACGGGATCCCGGCCACCGTGTCCGACGGCAGGGCGTGCAGGCGCCCGCGGCTGTAGATCAGTGGTCGCACACCGGTGGTGGCGCGTTGCCGGTCGGACAGGCCCAGCTCGGCCAGCAGCGCCGGCATCTCGGGCCGGCGCAGCACGAACGCCTCGGCGCCCAGGTCCATGGCCTGGCCACCGACGACCTCGGTGCGCAGGATGCCGCCCAGGCGATCGGCCGGATCGAACAGGGTGATGTCGGCGTCGTCGCCCACCGCGACCCGCAGCCGGTATGCCGCCGTCAACCCCGAAATACCGCCGCCGACAACGCAATACGATCGGGTCATAACGATTGGACCAACGCCACCAGCTCGGTCAGCACCCCGGGGTCGGTTTCGGGCAACACACCGTGGCCGAGGTTGAAGACGTGCCCTGCCGCGCCCGCGTCGACGGCGCGCCGCCCGTCGTCGACGACGGCACGCGCGGCGCGTTGCGCCACCTCCCAGCCCGCCAGCACCACCACTGGGTCGAGGTTTCCCTGCAGCGCGGTGCCGGGCACGACCCGTCCGGCGGCATCGGTCAGCGAGGTCCGCCAGTCGACACCGACCACGCGGGCACGCCCGGGCGCCACCGCCTCCGACATGGCGCCCAGTAATTCGGCGGTGCCGACCCCGAAGTGGGTCATCGGCACGCCGTGCTCGGCCAGCGTCGCGAAGACGCGGGAACTGTGCGGCAGCACATGCTGCCGATAGTCGGCCAGCGACAGCGTTCCGGCCCACGAATCGAACATCTGGATCGCGTCCACCCCGGCCAGGATCTGGCCGCGCAGGAAAGCGATGGTGAGATCGGTCAGTTTCGTCAGCAGCGCGTGCCAGGTGGCCGGCTCGGCCAGCATCATCGCCTTGGTGCGGGCGTGGTTGCGGCTCGGTCCACCCTCGACCAGATACGACGCCAACGTGAACGGCGCACCGGCGAAGCCGATCAGCGGCACCTCACCCAACGCGGCGACCAACAGTCCGATGGTGTCCATCACCGGCTGAACCGCTTGCAGATCAAGGGGTTTCATGGCGTCGACGTCGGCGGCGGTGCGTACCGGGTCGGCGATCACCGGACCTACGTCGGGGACGATGTCCAGGTCCACACCAGCGGCGCGCAGCGGCACCACGATGTCGGAGAACAGGATCGCGGCGTCCACACCGTAGCGGCGAACCGGCTGCAGGGTGATTTCGCAGGCCACTTCCGGCTCGAAGCAGGCGGCCAGCATGCTGTGCTGCTTGCGCAACGCCCGGTACTCGGGCAGCGAACGGCCGGCCTGCCGCATGAACCACACCGGTACCCGGCTGGGTTTGCGGCCGGCTACGGCGGCCAGGTAGGGCGACTGGGGAAGGTCGCGACGAGTCGTGTTCATCAGGCTCAATGCTGCCAGAAGGCAGGGCCGGCCCCGGTGCTGCGTAACATCAGGCCCGATGCCAGCAACTTATGACGACTTCCCCAGCCTGCGCTGCGAGCCCGGCGACAACGGAATATTGAACTTGGTGCTCGACGCGCCCGGACTCAACTCGGTCGGGCCACAGATGCACCGCGACCTGGCCGACATCTGGCCGGTGATCGACCGCGATCCCGCCGTGAAGGTCGTGCTGGTCCGAGGCGAAGGAAAGGCGTTCTCCTCCGGCGGCAGCTTCGAGTTGATCGACGAGACGATCGGCGACTATGAAGGTCGCCTCCGGATCATGCGCGAAGCCCGCGATCTGGTGCTCAACCTGGTGAATTTCGACAAGCCGGTGATATCGGCGATCAGGGGGCCGGCCGTCGGCGCCGGGCTGGTGGTGGCGCTGCTGGCCGACATCTCGGTGGCCGGCAGTACGGCGAAGATCATCGACGGACACACCAAGCTGGGTGTCGCCGCCGGTGACCACGCCGCGATCTGCTGGCCGCTGCTGGCCGGGATGGCCAAGGCCAAGTACTACCTGCTGACCTGCGAGACGCTGTCCGGTGAAGAAGCCGAACGAATCGGCCTGGTCTCCACCTGTGTCGCCGACGACGACGTGCTGGCCACCGCAACTCGGCTGGCCGAGCAGCTGGCCGCCGGCGCCCAGCACGCGATCCGCTGGACCAAACACAGCCTGAACCACTGGTATCGCATGTTCGCTCCCGCCTTCGAAACGTCGCTCGGCCTCGAATTCATCGGCTTCAGCGGCCCCGACGTGCGTGAAGGGCTGGCCGCGCATCGCGAGAAGCGTCCCGCCCGCTTCGACGGCGATCGGCAGGGCTGAGCCCGATTCGGCGCGCCTGTCCACGCGTGTCGGCGGATAGGTCTACCGTCGAAGGCTGTGACCTCAGCCGTCGAACCCGAGCCGTTTCGTGCGGCAGTTGCGGCGATGAACGGCGTCACCGTGCGTCCGGAGATCGAACTCGGCCCCATTCGTCCGCCGCAGCGGCTGGCGCCCTTCAGCTATGCGCTGGGCGCCGAGGTCAAGCATCCGGAGCTGGAGATCGTTCCCGAGCGGTCCGAAGGCGACGCGTTCGGCCGCCTCATCCTGCTCTACGACCCGGAAGGTTCCGACGCCTGGGACGGCACCATCCGCCTGGTCGCCTACATTCAGGCCGACCTGGACTCCCATGAGGCCATCGACCCCCTGCTGCCGGAAGTCGCGTGGAGCTGGCTGGCCGAGGCGCTGGACTCGCACACCAAACACATGACCGCTCTGGGCGGGACGGTCACCGCCACCACGTCGGTGCGCTACGGCGACATCTCCGGCCCGCCGCGCGCCCACCAGTTGGAACTGCGCGCCTCCTGGACTGCCACCACTCCTGACGTGGGCAGTCACGTCGAGGCGTTCTGCGACGTCCTCGAACACGCCGCGGGACTGCCTCCGGCGGGTGTTACCGATCTGAGTTCACGGTCACGCGCCTGACATGTGTCCCGACCCGTCTCCGGCGGAGACCGATCCGCCGGAAAGCACGGAGCCCGAAGTTCCGCTGCTCTTGCAACCGGCCGAAGGCATGCCCAGGCTGTCCGTCACGGCTGACGAGATCGATTCAGCCGCAAGGCAACTCGACCGCGGCCAGGGCCCGTTCGCGGTGGACGCCGAACGGGCCTCGGGCTTTCGCTACTCCAACCGCGCCTACCTGATCCAGGTTCGCCGGTTCGGTGCTGGCACGGTGCTCATCGACCCGGTCAGCCACGGCGGCGATCCGCTGGCCGTGTTGCGCCCGGTTGCCCACGTGCTTGCCCAGGACGAATGGATTCTGCACTCCGCCGACCAGGACCTGCCCTGTCTGGCCGAGGTCGGCATGCGGCCCCCCGCGCTGTACGACACGGAACTGGCCGGGCGCCTGGCCGGGTTCGACCGCGTCAACCTGGCCACCATGGTGGAGCGGCTACTCGGGCAGGGCCTGGCCAAAGGGCACGGCGCCGCCGACTGGTCCAAGCGCCCGCTGCCGCTGGCCTGGCTGAACTACGCCGCCCTGGACGTCGAACTGCTCATCGAACTGCGCGAGGCGGTCGCGCAAGTCTTGGCTTCGCAGGGCAAAACCGACTGGGCCGCACAGGAATTCGAGCATCTGCGCACCTCCGGGGAGCGTGGCGCCGGCGCCCCGACCCGGCGTGACCGCTGGCGCCGAACGTCGGGCATCCACCGGGTGCACGATCGTCGGGCGCTGGCCGCCGTCCGCGAACTGTGGACCACCCGGGACCGGATCGCGCAGCGCCGTGACATCGCCCCGCGCCGGATCCTGCCGGATTCGGCCATCATCGATGCCGCACTGGCCGACCCGGCGTCCATCGACGAATTGGTCGCCTTGCCAGTCTTCGGCGGACGCAATCAGCGCCGCAGCGCTCCGATGTGGTTGTCGGCGCTGGAGGCCGCCCGGCAGAGTCAGGATCCACCGGAAGTCGCGGAGCAATCGGCCGGACCGCCCCCACCGGCGCGCTGGGGCAGACGCAAACCCGACGCGGCCGCCCGGCTGGAGGTGGTCCGCGCGGCGTTGGCGAAGCTGTCGCAGCGGGTGGCGATCCCGACCGAGAACCTGATCTCACCGGACCTGGTGCGCCGACTGTGCTGGGAGTGGGAGACGCTCGCGACGCGCGGCAACGACCCGGTCGCCGTCATCGACGAGTACCTGCGCGCCGGGCACGCGCGGGCGTGGCAACGCGCACTGGTCGTGCCGGTGCTGGCCGAGGCGGTGACACAGGATCCGCAGTCCACCGCCCAGACCGACTGATATAGATCGAGTTAGTCCTTCTCAAATGCCTCCGGAGGTGTCAGGAAGGGATCTGTAACCGATTCCTTTGGCGGTCCGTGTGTTGATGCACGTGGACCTCCTGACACCCCCCGGAGGTGTTGTTGTGTCTGTGCATATAGCTCCAGTCACGTCGTCCACGATCGTCGTCGCTGTTGATGTCGGCAAGACCTCAGCAGTGTTTTCGGTGACCGATGCAGCTTGTCATCAGCTGGTAGGTCCCTCGGAGTTCGCGATGACAGGGTCGGGTCTGAGCTCTGTGGTGGCGCGGGTGAGGGCCGTTGTGCCGGCGTCGGGGCAGGTCAAGGTGGGTGTCGAGGCGGCTGGTCATTATCACCGCCCGGTGCTCGACCATCGATGGCCAGAGGGGTGGGAGGTGTTGGAACTCAATCCTTCTAAGGTTGCCGAGCAGCGTCGTGTGCAGGGTCGGCGCCGGATCAAGACCGACGTGATCGACTTGGAGGCGATCACCGATCTGGTGTTGGCCGGGTACGGACACCTGGTGGCTGATCGCGAGGCTGTCATCGGCGAGGTGAGTGCCTGGGCGGTGCATCGGAGTCGACGGGTCGCCAGGCGTTCCGCGACGAAGAATCAGCTGCTCGGACAGTTGGACCGGGCGTTTCCCGGACTGACCCTGGCGCTGCCCGACGTACTGGGCACCAAGATCGGGAGGCTGATCGCCGCCGAGTTCGCCGACCCGGCCCGCTTGGCCGGTCTCGGAGTCAACCGGCTGATCAGGTTCGCCGCGAACCGCGATCTGCAGCTGCGTCGCCCGGTCGCCGAGCGTCTGGTTGTCGCGGCCCGCGATGCACTGCCCACCCGCGACGCAGTGATCGCCCGCCGGATCCTGGCTGCCGACATCGTGTTGCTGGCCGATCTCGACGCCCAGATCCAGTCCGCGGAGGCCGCACTGGGATCACTGCTGCCGCGTAGCCCGTACGCGACGTTGACTTCGGTGCCGGGCTGGGGCGTGGTCCGGGTATCCAATTACGCTGCCGCCCTGGGTGATCCGCAACGGTGGCCAGGACGATCTACCGCGCGTCGGGGTTGTCCCCGATGCAGTACGAATCCGCCCGTAAACGCCGTGACGGCGGGATCAGCCGCGAGGGCAGCGTCGCGCTGCGCCGCGCGCTGATCGATCTCGGAATCGGGTTATGGCTCAACGAACCGGCGGCCAAGGACTACGCCCACGGACTCAAAGACCGCGGCAAGCGCGGCGGCATCATCGCCTGTGCGTTGGCCCATCGAGCCAACCGCATCGCCCACGCGCTCGTGCGCAACCACGCCACCTACAAACGGTCTCGCTGGGCCTGAATCCGGACACCAACCAAGCGAAAGGAACGATCGGACCCCTTCACAACTCCCATTGGCAGTGCCACGCTGAGCGGACGGGACGAAGGTCCGGATCAGCTGCCGAACCGACTATGACGGACCCTCACCGGGTTACGCCGCATCTAGCTTGGCACCCGGCCCTTCGCCTCCACGGCAGCCCGAACGACGCCAGATAACCCCACCACGAGGTTGCATACATCAGCGTGGGCGCCAGGCACCCATCAGCTCACCAGCAACACCAGCCACACAGAAACTCAGCACCCCACCAGGGTGTCGGCCGACTACGGCCTCCACACACCTTGACTCGACCTACAGCCAGCTAGTCCAGCTGTTCGCTGATCTGGGACTGCTCGACCGGCGAAGTTCCCAGCGCCGCAACCCAGCCGGTGATGCGGCGCGCCACGTCCTGGTCGGTGAGCCCCAATTCCGCCAGCACCTCGCCCCGGGACGCGTGCTCGTAGAACTGTTGCGGCAGCCCGACATCGCGGCAGGGAACATCGATCTCGGCGGCACGCAGCGCCGCCGAGACCGCCGAGCCCACGCCGCCGGCCACCCCGTTGTCCTCCAGCGTCACCAGAAGCTTGTGCTGCGTTGCCATTTCGCGCACCGCGTCGGGCACCGGCAGCACCCAGCGCGGGTCGATCACCGTCACGCCGATCCCCTGGTTGTGCAAACGCTTGGCGACCGAGAGCGCCATCGACGCGAACGCGCCCACCGCCACCAGCAGCACGTCTGGGTGCAACTCGCCGGCCGGCACCGCCATCACGTCCACGCCGTCGCGCCGCTCCAGTGCCGGAATGTCTTCGCCTACATCACCTTTGGGGAAACGGATGGCCGTCGGTCCATCGCTGATATCGAGCGCCTCGCCGAGTTCCTCGCGCAACCTGGTGGCGTCGCGGGGCGCGGCCACCCGCATGCCCGGCACCACCCCCAGGATCGACAGGTCCCACATGCCGTTGTGACTCGGGCCGTCGTTGCCGGTGACGCCCGCGCGGTCCAGCACCATGGTGACCGGCAGCTTGTGCAACGCCACGTCCATCATGATCTGGTCGAACGCCCGGTTCAGGAAGGTCGAGTAGATCGCCACGACCGGGTGCATCCCGCCCATCGCCAGACCGGCCGCAGAGGTCATCGCGTGCTGTTCGGCGATGCCGACATCGAACAACCGGTCCGGGAACGCCTCCCCGAACGCCGACAACCCGGTGGGGCCGGGCATCGCCGCGGTGATGGCCACGATGTCGCGCCGCTTACGGCCGACGTCGATCAGTGCCTCGGCGAACGTGGACGTCCAACCGGGGCCCGCCACCTTGGTGGCCACCCCGGTGATCGGGTCGATCGGCACCGTGGAGTGCATCTGTTCGGCGACGTCGGCCTCGGCCGGGCCGTAGCCCATGCCCTTGCGGGTGACGACGTGCACGATCACCGGGGCGCCGAACCCACGGGCACTGCGCAGCGCCACCTCCACCGCCCGCTCGTCGTGGCCGTCGACCGGTCCGACGTACTTCAGGCCGAGATCGGTGAACAGCAGCTGCGGTGACAGGGAGTCCTTGATGCCGGCCTTCACGCTGTGCATGAAGTGGTAGGCGACCTCACCGACCACCGGCACCGCCTGCATCGCGTTGCGGCCCCGCTCCAGGAACCGCTCGTATGCCGGCTGCAACCGCAGCGTGGCCAGGTGATCGGCCACCCCTCCGATCGTCGGTGCGTAGCTGCGGCCGTTGTCGTTGACGACGATGATCACCGGCCGGTGTGAGCCGGCGATGTTGTTCAGCGCCTCCCAGCACATGCCGCCGGTCAGCGCGCCGTCGCCGACCACCGCGACCACGTGCCGGTTGCGGTGACCGGAAAGCTCGAACGCCTTGGCCAGGCCGTCGGCATAGGACAGCGCCGCGCTGGCATGGCTGGATTCCACCCAGTCGTGCTCGCTCTCGGCGCGGGACGGATAGCCCGACAGGCCGCCCTTCTTGCGCAGGGTCTCGAAGTCGTGCGCGCGCCCGGTCAGCATCTTGTGGACGTAGGCCTGGTGACCGGTGTCGAAGATGATCGGGTCGTGCGGCGAATCGAACACCCGGTGCAGCGCGAGGGTGAGTTCGACGACACCGAGATTGGGACCAAGGTGTCCCCCGGTGGCAGCAACCTTGTGGATCAGAAACTCGCGGATCTCCTGAGCCAGGTCGCGGAGTTGCTGTTGGGAAAGGTGCTGCAGATCGGCGGGCCCACGGATCTGTTCCAGCATCTCGTCAGTCTACGCAGCCACCGCAAGAACGGCAGGGTATGCGGCCGGCCTACCGGGCGCCGAAGAGTTCGGCCAGGTTGTCGTGAAGTTCGGGATCCGCCAGGATGACGACCTCGTCGCCGGCATGGAGTTCCGTGTGGCCCCGCACCGGCACCAGACCGGTGGTACGCACGACGATGCTCACCCAGATGTCGCCGACGCGGTCGCTGATGCCCTCGACCGTGCAGCCCTCGGCCGCAGCACCCGGGGCGACGCTGAAGCGGTGGACTCCCTGGGGCTCATCCGCCAGCCGGACCCCGATCTCCCAAGGCTGGGTCTCCACGGTCCGCATGGGTAGCTTCAACAGCCTGGCGACACCCGGAACCGAGCTGCCCTGCACCAGCACCGAGAACACGACGACGACGACCACGATCCCGTACAGCCTTTCGGCGTCGGGGAAGTGGGCGGCCCGCAGGAACTCACCGAGCAGTATCGGCACCGCACCCTTGAGGCCGGCGAACAGAACGAAGATGCGTTCGTTTCGCTGCAACCGGACGGGAATCAGGCAGGCGCCCACCGCCAAGGGCCGAATCACCACCGTCAGAACCACACCGAGGATCAGCCCGGGGAGCCACACATCGGCATGGGCCAGCATGTTGAGATTCACGGTCAGACCCAGCACCGCGAACGCGACGATTTCGGCCAGACCGGCCAGGGCGGCGTGGAATCGCTTGATGTCGGGCTTGTAGGGGGCGCGCGCGTCGCCGATGACGATGCCGGCGACGAACACCGCGAGGAAACCCGAGCCGTGCGCGAGCGTGGCCAGTCCGTACAACATCAGGCAGCACGCCAGCGTTCGAAGCGAGTACAGCCCTTCGCTCGGCAGCGCCACCCGGCGCATGAAGACGAGCAGCGCGCGGCCGCCGACCACCCCGACGGCCAGGCCGATCGCCATCTGCAGCGCGAATTGGGTACCCACGCGGGCGAAACCGGCCGCGGTGAGGCCGCCCGCGGCGATCAGGCTGGCCATCAGCGAAATGCCGACCGGATCGTTGGCACCGGACTCGCCCTCCAGGATGGTGCTGCTGCGACCGGCGATCTCACGTTTGCCCAGCACGGAGAAGACCACGGCCGGATCGGTCGGCGCCACCGCGGTGGCCACCAGCACCGCCGGAAACCAGCCGATCCCGCATACGTAGTGCAGCATCAGCGCCGCGCCGGCGACGGTGAGGCCGGTGCCTGCGACGCCGACCGTGAGAATGGGAACCGCCGCCGCGCGGAAGCGGGACGGGCCGATATGCATACCGCCGTCGAACAGCACCAGCACCAGCGCGATGGTGAGTACCCGCTCCACGGTCCGCTCGGACGGTGGCTGGACGGCCGGCACGGTGTGCACCGCCACGGCAGCGCCCACCAACACGAGTAGGGCCACCGGGACCTTCACCCGCTCGGTGAGCCGGTTGGCCAGCACGGCGACCAGACCGACGGCACTGCAGAACAGGATGATCAGCGCGTAACGAACCGTCTCGTTCACCGCAACCGCCGCGGGTCATCGACCGCCGAATGCGTTGCGCGGCAAGGCTTCAGCAGGTACGGACATGACGGCAAGCGGTCGCAGGCAGGCCCGCGCACCGGGAATCGCTGTTGACTGGTGGACACCCGGGCCTTTCGATCGGTCGGCAACGACATCGCCGACCAGACTTCCCGGCACACCGCGACGGAGTCTAGCCGGTCGCGGCGGGCCTGCGCGTCAGCAGCGCCACGCACTCCACATGGTGGGTCAGCGGGAACGCGTCGAACGCCCTGAGCTTTTCGACGGCGTAGCCGTGGCCCCGATACAGGCCGATGTCGCGGGCGAAAGACGCTGCCTCACAACCGATGTGGACCACCGTGGGCACCCCGGCGGCGGCCAGCAGATCAATCACCTCACGCCCGGCGCCGGTGCGCGGCGGATCCAGCACCGCAACATCGGCACAGCTGCCCTGCGCGGCCAGCGCCCGACGCACCGAGTCGGTGACGACCTCGACCTGCGGCAGATCGGCCAGCGCGGCGCGTGCCGCCCCCGAGGCGCCCTTTGCAGTGTCGACCGTCACCACCCGCCCGGACTCCCCCACTGCGGCGCCCAACGCCGCCGCGAACACTCCGGCACCGCCGTAAAGGTCCCAGGCCGTGGCACCGGACGCGGGTTGGGCCCAGTCGGCGACCACTCCGCTGTACACATGCGCGGCATCGCGATGCGACTGCCAGAACGCCGTCACCGGCACCCGCCAGCTGCGCGACCCCACCCGCTGAAGCGCGTGGTAGTCGCCCTCGATCACCTTGGCGACCGTGCGGGCCCGGTTTCGGGAGCCCTGCCGGGCGGTGCGAACCACATGGCGCTCACCTGCGTCGTCGACGACCACGTGCACATGGGCGCCGGCAGGCCAGTCGGGTCCGGACAGCCCGTCCAGCATCCCGGGGGGCAACTGTCCGCAGCGCAGGTCGGTGACCAACTCGTCGCTGTGGTACCGGTGAAAACCGGGGCGTCGGTCGGCGCCGACGTCGAGCCGGACCCGGGTGCGCCAACCGGTCGCACCGGCATCCGAGAGCGGTTCGACGCTGCCGGTCCAGCTGTGCCCGCCGAGCCGGCCCAGCTGGTTGGCGACCACTTGTGCCTTGACGGCGCGCGCGGCGGCGGGCGTGGCGAACGCCAGGTCACAGCAGCCGGCGCCGTCCACACCGGCGATCGGGCACAACGACTCCGTGCGGTCCACCGACGGCTCGAGGACCTCGATCACCTCAGCGTGCCAGTAGGACCCGCGGTCGGCCGTCACCCGCACCCGCACCCGCTCCCCGGGCAGCGCATAGCGCACAAAAACCACCCGGCCCTCGTGGTGTGCAATGCAACTGCCGCCGTTCGCGGGAGCGCCGGTCTCCAGAGTCAGCTCCGCACAAGCGGATTCAAGGTTCAATCGAAGATGCCCCGGCGCGCGTCCCCGGGAGCCGACTGCGGCTGCAACGCTTTGATCCGCTCCGAGGAAGTCAGCTGCCAGGGCACCGACGTCACCATCACCCCGGGCATGAACAGCAGCCTGCCCTTGAGTCGCAGCGCACTCTGGTTGTGCAGCAACTGTTCCCACCAGCGTCCCACCACATACTCCGGGATGAACACGGTGACCACGGTGCGGGGCGACTCCTTGCTGACCCGTTTGACGTAATCGAGCACTGGCCGGGTGATCTCCCGGTATGGGGAGGCGATGGTCTTGAGCGGGACGCTGATGTCGCTCTCCTCCCACTCGTGCCTGAGCTCAGCGGTCTCGGCGTCATCGACGTTCACCGTGACGGCCTCGAGCACATCTGGCCGGGTCGCGCGGGCGTAGGCCAGGGCCCGCAGCGTCGGCAGGTGCAGTTTCGACACCAGCACCAGGGCGTGGTTGCGGCTGGGCAGCACGATCTCGTTGCCGTGTTCGGTGGCCTGCTCGGCCAGTTCGCGGCGGACGCTGTCGTAGTGGCGGCGGATCAGCTTCATCAGCGCGAACAGCAACGCCATGGTGACGAGGGCGATCCAGGCGCCGGCCAGGAACTTGGTCACCATCACGACCAGCAGCACGGCGCCGGTGGCGATGAAACCGATGGTGTTGACGATCCGGGAGCGGTGCATTCGGCGTCGTTCCGCCGAGTCCGTTTCGGTGCGCAACAGCCGGGTCCAGTGCCGCACCATGCCGATCTGACTCAGCGTGAACGAGATGAACACGCCGACGATGTAGAGCTGGATCAGGGCGCTCAGCTCGGCACGAAACGCGATGATCGCCAACAGCGCCGACACCGTGAGAAACCCGATTCCGTTGGAGAACGCCAGTCGGTCGCCGCGGGTGTGAAACTGGCGTGGCAGATAGCTGTGCTGCGCCAGAACCGAACCGAGCACCGGGAACCCGTTGAACGCGGTGTTGGCGGCCAGCACCAGGATGAGCGCGGTTACCGCGGTGATCAGTACGAACCCGAGGTGGAAGCTGCCGAATACCGTCTCCGCCAGCTGGGTCACCAGCGTCTTTTGGAAGTAATCCACCGCGGACAGCTGCCGCGCGGGATCGCTGACCAACTGGACTCCGAGCTTCTTGGCCAGCACGATGATGCCCATCAGCAGGGTCACCGCGATGGCGCCGAGCATCAGCAGCGTCGTGGCCGCATTGCGCGACTTGGGTTTTTCGAATGCGGGCACCCCGTTGCTGATGGCCTCGACACCGGTCAGCGCCGCGCATCCCGACGAGAAGGCGCGGGCCATCAGGAACACCAGCGCGAAACCGGCCACCTGGCCGTGTTCAGCCTGCATGTGGAATTGGGCGGACTCGGCCTTCAGCGGATCGCCCAGCACGAAGACCCGGAAAAACCCCCAGGCCAGCATTCCCGCCATCCCGATGATGAAGGCGTAGGTGGGGATGGCGAACGCCAGACCGGACTCCCGCACCCCGCGCAGGTTCAGTGCCGTCACCAGCAGGATCGCGGCCACACAGAACCACACCTTGTGGTGCGCCACCAGGGGGACCGCCGAGCCGATGTTCGACATCGCCGACGCCGTCGAAACCGCAACGGTGAGAACGTAATCCACCATCAGGGCACTGGCCACCGTCAGGCCGGCGTTGTCGCCCAGGTTGGTGGTGACCACCTCGTAGTCGCCGCCGCCCGAGGGGTAGGCATGCACATTCTGCCGGTAGCTGGCCACCACCACCAGCATGACCGCCGCCACCGCCAGCCCGATCCACGGCGACAGGGCGTACGCCGCCAGGCCACCCACCGAGAGCATCAGGAAGATCTCTTCCGGGGCATAGGCGACGGACGAGAGCGCGTCGGAGGCGAAGACCGGCAGCGCGATCCGCTTGGGCAGCAGCGTGTGGCTCAGCCGGTCGCTGCGAAACGGCCGGCCGATGAGCAGACGGCGCGCAGCGGTTGAAAGTTTGGACACGAGAGCCAAGAGTAAGCCCACGTGGGTTTGGCGGTAGCGTTCCCTAGGCAACATTCCTAGGCGAGAATTGCCACGACCGAAATCGGTTCACCAACGTCCGGAAAGGACCTCTACGTGCGCGTGGTTGTGATGGGGTGCGGCCGGGTCGGGTCGTCGGTGGCAGACGGTCTGTCGCGGATCGGCCATGACGTCGCGGTGATCGACCGCGACAGCGCCGCCTTCAACCGGCTCAGCCCGGAGTTCGACGGCGACCGGGTGCTCGGTCAGGGTTTCGACCGCGACGTGCTGCTGCGGGCCGGTATCGAAGGCGCCGACGCGTTCGCGGCGGTGTCGTCCGGCGACAACTCCAACATCATCTCCGCGCGGCTGGCCCGGGAGACCTTCGGCGTGCGTCGGGTGGTCGCGCGGATCTACGACGCCAAACGCGCGGAGGTCTACGAGCGCCTGGGTATCCCCACGATCGCCACCGTGCCGTGGACCACCGACCGACTGCTCAACGCCCTGACACAGGAGACCGAGACAGCCAAGTGGCGAGATCCGACGGGTACCGTCGCGGTGGCTCAGGTGGTGCTGCACGAGGACTGGGTGGGACGCCGCGCCACCGACTTGGAGCAGGCCACCGGCGCCCGGGTGGCGTTCCTGATCCGGTTCGGCACCGGCATCCTGCCCGAACCCAAGACCGTGCTCCAGGCCGGCGACCAGGTGTACGTCGCCGCCATCTCCGGGCGCGCCGCTGAAGCCGTCGCCATCGCAGCCCTGCCGCCGAGCGAGGACTTGGAAAAATGACATGTGCTGACAACGCCGGGGGTAGGAAATGAAGCGCGGCGACGACGAAGACGCCGGCGGAGCCGGGGTTATGGGGGTACCACCCGCTTGCGGGGGAGAGTGGCGCAAATGAAGGTAGCCGTCGCCGGGGCCGGCGCAGTGGGGCGCTCCGTGGCCCGGGAGCTCGTCGCCAACTCACATGACGTGACGCTGATCGAGCGCAATGCCGACCACCTCGACACCGACGCCATCCCCGCCGCGCACTGGCTGTTGGGTGACGCCTGCGAACTGAGCCTGCTCGAGCAGATGCACCTCGAGGATTTCGACGTCGTGGTCGCCGCCACCGGTGACGACAAGGTCAACGTGGTGCTCAGCCTGCTGGCAAAAACCGAATTCGCGGTCCCCCGGGTGGTTGCCCGGGTCAACGACCCGCGCAACGAGTGGCTGTTCACCGACGCGTGGGGGGTCGACGTGGCGGTGTCGACGCCACGCATGCTGGCCTCGCTGATCGAGGAAGCCGTCGCCGTGGGCGACCTGGTGCGGCTGATGGAGTTCCGCAAGGGCCAGGCCAATCTGGTCGAGATCACCCTGCCCGACGACACGCCGTGGGGCGGCAAGCCGGTGCGCAAGCTGCAGTTGCCGCGCAATGTCTCGCTGGTGACGATTCTGCGGGGGTCACGGGTGATCGTCCCCGAGGGCGACGAACCACTCGAAGGCGGCGACGAGTTGCTGTTCGTCGCGATCACCGAGGCGGAAGCGGACCTGCGCGAGCTGCTGCTGCCGACCACCTGAGTCCCGCTAGTCGCGGACGGCGTCCCCGTCGATGTCTGCGCCGGCCGTGACCGGGCGCTGCCGTGCCGAAATCGCTCGTAGCGCGGCCTTTATCGCCCAGTACGTCACCAGGGCCGCCACCGCGGTCAGCGGCCAGCCCATCGCGATCCGGGTCACCCCCAGCCAGCCGGTCTTGCCGAGTTCGTACAGCTGCCCCTGGACGGCGAAGCGGGCGATGAACACCAGGGTCCAGCACAGCGTCGCGAGGTCGAACGCATACACCGCGCGCGACGCCGCACGCCAACCGTTGTCGCGGCCGCTGGCCCAGCTCCAGAGGTAACCCACCACCGGACGGCGGATCAGTATCGACGCCCCGAACACCACAGCCCAGAACAGCGACATCCAGATGCCCAGCAGGAAGTAACCCTTGGACTGCCCGACCAGGTAGGCGATCAGCGCACAGACGGCGACACCGAAGAAGCCCGACACCGCCGGCTGCACGGAATCTCGGCGCATCAGCCGCCACAGCAGCACCAGGGCCGCGACACCCAGCGCGCAGCCGATCGCCGGCAGCAGCCCGGCGACGCTGGACGCGATCACGAAGGTCACCACCGGCAGCGTCGAGTAGACGAGGCCGCTTACGCCGCCTGCCTGGGCCAGCAGGCGGTCGGCGCTGAAACGGTTATCGCTCACGGGAAATCGACGCAAAGCCGTGGGGTGAGGACAGTCAACGCTGGATTTCGTAGTGCGGGTTGTAGATGGCCTTGGTGCCGTTCTCCATCTTGCCCATCCGGCCCCGCACCCGCAGGGTCCGTCCGGACTCGATCCCGGGAATCCGCCGCTGCCCCAACCACACCAGGGTGACGGTGTCGCTGCCGTCGAACAGTTCCGCGCGGACTCCGCCGGAACATCCCTTGCCGTTCGTCTCGACGCTGCGCAGCGTCCCCACCATCGTGACCTCCTGGCCGCGCTGGCAGTCGATGGCGCGCTGCGCGCCGGTATTGAGGACTTCGTCGGAGAGTTCTTCGACGTCGCGTTGTTCCGGGTCTTCCGTCAACCGACGGGTGAGCCGGCGTAGATACCCTTGGGCCCCCATGGCCACTCCTGACACTTCGACGTCGTTAGAAAAGCTCTGGTTCAGTCAGCATTTTCCACCATGCCAACGGTCACCGTAGCCCTGTTGGTTCCCTGACGCCACATAGACGAAACCAATGATCTTCGGGTGTCTTCGACACCAGGCACTATGAGGAGGTGGTAGTCGATTTGCGCGGTGTCACGACGGTGTTGTTGCCGGGCACCGGATCCGACGAAAACTACGTTGACCGGGCGTTTTCCGGCCCGCTGCACGCCCACGGTGCGGTGTTGGTCACACCTGCGCCGCTACCGGACCGGCTCGTCGACGGTTATCTGGCGGCGCTGAACGACGCGGCACGCTGCGGGCCGATCGCGGTGGGCGGGGTGTCGATCGGTGCCGCGGTGGCCGCGACGTGGGCGCTGGCCAATCCTGGTCGCACCGTGGCCGTGCTGGCGGCCCTACCGGCCTGGACCGGTGAACCCGGCTCAGCCCCCGCGGCCCTCGCCGCGCAGTACACGGCGTCGCAGTTGCGTCGCGACGGCCTGGCAGCCACGACGGCACAGATGCGGGCCTCGAGCCCCCCGTGGCTGGCCGACGAGCTGGCCAGGTCGTGGGAACGCCAGTGGCCGCGACTGCCGGACGCCATGGAACAGGCGGCGTGCTTTGTCGCACCCAGTTGCGCCGAGCTGATGCGGCTGGTGCCGCCGCTGGGCGTGGCGGCCGCGGTCGACGATCCGATTCACCCGCTGCGGGTCGGCGCCGACTGGGTGACCGCCGCACCACGGGCAGCGCTACGCACGGTGACCCTGGATGAGATGGGTGCGCACCCCGAGGCCCTGGGCGCGGCGTGCCTGGCGGCGCTGGCTGATGCCGGTTAGCCGCCGGTCGACGTGCTGCGTAACTGCTGCATCGCCGATCCGTCGCTGCTGCGACGCGCGGTCGGCTCGTCCGCAGGCGGTTGCGGTTCGGCCGGCTCGGCTCCCTGTTGGGCGGCCGCGGCCTCGCGCAACTGCTGCACCATCGGCTCGGGCAACTGCACCGGCAGCGGCGTGCGGACCGGTAGCGGCGTGTCGCCACGTCGAACCACGGTGTCCGCCAAGGCCTCACGCGCCTCGTCAGTCAGGGCGTCGATGGTCTCGTGCGGCCCGTTGACCACGCACCGGATCATCCAGCGGTAACCGTCGACGCCGATGAAGCGCACCGCGCCGGATGCGCTGCCCACCACCTCGCGACCCCACGGCCCGTCCTTGATGGAGACCTTGGCCGAATCCTTGCGCAACGAGTCGGCCAGCTCGCTGGCCACCTCGCGCCACAGGCCCGCCGTCTTGGGGGCCGCATAGGCGGCGATGGTGAATCTCCCATTGGGCGTGACGACCCATACCGCGCTCGGCACGCCGGTCTCGGTCAGCTCGACCTGCACCTGCCCCGCCGCCGGCATCGGAATCAGCACCGAGCCCAGATCGAGCCGGGCTACCTCGGCGTCCGCCGGATCGTCGAAGTCCTCGATGTCGAACGGGCCATCGAGTGCCTCGTCGCCGTCGGCGTCTTCGACGGGCTGCTCGGCCTGAGCGGCCGGCCCCTGGTCGGAAGCGCCGCCGTCCTTGCGTGTGCGTCTACCGAATGCTGGCATCAGCGCCGCTCCTTCTCATCGCTTCGCTTCATCTTCCTCCCGGGGCATCACAGACTCGCGTGTCCGCCGGAGGAACCGTGACCACCATCGCCGCGGGACGTGTCGGCCAGCCCGGCGTCGTCGAATGACGAAACCTCCACCAAATCGACCAGCTCGACCCGCTGCACCAGCAATTGGGCAATGCGGTCGCCTCGGCGCACCACGATCGGGGTGGCGGGGTCGAGGTTGATCAGCGCGACCTTGATTTCGCCACGATATCCCGCGTCGATGGTGCCCGGGCTGTTGACGATCGACAGCCCGACGCGCGAGGCCAGTCCCGAACGCGGGTGCACCAATCCGACCATGCCGAACGGGATGGCGACCGCGATGCCCGTGCGCACCAGGGCGCGGTGGCCGGGTGCCAGCTCGACGTCCTCGGCGCTGAACAGGTCAACGCCCGCGTCACCGTCGTGAGCGCGGCTGGGCATCGGCAGACCCCGATCAAGACGGACTATGGCCAGACTGGTCGACACGGGGGCACAGATTACCCTTGACCGCGTGTCGGATACGCGCGTCGCGCCGCAAAGCGTGCGATATCGCGAGCGGCTGTGGGTGCCCTGGTGGTGGTGGCCACTGGGTTTCTCGCTTGCGGCGATCATCGCGTTCGAGGTCAACCTGGGCATACGTACGCTGCCCGACTGGTTGCCGTTCGCGACTCTGTTCGCGGTGGCGACGGGCGTGTTGCTGTGGTTGGGCCGCGTCGAAGTGCGGGTCACCGCCGCGGATGGCGTGGTCGAACTGTGGGCCGGCGAGGCGCATCTGCCGGTCACCGTGGTTTCCCGATCCGCCGAGATAGCGCGTACCGCCAAATCGGCGGCTTTGGGCCGGCAACTCGACCCGGCCGCGTACGTGCTGCATCGGGCCTGGGTCGGCCCCATGGTGTTGCTGGTCCTCGACGATCCCGACGACCCGACGCCCTACTGGATGGTGAGTTGCCGTCACCCGGCGCGGGTGCTGTCGGCCTTGCGGAGCTGAGTGCAGCCGTCAGGCCGCGCAGTCGGTACAGATCATCACGCCGTTCTTCTCGCTGGCGAGACGGCTGCGGTGTTGCACCAGAAAGCAACTCGAGCAGGTGAATTCGTCAGCCTGCTTGGGAATCACGCGCACCGACAGTTCTTCCCCCGAAAGGTCGGCGCCAGGTAGTTCGAAAGACTCGGCGGATTCGGATTCGTCGACGTCGACCACGGCGGACGCCGCCTCGTTCCGTCGCGCTTTGAGCTCCTCCAGCGAGTCTTCAGAGACGTCGTCCGTCTCCGTACGCCGCGGAGCGTCATAGTCGGTAGGCATCTTCTTCCCCGTCCTTGTCCCCTCAGGGCCCTCATAAGCTCAAGGAACGCTTTGTACCAGCGTCGAACGCGTGCACCAAACTATTCGTGCCCGTATTACGGGTGAATCGAGTGTGATTTGCATCACACCGTTGGAATGACCCTTGTCCTTGGCCTTAAACGGTGTGTTTACGGTGCGATTAGAGTGCATGTGTGGTTGCACACATCACCGAGGGTACCGCCTTCGACAAGCACGGTCGGCCCTTCCGGCGACGCAATCCCCGCCCCGCCATCATCGTCGCAATCTTCCTGCTGGTGGTGACCGGAGTGGTGTGGACGGTCGCGCTCACCAGGCCGGTGGACGTCCGTGGGGTCGCGGTCTGCAATCCGCCGCCACCGGCCGCGGGCACCGAGACCCCGGCCAAGCTCGGTGAGCAGGTGACGCGGACGGAAATGATCGACGTCACCCCCGCCAAGCTCAGCGACACCAAGGTCCGCGTCCTCAACGCCAGTGGCCGAGGTGGTCAGGCCGGCGATATCGCCGGTGCGCTACAGGATCTCGGCTTCGCCCAACCGACCTCAGCCAACGACCCGATCTATGCCGGCACTCGAATGACCTGTCAGGGCCAGATCCGGTTCGGCACCGCGGGACAAGCCACAGCGGCGGCGCTGTGGCTGGTGGCGCCGTGCACCGAACTGTTCCACGACAGCCGCGGTGACGACTCCGTAGACCTGGCGCTGGGAACCGACTTCAACTCCCTGGCGCACAACGACGACATCGACGCCGTCCTGGCCACCCTTCGACCCGGGGCTACCGAGCCGGCCGATCACGCGCTGCTGGCGAAGATCCACGCCAACAGCTGCTGACCTGGTCAGTCGATCCGGTCCAGACCCCCGACGCGCTGCAGGGCCGCCAGTAGCGCATCGGCGATGCCGGGCGCCGCCGCGACCACCAGGGCGCCGTCCGCATCCGGCGGTGGCAACACCACCCGTGCGCCCGCCTCGGCGGCGATCAGCGCGCCCGCCGCGCAGTCCCACACCTGCAGACCATGCTCGTAGTACGCGTCGAGGTGCCCGGCGGCGACCATACACAGGTCGAGGGCCGCCGAACCGATACGACGCACGTCACGCACCACCGGCAGCAGCTGCGCCACCAACTCGGCCTGGCGGGCCCGGCGCGTCGGCGAATACCCGAACCCGGTCCCGAGCAACGCCATCGACAGCTCGGCCGCGGCACTGCATCGCAACTCGTGCCTGCCGTGCTCGTCGGTGACATGCGCACCGAGCCCCGCCGCTGCCGAATACACCCGTCCCGCAACGACATCGGCTACCGCCCCGGCCACCGACACCCCGTCGACCTGGGCGCCGACCGACACGGCGTAGACCGGTATGCCGTAGACGAAATTCACCGTCCCGTCGATGGGATCGAGCACCCAGGTGACCGTGCCGGCAGCGCCGGCCGCCGGACCTTGCGGCCCGCCGCCTTCCTCGCCGAGAACCGGGTCGCCGGGGCGAAGCGCCGCCAGCCGGTTACGCAGCAACTGTTCGGTCTCGGTGTCGACCACCGTCACCGGGTCGGTCGGAGTGGTCTTGGCCTGAACCGCGTCGGCATCGGGGCCGGATTCGGCTCCGCGGCCGAACACTTCCGCGCGCCGGCGCCGCACGAACGCAGCCGCCTCGGTAGCGACCGTCACGGCCACCTCGCGCAGATGAGCCGGTTCGGCGGAGCGGATCACGGGTCTATCGCACCACAACCGCGCACTCCACCGACGACTCAACCCGCCCTACCCCGTTGGCGCACCGGGTCGCTATAAGGTGGGCGGAACCCAAAAGTCTCGCCGAGGAGATTTCGATGACCAGCATCGCCTCTGGATCCGATACGGCCGGTTCCCCGTCGCAGCGCCGAGCATTCGGAATCGACGTCGGCGGTAGTGGCATCAAGGGCGCGATCGTCGATCTGGACACTGGTCAGTTGATCGGCGACCGAATCAAACTACTGACGCCGCAGCCGGCCACGCCCGACGCGGTCGCCAAGACGATCGCCGAAGTCGTCCACGGTTTCGGCTGGACCGGCCCGCTCGGAGTCACCTATCCCGGCGTGGTAACCCACGGCATCGTGCAGACGGCGGCCAACGTGGACAGGGCCTGGATCGGGACCAACGCCCGCGACATCATCAGCGCCGAGCTCGCGGGCCAGCAGGTCACCATCCTCAATGACGCCGACGCCGCCGGGCTGGCGGAGGAACGCTACGGCGCCGGCAAAGGCCACGAGGGACTGGTGGTCCTGCTCACCTTCGGTACCGGGATCGGTTCGGCGGTCATCCATAACGGCAAGCTGATTCCCAACACCGAGTTCGGCCACCTTGAGGTCGGCGGCAAGGAAGCCGAGGAGCGGGCGGCGTCGTCGGTGAAGGAACGCAACAACTGGACCTACGAACAGTGGACCAAGCAGGTGACCAGGGTGCTGGTCGCCATCGAGAACGCCATCTGGCCGGATCTGTTCATCGCCGGCGGCGGGATCAGCCGCAAGGCCGACAAGTGGGTGCATCTGCTGAACAACCGCACCCCTGTCGTGCCGGCCACGTTGCAGAACAACGCCGGAATCGTCGGCGCGGCCATGGCGTCCGTCGGCGACGTGACGCACTGAATTTTGTCCGCTCGGCAAGTACCAGGGCGTGGTGAAGTTACAATGGTCGTCGGCGGCCGCCCGAACCGATAGCGCGCGATACTCACGCTGATATCAAACGCCGACATTCGACATAGCAGACACTTTCGGTCATTCATGCCCAGGCCCACCGGAAGTGCGTCCAACCGAAGGGGTGTATGTGGCAGCGACCAAGGCAAGTGCGGCGACCGATGAACCGGTGAAGCGCACCGCTGCGAAGCCTCCCGCCAAGCGCACGGCGGCCAAGGCCGCCCACGGCTCCGCTCCGGCGAAGCGGGCCGCAAAAGCCGCCGGACCCGCGGCGGACGCCGCGCCGGGCGCGGCCCCGAGGAAGACCCGTGCCAAAGCGGCCGCAAAAGCACCGGCGGCGGCCAAGCCGAAAGACGCCGACGTGCTGGCTAGCGACGTCGACGTCACCCTCGAGACCGCTGAGGAACTCGACACCGACATTGACGTGGAGCCCGGCGACGACCTCGAGATCGACGCCGCGGATTTGAGCCTCGACGACCTGGACGAAGTTGCTCCGGACGCCGAAATCGAGCCGGTCGACGCCGAGGAGGGCGTGCCGGTGACTGCCGCCGTCGTCACCGCCGCGCCGGTCGAGGACGAAGAAGAGATCGCCGAGCCCACCGAGAAGGACAAGGCGTCCGGCGACTTCGTGTGGGACGAGGACGAGTCGGAGGCGCTGCGCCAGGCGCGCAAGGACGCCGAACTCACGGCCTCGGCTGACTCGGTGCGCGCGTACCTCAAGCAGATCGGCAAGGTGGCGCTGCTCAACGCCGAGGAAGAGGTCGAGCTGGCCAAGCGGATCGAGGCCGGCTTGTACGCGACGCAGTTGATGATGGAGCTGTCGGATCGTGGGGAGAAGCTGCCCGCCGCCCAGCGCCGCGACATGATGTGGATCTGCCGGGACGGTGACCGCGCCAAGAACCATCTGCTGGAAGCCAACCTGCGTCTGGTGGTGTCGCTGGCCAAGCGCTACACCGGCCGGGGCATGGCGTTCCTGGACCTCATCCAGGAGGGCAACCTCGGTCTGATCCGCGCGGTGGAGAAGTTCGACTACACCAAGGGCTACAAGTTCTCCACCTACGCGACGTGGTGGATCCGCCAGGCCATCACCCGCGCCATGGCCGACCAGGCCCGCACCATCCGCATCCCGGTGCACATGGTCGAGGTCATCAACAAGCTGGGCCGCATCCAGCGCGAGCTGCTGCAGGATCTGGGCCGCGAGCCCACCCCCGAGGAACTCGCCAAGGAAATGGACATCACGCCGGAGAAGGTGCTGGAGATCCAGCAATACGCCCGCGAGCCCATTTCGCTGGACCAGACCATCGGCGACGAGGGCGACAGCCAACTGGGTGACTTCATCGAAGACAGCGAAGCCGTCGTGGCGGTGGATGCGGTGTCCTTCACGCTGCTGCAAGATCAGCTGCAGTCGGTGCTGGACACGCTGTCCGAGCGCGAGGCCGGCGTCGTTCGGTTGCGCTTCGGACTCACCGACGGCCAGCCGCGCACCCTGGACGAGATCGGGCAGGTCTACGGGGTGACCCGGGAGCGGATCCGTCAGATCGAGTCCAAGACGATGTCCAAGCTGCGCCACCCCAGCCGTTCGCAGGTATTGCGCGACTACCTGGACTAAAGCGTCACCGACCGCCCAGCAACGCCACGGTCGCGCCGCGGGAATACGGCGAGTCGTGCAGCTCGACGGCGGCGGGCAGTGTGCCGTTCGGCACGTCGAACGCGCACTTGAGGAGCGTCTTGTTGCCCGGGTCGACGGTGACCTCGCGGGACTCGACGCTCACGGCGTTGTCGTACTTTTTGCCCGCGGCATCTCGGAGTACCTGGTCCTGGCAGTACACCGATCGCGGCCGATCGCCCTTGTTCTGGACCATCAAGTTGACGACTACGAAGACGCCCTGCGCGCTTCGATAACCGGTCGTCGGCACCCCGAGGCTCAGCGCCGTCACGGTGAACGCCAGTTCGCCGACTAGAACCTCGTCGTTGAGCGACGGTGCGGAGGTGTGCCGTGCGCCCAGGCAGCCGGAGGCCGCCAGGGCAACCACAATCGACGCCAATCCGGTGTTGCTGCGCACTCCTGCACAGCTACCAGCACATCGCGCGCGGGTAAAGCGGCGCCCCCTCGTACTGTGGCGCCATGTCAGCGAGCCGCCAGAACGTCCCGTCGGATTCCGAGTTCGAAGCGGTCGTCGGTTATTCGAGAGCGGTGCGTGTCGGCCCCCTCGTGGCCGTCGCCGGCACCACCGGCAACGGCGACGGCCTTGTCGCGCAGACCCGGGATGCGTTGCGCCGCATCGAAACTGCCCTCGGGCAAGCCGGAGCGACCTTGGCCGACGTCGTCCGCACCCGCATCTACCTGACCGACATTTCCCGGTGGCGCGAAGTGGCCGCGGTTCATGCCGAATTCTTCGGCGAGATCCGTCCGGTCGCCACCATGGTCGAGGTGTCGGCCCTGATCGCCCCGGAGCTCCTGGTGGAGGTCGAAGCCGACGCTTACACCGGCCCCTGATTCGTGTCGGCCGCCGGGAAGCTGCCGTCGGCAGCCGGCTGGTACGGCACCACTCTGATGACCGCGTCGACCGGCAGCGGTCCGTACAGATGCGGAAAGAGCATCGACTGCGGGTCAGTCGGCACTCCCGGCTCCCACCGGACGGGAGCATCGAGTGCGGACCCGTCAACGTACAGCAGCATCATGTCGGTGCGGCCGTGGTAGAGCCGGTTGGCCGGCAGATGAACCTGCTCGATCGTCGAGAGGTGGACGAACGCCTCGGCCTCCGGTCCCGCGGATTCGGGCGGGAACCAACCCCGGTCCCGGGCCGAGCTCCACTCCTGCTCAGAGCACAAACGCACCAGCACATTGGCAATTTGCGACACGATGATTACCCTGCCCCATTTGTGGGCAAATATTCGTGAGAAACGACACACCTCATAACGGTCAGGGAACAAGGCGAAAACTCTGAACGTCTGACAGAGTGAAATTACCGCCAGAACGGAGGAGCCATGAACGCAACTCTGACCAGTCCCGAGCTCACTCGCGCAGACCGCTGCGATCGCTGCGGCGCGGCAGCCCGGGTACGTGCCAAGCTGCCTTCCGGCGCTGAGCTCCTCTTCTGCCAGCACCACGCCAACAAGCACGAGGCGAAGCTGGTTGAGCTGGCGGCGGTCCTGGAGGTCAGCAGTCAGTAATTGCCGCAGAACTCGCCCCACCCAATGTCGCCGGTGCGAGCTCTGATGGGCAATGCTGGACGGGTATGAGCGACCAGGTTCCAAAACCCTCCCGCCACCACGTCTGGCAAATCAGCCGAAGGACGCTGTCCAAAGCGTGGGACGATTCGATTTTCTCCGAATCGGCCGAAGCCGGTTTTTGGACCTGTCTCTCGACGCCGCCGCTGCTGCTCGGGATATTGGGGGCGTTGGCCTGGGTGGCCCCGCTCTTCGGTGCGGACACCCTCGCGGCCATCACCAAGAGCACCTTGTCGATGGCGCGCAACTTCTTCTCTCCCAACGTCGTCAACGAGATCATCGAACCCTCGATCCGCGACATCACCGCCACCGCAGGCGGCGAGGTGGTGTCACTGGGATTTTTGATCTCGCTCTGGGCGGGGTCCTCAGCCATCTCGTCCTTCGTGGACGCGGTGGTGGAGGCGCACGACCAGACACCGCTGCGCCATCCGGTGCGGCAGCGGTTTTTCGCCCTGTTCCTCTACCTGGTGATGCTGGCCTTCGTGGTCATCACCGCCCCGGTCGCGGTGGTGGGACCGCGCAAGGTGAGCGAGCACATCCCTGAGGGCCTGCAGAATCTTCTGCACTACGGCTACTATCCGGCATTGATTCTGGGCCTCATGGCCGGAGTGACTGTGCTCTACCGGGTCGCCCTACCGGTACCGTTGCCTACCCATCGGCTGATCCCCGGCACCGTGCTGGCCTCGGTGGTGTTTCTGGTCGCCACGCTGGGATTGCGGTTCTACCTGAGGTGGATCGGCAGCACCGGCTACACCTACGGTGCGCTGGCCACCCCGATCGCCTTCCTGTTGTTCGCGTTCTTCGGCGGCTTCTCGATCATGATCGGCGCCGAACTCAACGCCGCCATCCAGGAGGAATGGCCGGCGCCGGCCACACATGCACACCGACTGCGCAACTGGCTCGTCCGTCGCACCTCCGGGCTGTCCGGCGCGGCCGACCCGTCAGTCGCGGAGTCGCACGCTGCCCCGGTGGACGCGACCGACGCGGCGGAACCGAAGACCTGATCAGCCCTTCTTGAGCCGCTCGTAGATCTGCTTGCAGTCGGGGCACACCGGTGAGCCCGGCTTGGCGGCTTTGGTGACGGGGAATACCTCGCCGCATAACGCGACAACGTGGTTACCCATGACCGCGCTCTCGGCGATCTTGTCCTTCTTGACATAGTGGAAGTACTTGGGAGTGTCGCTACCGGTCCCGTCATCGGTGCGTTCGCGGGTATCGGTGCGCTCGATCGTCTGGGTGTCCATCCCTGACATTCTGCCTCCTGACCTGGCGCCTGACACTGCGGAAACCGCAATCGGCTCAGGTGTGCAACAGTAGAAGGATGAAGCGGGCCCCGGAGTTTGACGGCTTCGACCATGAGGGGCGGCCTGTGCTCATCACTGCTGCCGCACCGTCCTACGAGGTGCAGCACCGGGCGCGGGTGCGTAAATACCTGAGCATCATGGCTTTTCGCATCCCAGCCCTGCTACTCGCCGCCCTCGCGTACGGGGCCTGGCACAATGGCCTCATCTCGTTGCTGATCGTGGCTGCCTCGATACCGTTGCCCTGGATAGCGGTCCTGATCGCCAACGACCGACCGCCGCGCAGTGCGGACGAGCCACGACGCTTCGAACACTCCCGCCAACGCACGCCGCTGTTCCCGACCGCAGAACGGCCGGCCCTGGAGCAGCGGCGAGACTTCGCGCCGCGGCCAGATTCCCAGACGATCGACGCGGACGGTTCCGACTAACCTCCCCCGCGCGCCACTTCTCAGGACATTCTCAGGTCGGCGCCGTATTCCTGCACGTCACGGGGTGTGAGATAGCGAGCAGGTGGGAACTCAACCGGCGGGCATCTCGTTAACCACATGACAAGACAAGCCGATCGGGAGGGCGTAATGGCCGAACTCACTACACGGGCCACCACAAGCCGGGTTGACGGCGATCTGGATGCTCAAAGCCCAGCCGCGGACTTGGTGCGCGTGTACCTGAACGGCATCGGAAAGACGGCGTTGCTCAACGCCGCCGACGAAGTGGAGTTGGCCAAGCGCATCGAGGCCGGGCTGTATGCCGAGCACCTGCTGGAAACGCGGAAACGCCTCGGGGAGAACCGGAAACGCGATCTGGCGGCGGTCGTCCGCGACGGCCAAGCCGCCCGCCGACACCTGCTGGAAGCCAATCTGCGGCTGGTCGTCTCCCTGGCCAAGCGCTACACCGGCCGCGGGATGCCCTTGTTGGACCTGATCCAGGAGGGCAACCTGGGTTTGATCCGAGCGATGGAAAAGTTCGATTACGCAAAGGGTTTCAAGTTTTCCACGTATGCGACCTGGTGGATCCGGCAAGCCATCACCCGCGGCATGGCCGACCAGAGCCGCACCATCCGGCTGCCCGTTCACCTGGTTGAGCAGGTCAACAAGCTGGCACGGATCAAGCGGGAGATGCACCAGAACCTGGGCCGGGAAGCAACCGACGAGGAACTCGCCGAGGAATCAGGCATCCCGATCGAAAAGATCAACGACCTGCTGGAGCACAGCCGCGACCCCGTGAGCCTGGACATGCCGGTCGGCTCCGAGGAAGAGGCCCCGTTGGGCGACTTCATCGAAGACGCCGAAGCCATGTCCGCGGAGAACGCGGTCATCGCGGAGCTGTTGCACACCGACATCCGCAGTGTGCTCGCAACGCTCGACGAACGTGAACACCAGGTGATCCGGCTCCGTTTCGGCCTCGACGACGGCCAGCCGCGCACCCTGGACCAGATCGGCAAGCTGTTCGGTCTGTCCCGCGAGCGGGTCCGCCAGATCGAGCGCGACGTGATGTGCAAGTTGCGCCACGGCGAGCGGGCCGACCGCCTGCGGTCGTACGCCAGCTGAGGTGTAGCCCAAGCCAGTTTGGCAAGCTTGGTGGGAGACAGTGTGCCCGTCGCGCGTGCGCGGCGGGCATACTGCTGCGGTGGCGCGTTTTGGACGAACCACTCGCGCGGCTGGCGAAGTAGACTCGGCGGCAACGGAGGATGCTGAATGAACGACCTGGTTGATACCACCGAGATGTACCTGCGGACGATCTACGACCTCGAAGAGGAGGGCGTGACGCCCCTGCGTGCCCGCATTGCCGAACGCCTCGAGCAGAGTGGACCCACCGTCAGCCAGACCGTTTCCCGGATGGAACGCGACGGGTTGCTCCGCGTCGCCGGCGACCGGCACCTCGAACTCACCGACAAGGGCCGGGCACTGGCCATCTCGGTGATGCGCAAACACCGCCTTGCCGAACGCCTCCTGGTGGACGTCATCGGGCTGCCCTGGGAGGAAGTGCACGCCGAGGCATGCCGGTGGGAGCACGTGATGAGCGAAGACGTCGAACGGCGACTGGTCAAGGTGCTCAACAATCCGACGACATCCCCGTTCGGCAACCCGATCCCGGGCCTGCTCGACCTGGGCGTCGGCCCGGATTCCGGCGCGGACGAGGTCAACCTGGTCCGCTTGACCGAGCTGCCGCCCGGGTCGACGGTCGCCGTGGTGGTCCGCCAGCTCACCGAGCACGTACAGGGTGACATCGACCTGATCACCCGGCTCAAAGATGCCGGCGTGGTGCCCAATGCGCGCGTCACCGTGGAAAACGGCCAGAGCGGCGGGGTGACGATCCTCATCCCCGGCCACGAGAAGGTCACGCTGCCCAGCGAGATGGCGCACGCGGTCAAGGTGGAGAAGGTCTGACCCGCCGCACCGCCTAGCCCGCACGTCTGTCGAACGACTGTCGCGGCGGCAACCGCACGCCGAGTTGCGCGGCCAGTCGGTAGCCGGTGCCGGCCAGTTCGCGAATGTCCTTGGGCCGCAAGCCCGATTGCAGCGCCTGGTCCAGCATGCCGGCCATCCGATGGTTCGGGTCGCAGCGCAGCGCGGCTTCCAGCGACATCCCGGCCAGCGGCCCATCACCGCGCACGTAGGCGCTGAATGCCAGCAACACCAGCGCCTCCACTCGCCACGGCGGGGGCAGCAGACGCGACAGCACCATCCACAGCGACTCGGCCGCATCGGCACCCTCCCCCACGGCGAGTGCGTACAGGGTGTCGCGCACCTGCAGGTCGGTCAGGGCGCAGCCCACCTCAGCCAGCTCGGCGTCGGACAACTGTTGCCCGTCGAGCACCCGCGCGGCGGCGGCCATCGCGTTCTCCACGTCGCGACGGCCGCGGGCCGCGGGGTCCGCGCGGTGGGCGATCTCGCGCGCGCTCGCAGCGCGCTCGAGGACCCCCGTCAGCGCCGCGCTGCGGGCCGAGTCCAGCGCAATCACCGCCTGCAGGTCGGCGCGCCGCGGGTAGAGGCGTCGGCCTTCCAGCACCGCGGCTGCCGCCAGGGGTGACGCGGACGGATCGTCGATCTCTCCGCCTGCGCCGCAGCCATCGACGCAATGCCAGCGTCCGCCCGCGGCGATCCGATCCACCACATGCGCCGCGTGGGGCTCGATGCCGTACCGGGCCAGTGCCCCGGTGAGCGACGACCAAAGCCGGCGGTAGTCCTCGTTGCACCCCGGACACTGCGCCCCTTCGGCATCGACCATCACGATCACCGCGACGTCCGGGGCTGCCGCTGCGGCAACCGCCGCGAGTTCGTTGACCCGGTCGGGCAACTCGTCGGAGAGGTCGGCGCGCAACACCGATCCCACCCCACCGCCTTCGAATGTCACCAGCACCAGTGATTTCTCCGGCACGAAGCCCAGGATGGCCGGCAACGCGGCAATCAACGCGGCGGGGCGATCAAGATCGAAGTCAGGTCCATGCGTCGTCATGGCGTCAACGCTGACGTCACCCACCGTCACTCCGTGTTCGCGCAACGCAATTCAGCTACCCGCTTGTGGAGAAAGTCGCGACTGTGGGCCTTATCGTCTACTCATGACTTCGATGCGCGAGTACGACCTGGTCGTTATCGGATCCGGGCCCGGCGGCCAGAAGGCCGCCATCGCCGCGGCCAAGCTGGGCAAGTCTGTCGCGATCGTCGAGCGGGGGCGCATGGTCGGCGGCGTCTGCGTCAACACGGGCACCATCCCGTCGAAGACCCTGCGCGAGGCGGTCGTCTACCTGACCGGGATGAGTCAGCGCGAACTCTACGGCGCGAGCTACCGCGTGAAGGACAAGATCACTCCGGCCGACCTGCTGGCGCGCACCCAGCACGTGATCGGCAAGCAGGTCGACGTGGTGCGTTCGCAACTGATGCGCAACCGGATCGACCTGGTGCTGGGGCACGGCCGCTTCATCGACCCGCACACGGTCCTGGTGGAGGAAGACGCCCAGGGCGAGCGGGTGACGGTCAGCGGCGACTATGTCGTCATCGCCACCGGCACCAAACCGGTGCGCCCGTCCGGCATCGAGTTCGACGAGCGCCGGGTCCTGGACTCCGACGGCATCCTGGACCTACGGTCGCTGCCGGCATCGATGGTGGTGGTCGGTGCGGGGGTCATCGGCATCGAGTACGCGTCGATGTTCGCCGCGCTGGGCACCAAGGTCACCGTCGTGGAGAAGCGCGACACGATGCTCGACTTCTGCGACCCCGAAATCGTCGAGGCACTCAAGTTTCACCTGCGCGACCTGGCGGTCACGTTCCGCTTCGGCGAAGAGGTCACCGCCGTCGACGTCGGCGCCGCGGGCACGGTCACCACGCTGGCCAGCGGAAAGCAGATTCCAGCCGAAACGGTGATGTACTCGGCGGGCCGTGAGGGCCAGACCGAACACCTGGGCCTGGAGAATGCCGGGCTGGACACCGACCATCGCGGCAGGATTTTCGTCGACGACCAATTCCAGACCAAGGTCGAACACATCTACGCCGTAGGCGATGTCATCGGTTTTCCGGCGCTGGCCGCGACCTCGATGGATCAGGGCCGGCTGGCCGCCTACCACGCGTTCGGAGAGCCGACCGACGGCATCACCACCCTGCAGCCGATCGGGATCTACTCGATCCCCGAGGTGTCCTACGTCGGAAAGACCGAGGTGGAGCTGACCAAGGACTCGGTCCCGTACGAGGTGGGCGTGTGCCGGTATCGCGAGCTGGCCCGCGGCCAGATCGCCGGCGACTCCTACGGCATGCTCAAACTGCTGGTTTCCACCACCGACCGCACGCTGCTCGGTGCCCACATCTTCGGCACCAGCGCAACCGAGATGGTGCACATCGGACAGGCCGTGATGGGGTGCGGAGGTACCGTCGACTACCTGGTGGACGCGGTGTTCAACTACCCGACGTTCTCCGAGGCCTACAAGGTCGCCGCGCTGGACGTCACCAACAAGATGCGCGCGCTGCACCAGTTCCGCCGGTAACGGCCGTCAGCGACCAACCCCCGGCCCAGGATTTCCGCGCGAATAGAACGCGCCCGCGCGGCGTTGACGAACGGGCCGGCCATGGGGGTGTCCGGGCGGTCGCCGGGCACCGGAATTCCTGTTCGATAATGGATACCTCGCTCGATTGAGCGACACTGGACAGGGCACCCTGGAAAGACTTTGCGAGACCCCCCGAGAGGAGGCAGCACCCATGTCCGACCACTACGACTCCGATGAGGCGCAGGAATACCAGCCGGGCCAACCCGGCATGTACGAACTGGAATTTCCCGCGCCCGTGTTGTCCACGTCCGATGGTCGCGGACCCGTGTTGGTACACGCTCTGGAGGGCTTTTCTGACGCCGGTCACGCCATCCGGCTGGCTTCTGCCCACCTGAGGGCGGCGCTGGACACCGAACTGGTCGCGTCCTTCGCGATCGACGAGCTGTTGGACTACCGGTCCCGGCGGCCGTTGATGACGTTCAAGACCGACCACTTCACAAATTACGCCGACCCCGAGTTGAGCCTGTACGCGCTGCGCGACACCGTCGGCACCCCCTTTCTGCTGCTGGCCGGCATGGAACCGGACCTGAAGTGGGAGCGGTTCATCACCGCAGTGCGGTTGCTCGCCGAACGGCTGGGGGTGCGCCAGACCATCGGGCTGGGGACGGTTCCGATGGCGGTGCCGCACACCCGGCCCGTCACGATGACCGCCCACTCCAACAACGCGGCCCTGATCAGCGAGTTCCAGCCCTGGATCTCCGAAATCCAGGTTCCCGGTAGCGCTTCCAATCTGTTGGAGTACCGCATGGCACAGCACGGCCACGAAGTCGTCGGCTTCACCGTGCATGTCCCGCATTACCTGACGCAGACCGACTACCCGGCCGCCGCCCAGGCGCTGCTCGAGCAGGTGGCAAAGACCGGATCGTTGGAGCTGCCGCTGACCGCGCTTACCGAAGCGGCCAACGAGATCCGGACCAAGATCGACGAACAGGTGCAGGCGAGTGCGGAAGTCGCTCAAGTGGTGGCCGCACTCGAGCGCCAGTACGATGCGTTCATTGACGCTCAGGAAAACAGATCTCTACTGACCAACGACGAAGATCTGCCGAGCGGCGATGAGCTTGGCGCCGAGTTCGAGCGGTTCCTGGCTCAGCAGGCTGAGAAGAAGTTCGACGACGACGACTCGAATTAGCCCGATACGCCTACCCGGCCCGACAACGAGGTTGCCGACATTGACCGAGCGGACGCGTAATCTTCGCCCGGTGCGGGAAGTGACATCCCCGTCGCTGCAATACCGCACGATTCACGGCTACAAGCGGGCTTTCCGGATCGCGGGGTCCGGCCCGGCCATCCTGCTGATCCACGGCATCGGTGACAACTCGACCACTTGGACCGGCGTGCACGCCAAGCTGGCCCAGCGATTCACCGTCATCGCCCCGGATCTGTTGGGCCACGGAAAATCGGACAAGCCGCGCGCCGACTACTCGACCGCGGCGTATGCCAACGGGATGCGCGACCTGCTCAGCGTGCTGGACATCGAACGGGTGACCATCGTCGGTCACTCGCTGGGCGGCGGTGTCGCGATGCAATTCGCTTACCAGTTCCCGCATTTGGTCGACCGGCTGATCCTGGTCGGCGCCGGCGGAGTCACCAAGGACGTCAACATCGCCTTGCGGTTCGCATCGTTGCCGATGGGAGCCGAAGCACTGGCCCTGCTCCGGCTGCCCATGGTGCTGCCGACTGTTCAGTTGCTGGGGCGGCTGGCGGGATTTGCGCTCGGTTCCACCGCTATCGGCCGGGATCTGCCCAATATGCTGCGCATCCTCGATGACCTGCCGGAGCCGACGGCGTCCTCGGCGTTCACCCGCACGCTGCGCGCCGTGGTGGACTGGCGCGGCCAGATCGTCACCATGCTCGACCGATGTTATTTGACGGAGGCCATTCCGGTTCAGATCATCTGGGGTGAGAAAGACTCGGTGATCCCGGTTCGGCACGCCCACATGGCGCATGCCGCGATGCCCGGCTCCCGTCTCGAGATCTTCGAGAACTCCGCCCACTTCCCCTTCCACGACGACCCGGCCCGGTTCCTCGATGTGGTCCAGAGGTTCATCGACACTACCGAGCCACCGGAATACGACCAGGCGGCCCTGCGCGAACTGCTGCGCACCGGGGGCGGTGAGCGGACGGTCTCCGGCCCGTCGGACACCCGCGTCGCTGTGCTCAATGCCATCGGAGCCGACGAGCGCAGCGCCACCTGACCGGCAGTCGTACCGTCAGGCCATGACCATCGACGTCACCGTCTTGCGGGTTTTCACCGACCCGGACGGCAACTTCGGCAACCCGCTGGGTGTAGTCGACGCCCGCCTGGTGCACGCCGATGACGGCCAGCAACTGGCGCACGAATTGGGTTATAGCGAAACGGTTTTCGTCGATCTCCCCGGCGAGGGGGAAACGACCGCCTCGGCCACCATCTTCACCCCGCGCACCGAACTGCCCTTTGCCGGCCACCCGAGCATCGGTGCGGCGTGGTGGTTGCACCGGCGCGGAACGCCGATCAATACGCTGCGCGCGCCGGCGGGCCTGGTGCAGGTGAGCCACCGGGACGACCTGACCGCGATCACCGCGCCGGCGGACTGGGCACCGGAGTTCGCCATCCACGACTTGGACTCACCGGAGGCGGTGCTGCAGGCCGACCCCGGCGATTTTCCCGACGACACCGCCCACTACCTGTGGGCCTGGCTGGATCAGCAGGCGAATTCGATACGCAGCCGCATGTTCGCCGCCAACCTGGGGGTGCCCGAAGACGAGGCGACCGGCTCGGCGGCCGCCCGGATCACCGAATACTTGAGCCGCGGCCTGGTCATCACGCAGGGGCGCGGATCGCTCATCGAAACGGTGTGGAGTCCACAGAACTGGGTGCAGGTCGCCGGCCGAGTAGTCGACGACGGCGTCCGGCCGGTGCAGTGACGACGATGGTCAGCGTTCCCGGTGTAGCACAGCCGACACGTGATGCTGCTCGGGTTGGCCTACCGCACCCATCCGCAGGGAATAGGACAGCTCGTCACCGCCGATACGGAACGAACGGCTCAGCGCGGTCACCTCTTTGGCGGTCGGGGTAAGCCGTATCTCGGTGGCCGCCAACTCCAGCTCGATGACCTCACCGGCTACGGAGTATGTGCCCAATTCGATCTCGGCGATTCCGCTCGGATGCGCAAGGACGAACTCGACACTCCCCTGTTTCGGTACGCGCAGATATCCCAACTCGGCGTGCAGGGGCCGGCCGTCGTCGGCGGCCTTCGTCGTCTTCGCGTAGACAAGAAACGGCTTGCCCACGTGGGTGAAAGTGATTTCCTCGAAGTACTCGAACGGCTGAATGGTCGGGTACTCGCCTGAGCCCCTTCCGGCCCAGGTGCCCAACAGCGGCGCTAACGCTTCCAGATCGGGGTGTAGGTCTATCGGCATGTACGGAGCCTAGGGCCCCAATCAGCCGAGCGTCGACACGTTGCGGTGGGCACGCAGGGCCTCGATCTCCCGCTCGAAATCGTCGGCCGAGGAGAACGACCGGTACACCGAGGCGAAGCGTAGGTACGCGACCTCGTCGAGGTCACGCAAGGGACCCAGGATGGCCAGGCCGACCTCATGGCTGGGCACCTCCGGCCCGGTGGCGCGCACGGAATCTTCGACCTGTTGAGCCAGCAGATTCAACGCGTCGTCGTCTACCTGCCTCCCCTGACATGCCCGGCGGACGCCGCTGATCACCTTCTCGCGGCTGAATGGTTCGGTGACGCCGCTGCGCTTGACCACGGCGAGCACGGCGGTCTCCACGGTGGTGAACCGGCGTCCACACTCCGGACACGACCGTCTGCGCCGGATGGCCTGGCCTTCGTCGGTTTCCCGGGAGTCGATCACCCGCGAATCCGGGTGCCGGCAGAACGGGCAGTGCATGGCCGCTCCTTTGCCGCTTGACTTCGGGGTACCGCAGAACCACCCCGAGAGTACCTGCGCATCCACGGCGGGGCCACCGCTGACACGGTGCATCCGTGACCCGTCTGCCATCGCCGAGGAACGTTGGCGCAGAGCGGTATTCGACCGGCCCGCGAGCAATCAGCCGATCGGCGCGATCAACGTCTGGCCGGCGGACACCGCGTTCGAATCCAGCGCGTTGAGGTCGCGGATGCGTTCCACGACATCGCGCACCGGTGCGCCGGGAGCGACGCGGGTCGCCAACTGCTGCAACGACTCTCCGGGCTCCACCCGCACCACGGCGAGCGCTGCGGGCACCCGGGCGGGGGCGTCGGAGGATTCGTCATTGGCGATGTTTCCGAAGTTGGCCATCAACCCGAGCCAGAGGGTGATCATGCCGGCGAGCAGCGCGAGTCCCACCGTCGTCAGCAGTGATACCGGCTGCCGTCGGTGCGACGCCGTCGACATCGCGACACCGGTGCCGTGGTAGCGGATCGGCGCGCCACCGGGCCGGGCAGTGCCCGGCCTGTCCGGGCGGAACGGCCCGGGGCGATAGCCGGGCGATGCTTCGATCGGCCTGTTCACAGGCCTGTTGACCAGCCTCTGCGCGTTCCAGGTGCGCTGCGGGCCCGCGTAGCTGATTGTCATCTCATGCCTCCGGTCGACTAACTATCGCTCGTGTGTTCGACCCTAATCGCTCAAGTGTTCGATATCGAACATCTGAGCGAGGCGTGTCGCACGAGCAAAACGGTAGACCTCAGCACCGACAACGGTTTGTCGGTGCACCAGCTGGATGAATCTCGGATACCCCACCGATTCGAAAGTTACACACTTGTGATTCAGCTGTTCCGAGCCTGTTGGCGCTCCGCCGGCGGCTCGGACACGCCGGTCGAACACATGTTTGATTCTTCGGCCGGCTGCGGTTACATTCAGTGCCATGAGCGACAGCAACGACCCCCCGGTGGACACCCGGTTGCACGCCGTCGAAGCGACGCTGACCGAGCGGCAGCGCACCATCCTGGATGTCATCCGCGCATCGGTCACCACCCGCGGCTATCCGCCCAGCATTCGGGAGATCGGAGACGCCGTCGGGCTGACGTCGACGTCCTCGGTGGCTCACCAGTTACGCACGCTGGAGCGCAAGGGTTACCTGCGCCGGGACGCCAATCGGCCCCGAGCCGTCGACGTACGCGCGGCCGACGACGCGGTGACATCGCCTACCACGGAAGTGGCCGGTTCTGACGCGTTGCCCGAGCCTACTTACGTGCCCGTCCTGGGGCGTATCGCCGCCGGCGGCCCGATCCTGGCAGAAGAGGCCGTCGAGGACGTCTTCCCGCTACCGCGGGAACTGGTCGGCGAGGGGACGCTGTTCCTGCTCAAGGTGGTCGGCGACTCGATGGTCGAAGCCGCCATCTGCGACGGCGACTGGGTGGTGGTGCGTCAGCAGAACGTCGCGGACAACGGCGACATCGTGGCGGCCATGATCGACGGTGAAGCCACCGTGAAGACGTTTAAGCGGGCGGGCGGTCAAGTGTGGCTGATGCCGCACAACCCGGCCTTCGATCCGATCCCCGGTAATGACGCGACCGTGCTGGGCAAGGTCGTCACGGTCATCCGCAAGATCTAGCAGCGAGTCGGCCGCGCGCCGGCCCCTCAGTCGGCTTTGACGAAGCCGTTGGCTTGCGCGACCGCCTCGCTGGCGAACCAGATCTCCGCCAGTGTGTCGTGGTAGAGCGCGCTGGTGGGCGTGTAGTACAAGCCGAATCGGGCGCTTGCCTTGATCGGATAGCCGTCAGGGGCACGGTAGGGATCGTCATCCAGCGGAAGGTGGATGGTCGGGCGTACCGCCGCGTTGGCCGCCGCCCCGGGCGCTTCGGCTTGCGGCGCTGCGGCGTAGGCCGCCTCCGCTGCCACCGGGGCGTATCCCGGATCGTCCGCGGCGGCATGCCGCCCCTTGCGCACCGGGGAACCCGCCGCCGCACCCGGCGATGGCAGCTCGGACATCTCGTCTTCCGCGGCACCCTCGTGCCGATAGAAGACGTCGGGAAATGCCTCTGCCGGCGGGGCTTCCGGTACGTCGAGGCCGCCCCCCGGTGCCTCCTCGATGGGCGGCACCGCGGATTCGGTCTCATAGCTTTCGGGAGAAACCGTTTCCGGGACCTCTGGCTCACCCTCGACGAGCCGGCCCACGGCGCCGCGGGTCGCAATGGGAGTCGTCGGGGTGGCGTCGATCGCATCGAGGTCTTCCTCGCCGCCGAATTCGTCGACATCGTCGTACTCGTCGAACTCATCGCCCCGGCCCAGACCGGCCGCGTGATCGTCGTGGTAAGACGCGGTCTCGTCGTGGTAGCCCTCGGGTTGGTCGGGGCCGGCGGCCGTCGCGCCTCCTCTGGACCAGCTGACCCGCGCCGATGAGCCGTACTCCGGCACCTCATGCTCCTCGGGATGGTGCTCGACGGGCGGGAAGCGCTCGGAGCCGTAGTCGACCTCATCGTGCGCCCAGTGCCCGTCGGGTCCGGCGTCGAGCTCGCCGGCCGCGTCCCGCCCGTGGTCGTAGGCAGGTACCTCCCGGCCGGCGCGCCGGCGGCGCAGCCCCAACACCACCAGCACGGACATCAAGGCGAGTAGCAGCACCGGCACCGCCACGGCCAGCCACCACCAGTGGAACGTGAACTTGTCATCCGGCGGGGGCGCCGCGGAATTGCTGGGTTGGTTCTGCCCCGAGACCTGCAGCCCGGACAACAGCGGCGCCAGGTTCGCCGGATCGGTGGTGAACGTGTTCTTCGCGCGGTTCCAGGAAACCTTGCCGCCGGTGAACTTCTGCGACACCACGTCGCCGTCCACCGTCTGATCCGCAACGGGTGCGCCGAGTTTGCCGGTCGCTCCCTTGAGCTTGTCCCACGCCGCCTTCATGGCTCCGCGCACGACGAACGCGCCGTGATCCGGAGTCCAGAAGATGACCGGCTTGTCGGCGGCGGAGAACGTAGCGATCCGACTGGCCGGGGTGATCCCGCCGTCGGCCTCGTTGGCGATCGGGAAGCCGAGGTCGCTGCTGACCGGTCCGCCCAGCGCCTCGTACTTCTGCAGAATCGGCCCCTCCACCGCGTTCGCGCCGGTGGCCGGGCTGAAGAAGATCTTGCCGCCGTTGAATTCCTGGACGATGCCGTCGCCACCGATCGGACTCGGTCCGTCTTTCTTGGCGCCCAGTGGCCCGTTAGGGCCACCGGCGGCGCGCCACGCCATGTTTATCGCAGCGGTGGGGTCGATCGCTATCTGCAGGCCCTTGAGTTGATCGGCCAGCGCCGGCGGGTTGGTGGCGAATTCTTTGGTCTTCCTGTTCCAGGACACCTCGCCACCGGTGAACTTCTGCGCAGCGACCTCACCGTCGTAGGTTTCGTCACCGATCGGCGCGCCCAGCACGCCGCCCGAGCTGCCGAGTTTGTCCCACGCCGCGTTGAGTGCGCCGCGCACGACGAACGCCCCGTGGTCGGGCGTCCAGAAAATCACCGGGTTGTCGCTGGCTGCGAAGGTGCTGACCCGACTGTCGGGTCCGGCGAGCCCGGGGACCTCGTTGATGGTCGGGAACCCAAGATCGCTGTTCGCCGGACCGCCCAGTGACTCGTACTTGTCCAATATCGGGCCGAACATGTACTTGGCGCCGGTCGCGGGCGTGAAGTACATCTTGCCGCCGTCGAAGTCCAGCGCGAATCCGTCGCCGATGGGATAGACGTCGCCCTTTCTGGCGCCAAGGGTCGACGACGGGCCGCCGGCCTTGTCCCAGGCAGCCATCATGGCGGCCTCGGCGTCACCGATCGGAGACGCGGATGCGGCAGGCGCCAGCAACGCCAGGGCCAAACCGGTAGCCAGCGCTGCGGCCGTCAAACCGGCCAGCGCACGCCCGACGAACTTGCTCAATTGACCCCTCTGCCTGTTCACCAAGCCTCCCAGCCGATGCCCTGCCCACCTGGCGAGCAGGCGGATTCACCGCCGTGGGCTGTTTCCCAGCCACGATCGGCATCGTTACCGGGCTCGCATAACTTTGCTCTAGCGAACGAGAAATACGAAGTCAAATCGTACATATTACAAAAACGGATACCGAGCCGATGTCGAAATGATGCCGCGCCGCGCCCGTGTCGCGAGAAACCGCGGTGCGGCACGCACTGATATTGCGTTACCGTGCCGGAGACAACATCTTGCCTGGCGCGACGCCCTGTCCCGTGAGAGGAAACCCACCGCGAATGGGCGTTTCCGGACCTGTGTGGGTCATCACGGTCGTACTGATCGCCGGGTTGATGCTGTTCGACTATGCCTTTCAGGTACGCAAGACGCACGTGCCGACGCTACGCGAGGCGGCGGTCTGGTCAACGGCCTACATCGGGATTGCGGTTCTTTTCGGCATCGGCGTTGCGCTGCTGGGCAGCCCCCGCATGGCGATCGAATACTTCGCGGGCTACCTGAGCAACGAGGCCCTGTCGGTAGACAACTTGTTCGTATTCCTGGTGATCATCAGCAGCTTCGGGGTACCGCGGGTGGCGCAGCAGAAGGTGCTGCTGTTCGGCATCGCATTCGCGCTCATCGCGCGTACCGCGTTCATCGTCCTGGGCGGCGCCCTCATCAACAGCTTCAACTCAATGTTCTATCTGTTCGGCCTCGGCCTGTTGATCATGGCCGGCAAGCTCGCCAAACCAGCAGAGACAGCAGACCATAACGCCGACAACCTGATCATCCGGATGGCCAACCGCTTCTTGCACACGTCCAAGGACTACGACGGCGACAGTTTGTTCGTCCTAGAGGACGGCAAGCGGATGATGACTCCCCTGGTGCTGGTCATGGTCGCGGTCGGTGGCACCGACCTGCTGTTCGCTTTCGATTCGGTGCCGGCGATGTTCGGGCTGACCCAGAATATCTACCTGGTTTTCGCCGCGACCGCGTTCTCGCTGATGGGTCTTCGCCAGTTGTACTTTCTGATCGACAACCTGTTGGATCGTCTGGTCTACCTGACTTACGGGCTGGCCGTGATACTGGGCTTCATCGGCGTGAAGCTGATCCTGCAGGCGTTGCACGGCAATACCCTTCCCTTCATCAACCACGGCAGGCCGGTACCGGTCGTGGAGTTGAGCATCACGGTGTCATTGCTGGTGATCGTCGCCGTCTTGTTGACAACCACGGCGGCGTCGCTGTTTTCGTCTCGTGGGCGCAAGCAGAACGCGATGACCCGGGCTCGTCGGCTCGCACAGGAGTACCTCACCTCGGCACAGGAGGATCCCGAGCAACGCGACCGGGCCTACACAGAGTTGCTGCGGGCCGAGGACGAGATCGACGCGCTGCCAACCAGATACACCGAGCAAGTCAGGCAGGACCTCGAGCTGGCCGCGCTACTGCAGCGCGTACACGACACCCATGAGCAAGCAGGCTCCTAGACGCCCAGCCCGCGGCCGATGATCTCCTTCATGATCTCGGTCGTGCCGCCGTAGATCGTCTGCACCCGGGCATCGAGATAGGCACGGGCAACGTTGTATTCGCGCATGTAGCCGTATCCGCCGTGCAGTTGCAGGCAACGGTCGATCAGATGAACCTGCTTTTCGGTGGAATACCACTTGGCCATCGCGGCCTGCTCGGCGGTCAGCTTGCCCTCGAGGTGCAGGGCGAGGAACTGATCGACCATGATCCGCACCACGGTGGCCTCGGTGGCCAGTTCGGCCAGCACGAACCTGCTGTTCTGGAAGCTGCCGATCGACTTGCCAAAAGCCTTGCGTTCCTTGGTGTATTGCAGCGTCTCTTCGAGCACCGTCTCCATGGCGGTGGCGGCCATGACGGCGATGTTGATCCGTTCCTGAGGCAGGTTCTGCATCAGGTAGATGAAACCCATCCCCTCTTCGCCCAGCAGGTTCTCCACCGGCACCTTCACATCGGTGAACGACAGTTCGGCGGTGTCCTGCGCGTCCAGCCCGATCTTGTCCAGGTGGCGGCCTCGCTCGAAGCCCTCCATGCCGCGCTCGACGACCAACAGACTGAAGCCCTGCGCGCCCTTCTCCGGGTCGGTCTGCGCCACCACGATCACCAGGTCGGAGTTGATTCCGTTGGTAATGAACGTTTTCGACCCGTTCAGGACGTAGTGGTCACCCTCTTTGATCGCGCGGGTCTTGATGCCCTGCAGGTCACTACCAGTGCCCGGCTCGGTCATCGCGATCGCGGTGATCAGCTCGCCGGTGCAGAACTTGGGCAGCCAGCGCTGCTTTTGTTCCTCGTTGGCCAGGTGCAGCAGGTACGGCGCGACGATGTCGTTGTGCAGACCGAAGCCGATGCCGCTGTAACTCCCGCGGGTGGTCTCCTCGGTGACGATCGTGTTGTAGCGGAAGTCCGGATTGCCGCCGCCGCCGTACTCCTCCGGCACCGCCATACCCAGAAAGCCTTGTTTGCCGGCTTCCAGCCACACCCCGCGGTCGACGATGTGGGCTTTCGCCCATTCGTCGTGATACGGCGCGACGTGGCGATCCAGAAAGGCGCGGTAGGACTCCCGGAACAGATCGTGCTCGGGTTCGAACAGTGTGCGCTGATACTTGACGGCGCTGCCCATGGGTGCGACCTCCGGCTGTCATAGGTGGGGGACTCTTCCGCCCAACATATACCAACCGGGCGGTTGGTCGGTGTCGTACCTGCTCCCGGGGCCGGCGCCGTGCGCGACGCAAACGCCACCCAGGTTTGCTGACGCGGAAGTGGCGGTGCGGCGGACGTTCGGCCAAACCGGCCTTCCGCGGCGCCGGTCATGCGCTACTGCGCCGAGAACTCCCGTAGCCCGGCGGCCAGCGCCACCGGAACGCGGGCCTTGATCCGGGTGCCCTCCGCGGCGTGCTCGGCCTGCTGTACCCGCCCGTCGGCGTGCACTCGGGCGACCAGGTCACCGCGGTCATAGGGAATCAGCACGTCGACGGCCATGTCGGTGGGGGCGGCCAGTTCGGCCATCCGCCGCCGCAGCACGTCGATGCCCTCGCCGGTGCGCGCCGAGACGAACACCGCGCCGGGAAGTTCGTGGCGCAGCTTGGCCAGCATCAGATCGCCCGCGGCGTCGACCTTGTTGACCACCACCAGCTCCGGCGGCGCGTCGGCCCCGTGATCGGCGATGACGTCGGAGATTACCTGGCGGACGGCACTGATCTGGGCCAATGGGTTGACGTCGGAGCCGTCGACCACGTGCACCAACAGGTCGGCGTCGACCACCTCCTCCAGGGTGGAGCGGAAAGCCTCCACCAACTGGGTGGGCAGATGCCGCACGAAGCCGACGGTGTCGGTAAGCACGAATGATCTTCCGTCGTCGAACTCGGCCCGCCGGGTGGTGGGTTCCAGCGTGGCGAACAGCGCGTCCTGGACCAGCACCCCGGCCCCGGTCAAGGCGTTGAGCACGCTGGACTTGCCCGCGTTGGTGTAGCCCACGATGGCAATCGACGGCATGTCGGCGTGCAGACGGCGACTGCGCTGAGTGTCGCGAGCCTGCTTCATGTCCCGGATTTCGCGCTTCAGCTTGGCCATCCGTTCGCGGATGCGGCGCCGATCGGTTTCGATCTTCGTCTCGCCAGGGCCGCGAAGACCGACACCACCGCCGCTGCCACCGGCACGACCACCGGCCTGCCGCGACATCGACTCACCCCAACCGCGCAGCCGCGGCAGCATGTACTCCATCTGCGCGAGGGATACCTGCGCCTTGCCCTCCCGACTGGTGGCGTGCTGAGCGAAGATGTCCAGGATCAGCGCGGTGCGGTCGATGACCTTGACCTTGACGGCCTTTTCCAGTGCTGTCAGTTGAGCCGGCGACAGCTCGCCGTCGCAGATCACGGTGTCGGCACCGGTGGCCAGCACCACCTCGCGCAGCTCCTGGGCTTTGCCCGAACCGATGTACGTCGACGGGTCGGGCCGGTCGCGGCGCTGGATCAGCCCTTCCAGCACCTGGGATCCGGCGGTTTCGGCCAGTGCCGCCAACTCGGCCAGGCTGGCCTGATTGTCGGCGGAACTGCCCTCGGTCCAGACGCCCACCAGCACCACGCGTTCCAGCCGCAGCTGGCGGTACTCGACCTCGGAGACGTCGGTGAGCTCGGTTGACAGCCCGGCGACCCGGCGCAGTGCCGACCGGTCCTCGAGGGCAAGCTCGCCGGTGCTGGGCTCCGCGACAGTGTGGTCGGGAAATTCGGGATACGACTCAGAATGTTTCATAGGCAATAAGCAATGTTGCACGCCGAATCGGCGTCATGCATCTGAATTAACGGTCTTGGGCACGCCACCATTCCTCGCTCACCTCGCCGCGGGCCACCAGCACCGACGGACCGCGCAGGAAGCTGGTGGCTTCCGTGATGGTGACGGTGACGTCCCCGCCGGGCACCCGCACGGTCAATACCCCGGTGTCGGCGCCCGTGGCCGCCAAAGCGGCGACGGCGGCCGCGACCGTTCCGGTGCCGCACGAGCGGGTTTCCCCGACGCCGCGCTCGTGCACCCGCATGCAGACCCGGCCGTCGACCGGCACCGTGAGCACCTCCACATTGACCCCTTCGGGGAACTGGTTCGCGTCGAACTGCACCGGCGCCCCGACATCCAGCGCCGCCAGGGCGTCGACGGTGAGCTGCGGGTCGGCACATGCCAGGTGCGGGTTGCCGACGTCCACGGCCACGCCGGTGAACCGCCTGCCACCCACCACCGCGTGCCCGGTACCCATCTTGTTGGCCTTACCCATGTCCACGGCGACGTCGGCATTTGTCGCGTCGACGTGGTGCAGGATGACCGGCCGCGGCCCGGCCAGCGAACCCACGACGAACTCGTCGCGCGACTCCAGACCGCTGGCCCGCAGGTAGTGCGCGAAAACCCGCACCCCGTTGCCACACATCTGCGCCGTCGACCCGTCGGCGTTGCGATAGTCCATGTACCAGTCGGATTCGCCGACCCCGTCGGGCAACCGGTCCAGCACACCGGCGCTCAACGCCGCGCCGGCGGTGGTGACCCGCAGGACGCCATCGGCACCCAGACCGCGGCGGCGGTCGCACAGGGCGGCGACCCGGGACGCGGACAGCCCGGCCCGGCAATCCAAGTCGGGCAACAGCACGAAGTCGTTCTGCGTACCGTGGCCCTTGGCGAACATCACCAGATCAGGTTACGTGCCGCCACGCCCGCAGCACGTCATCGACCGCGTGCGGACCGGCCGGATCGATCCAGCGGACGCGGTGGTCGCGGCGAAACCAGGAGCGCTGGCGTCGCACGTAACGGCGGGTGCCGATGAAGGTCTGCTCTTGCGCGTCGTGCAGCAACGCTGATGTGCCGCCGGCATCCAGGGCCGCCAGCACCTGCGCATAACCGAGTGCCCGCGATGCGGTGACTCCGACGCGCAGACCGCGGCCCAGCAGCGCACGCACCTCCTCGACCAGCCCGGCGGCGAACATGGACTCGGTCCGGCGGGCCAGTCGCTCGTCCAGAACCGTTGTCTCACAGTCCAACCCGATGATGACCGTGTCCCAGCGGGCGGCGCCGATGCGCGGTGCGGACGCCGCGAACGGCTGGCCGGTCAGCTCGATGACCTCCAGGGCCCGCACCGTACGCCGGGCGTCGGTGGGCAGGATCACGGCCGCAGCGGCCGGATCGCGCCGCGCCAGTTCCGCGTGCAGCCGCGCGACGCCGATCTCGGCCAGCCGCTGCTCCCAGCGTGCCCGCACCGCCGGATCGGTCGCGGGAAACGACCAGTTGTCCAGCAGCGACTGGATGTAGAGCATGGAACCACCGACGACCACCGGCACCGCTCCCCTGGCCCGGATCGCCTCGATGTCGCCGACGGCCGCCTGCTGGTAGCGGGCCACCGTGGCCGTCTCGGTGACATCGAGCACGTCGAGCTGGTGATGCGGGACGCCGCGGCGCCGGTCGACGGGCAGCTTCGCCGTCCCGATGTCCATGCCGCGATACAGCTGCATCGCGTCGGCGTTGACGATCTCCGCGTGCACGCCGAGCCGTTCGACGACATCAAGGGCCAACTGCGATTTGCCGGCGCCGGTCGGACCGATGATGGCCAGTGGGATCACGGCCGCCAGACCCCGACGAAATAGCCCACCCCGTAGGGGGCGCCGCGGTAAAGCTCGGTGGCCGAAGTGGGTCCGGGTTCGGTCAACCCGGCCAGCACGGCGAACGCGCCCCGGCTGAGTACCTGTTCGGGCAGCCGGCTCAGCGTTGCGACATCGCCGGTGGCCAGCGCGTCGTCGAGGAGCTGCTGCATCGCGGCGCCGCCGGGGTGGTAGCCGCCCGGCGCCCGGGCGGTCAGGGTGTTCACGCCGTCGGCCACCACCAGCACGCCGACCGGATCGGGCCGCGCGTCGACGTCGGCCCGCAACTCGCGACCGCGGGCCACCGCCGCGCCGAGGTCATGGCCGGCGGCGTACACGCGCACTTCCACGGATGCGTCGGGCTTCGCCTGCCCGCGGACCCAGCCGGCCATCAACGCACACAGGGGCATGTCCCGGGCCGTCCCGGCGTCGTTGCGCGGCGCCAATTGGACCGGGACGTCGACGCCGAATCCGGCAAACGTTCCGGCGGAGTCAGCACTCACCACAGCGTCCGCCCGGCCTGTCCCGACCGCGACCCAGCGCGTGGGCAACGTCGCGGACGCGGCGACGACGGCCGCCGCAAGGTCGGCGATCTCCACGGCGGCCGCACCGGCGAGTTCGGGAACCAGCACCGGCGCGCACGGGACGATGGCGATGGCGCTCAGCACGCCAACAAACTAGCGTCTCGGCGATCCGACGCGCTCGAGACCGTAATCGCTCAGCCCGACGTCGGTCCCCAGGCCGGGCCGTCGGCGGCGGTGACCGCCGCGCCCGGCTCCGGGTCGGTGGGCGGCTCGGTCAGTTTCGAGGCGCTGTCCCCGCCGGCGTCGGCGACGACGGCGGCCGCTTCACCGCGGGCCAGCGCCACCGTCGCGGTGATCACCATCGCGACCGCGGCGACCAGCACGATCGCCTCGGGCCCGGCGGCCTCCAACGTCTCCCCGAGCACAATGATGCCCAGCGCCGTGGCCACCACCGGTTTGGCGACCGTCATCGTCGGCAGTGAGGCGGTCAGGGCACCGGCGCGGAACGCCGACTGCTGGAAGATCATCCCGCACAGCATCACCACCAGCCACGGCACGAACTCCGGTGCGCGCACCGCCGCTCCGAGACCGTGGTGGTGCAGAACGTCGACCACACCCTTGGTCAGCACGGCGAACAGGGCCAACGACGATCCCGCCACCAGCGCCAGCAACACCGCGGCCTGGGGACGACCGGACCACACCTTCGCCGCGACCACACACGACACCAGGATCGGTCCCATCACCGCCGCCACGATGATCCAGGTGCTCAGCGGTGCCCGGTCGTGGCCGGCCGTCGGATCGCCGACAATGATCACCACGGCGAGCGAGGCGGCCAGAGTCGTTGCCCACATCCACTCGGGCCGGGTGATCCGGTGGTGAGCGATACGGGCGTAGATCGGCAAGGCGAAGAGCAGCGCAGTGACCTGCAGCGCGGTCACCAGCATCACCGAGGCCCACACCAGCGCCAGCGCCTGCAAGCTGTAATTGAGCACCGCGCACATGCCGCCCGTCCACCATCTGGCATCGCGCAGCGACATGCCGAACAGCTTGAGGTGGCCTACCTCTTCGTCGGTGATCTCGTGCGCGGAGCGCTGCCGAATCACATCCCCGGTCGCCGATGCCAGCGCCGCGAATAACGCGATGATTCCGGCGATTCCGACCATTGACATGGCGCACCCTCAATTCCCCAACTTCGCCGCCAGCGTTCCCCCGGTGTTCGCCGACAGTTCACCGATTACTCTATGGCTCTGTACCCGCTCCGAACAGTGATTTTGCCCCACTCAGGCTTTCTGACCGAGCTGAGAGCCACCCAGAATCAGCTATGTGGCAGCTGTGAAAGTCCGAACGGAGCGTCCTAGGTAACGGTACCCGGCCACGCCCGATAGCTATCGGGCGCAACTCAACGGGAACCCTTTCGTTACCCTCGGCAGCGGGTCGCGCCGATCAGGAAACGGCCAGCTGACCTGCCGGTTTCGCGTCGCCGTGCGAGCCCGCCATCATGGCGGCTTCGTCGCGGGCCAGCGCCACGGTGGCGACGATCACCACGGTTACCGCGGCCACCAGGCTCAGCACCTGCCCTTCTCCCGCGTGCACGACCTCGCCCAGCACGGTCACCCCCAGGATCGAAGCAATCACCGGTCGCGACACGGTGATCGTCGGCAATGTCGCCGTCAGGGCACCCCGGCGCAGCGCCGATTGCTGCAGCATCAGCCCGATCGGCAGCACCGCGATCCACGCGTACAGCTCGGGGGCGCGCGCCAGCTGCGAGAAGCCTGCGCCGAGTTCGGCGACCACCCCCTTGGTGAGCACCGTGAACACGGCCAGCGACGCCGCCGACGCCAGCGCCAGCAATATCGCCGACACCGTGGCCGAAGACGCCCATCGCGCACCCAGCACGCACAACACCAAACCGGGCACCATCACCGCGGCGACCACCACCCAGGAGTGCAGCGAGGCACGCGCGTAACCGGCGGTGGGGTCACCGGCCAGGACGATGACGGCGACCGCAGCGGCCAGCAGAATCGCCCACATCCACTCCTTGGCAGTGCACCGGTGATGGGTCAGCCGCGCGTCGATCGGCAACGCGAACAACAGGGCGGTGGCCTGCAACGACTGCACCAGCACCACCGAACCCACGGCCAGTGCGAACGCCTGCAGGACGAAGCTGCCGAGCGCGGCCAGGCTGCCCAGCCACCATTGCAGGTGTCGCAGGGACATCTGGAAGAGCGTGAAGTGCCCGACTTCCTGGTCGGTGACCTGCTGCGCCGACCGCTGCAAGATCACGTAACTGACCCCGGCGAGAAGAGCGGCACCCAGTGCCAGCAACGTCGCATACCCGACGCCATATTCGCCTTCGGTCATTGCTGAGCCCATTGCTGACCTCCCACCGACATTCCGGGCCGAAGACTTCCGACAGTTGTTCAATAATGACTGGTGTGCGCCGGATAAGCGGGACAACCGGATTTTCCGGCCGAAATGGTTGCCCGGTCGCCGCAGTCACGCTTCCGGGACGCAACACAGCTAACGGAACGGTTTCAGCTTGGGTCGGATGCTGCATTATTGGTGCGTCCGGTTTGGCGAGGAATTACCGTCATGGTTGCTTGGCCAGGCGCTGGCGTAGTCAAGTCGACCGGTGGGGTAGCCGGTGCATTTGCCCGTTGGGTTGAGGAGTCGACGATGAGCTCCGCGCGAGGTTCGCGAGTGGGGACCCGATTCGGGCCCTACTTCCTCAAGCGGCAGCTTGGCAGCGGCGGGATGGGTGAGGTGTACGAGGCGGTCGACACCGTCCGACAGCGTGTCGTCGCCCTCAAGCTGCTCTCCGAGCGATTCAGTCACGACCCGGTGTTCCGCATGCGCATGCAGCGCGAAGCCCGCAATGCGGGCCGGTTGCAGGAACCCCATGTGGTGCCGATCCACGATTACGGCGAGATCGAAGGTCAGCTGTACCTCGACATGCGCCTCATCGAGGGCACCCACCTGGCGCTACTGCTCGAGCGGTTCGGGCCGGTGACCCCGCCGTGGGCGGTCGCCCTGGTGCACCAGGTGGCCTCCGCGCTGGACGCCGCCCACGCGGCCGGGGTCATGCATCGCGACGTGAAGCCGGAGAACATCCTGGTCACCCAGGACGACTTCGTCTACCTAGTTGATTTCGGCATCGCCAGCGCGGCCACCGACGAGAAACTGACCCAGATCGGCACGGCTGTGGGGACTTGGCGCTACATGGCCCCCGAGCGCTTCTCGGACGCCGAAGTGACCCATCGCGCCGACATCTACTCGCTGACCTGTGTGCTGCATGAGTGCCTGACCGGGACCCCGCCCTACCGCGCCGACAGCGCCGGAATGCTGATCACCGCCCATCTGATGGCACCAGTTCCGCGTCCCAGTCAGCTGCGGCCCGGCATTCCCCCGGCGTTCGACGCGGTCATTGCCCGGGGCATGGCAAAACGCCCGGAGGAGCGCTACGCCAGCGCCGGCGAGCTGGCGGAGGCCGCACATCAGGCGCTCAGCGCGCCACATCAGGCGCAGCAGTTCCGGATCCTCAAGCGCAGCGAGCAAGCCGGACCTCGGCAGAACGACGCGGTGGAGGCCGCGACGACGTCCCTGCCGCTGCCGCCGGGTGCCGAGGCGGTGCCGGATCCGGAGTCGCTCACGGCCCACCGCGAGGTGGACGCCTCCGGACCGCTGATCTTCCCCAAAGGCCTGATCGCCTCGACGGGCGGTGCGCCGTACGCGCCGCCCCTGACCGCCCAGCCCGAGACGCCCGCACCCCCGGCCGAACCGCCTGCTCCCCCGGCTCAGCCTCCGCCGACCCCGGAACCCATACCGGAGCCCACGCCGGCCGCTCGGCGCCCGTCACCGCTGGCCGGGAGTCTGCGCAACCCTTGGGTGCTGATCGGAGGTATCGCTCTGGTGGTGTTGCTGGTGTTCGCCGCGCAGGGAGTCCGGCTCAGCCTGCGTCCGGACTCCGCGGCCGCACCCAAGACCACGACCCCGTCGACGACGACCGCGTCGGCCACCACACCGGCGACGGGTTCGGCGGACGCACTGGCCCGCCTGCTCAACCTGCTGCCGTTGGGGTACGCCCCGGGGACCTGCAAGCCATTCCTGCCGCCGAAAGACGCCCTGGCCCGGGTGATCTGCGACAAGAACGTCGACCCCGGCGGCCCCAACCGGGCGGTCTTCACGATGTTCGGGGAAACCGAGACGCTGCGGCAGTTCTTCGACGGGTTGTTGCGCACCGACATCATGGTCAACTGCCCTGGTGAGGCCAAGTCACCGACCGACTGGCATCATGCGGACAGTCCGCAGATCGGCGGCATGGCGTTCTGCGCGGTCCAGGAGAGCAGCCCGTCCCTGGTCTGGACCAATGAGGCCCAACTGATGATCGCCCTCACCCAGGGCGACCCGCAGGGGCCTACGCTCGAGCAGCTCGACGCTTGGTGGAAAAAGCATCGGTGAGCAGAAGGTGGCGGCACACCGCCGACCAAGCTGCTTGAATACTTGTTGGAAACCGGTTGGAAACGTGGGTCCTCCGCGCCCACGACCACCGACCGGACGGGTGCCGCTTCGCGCGGCAGCTGCGCGGGGAGTCGACCGCGCTACTGGCAGAGGGTAGGTGACGAGCGCAATGACGGGTGAGCAGCCCCGGAGCAACGACGCAGCAACGGCTGAACCGGTTTCCAGACCGGTACCGGGGCCCCGCCCAGGTCCGCGGCCCGGACCCCGGCCGGGCGCGCCGGCCCGGCCCGCGGCCCCGCACCCGTCGGCACACCCGACGTCGTCGCTGCCGCACAGCGATCCACACCGGTTCGGACGCGTCGACGAAGACGGCACCGTGTGGTTGCTCAGCGCTTCCGGCGAGCGCGTCGTCGGCTCCTGGCAGGCGGGCGACCCCGAGGCGGCATTCGCGTATTTCGGCCGCCGATACGACGACCTGAGCACCGAGATCGCCCTGATGGAAGAGCGGTTGGTGTCCGGCACCGGAGATCCGCGCAAGATCAACGCCACTGCGGGAACGCTGCTCGAATCGCTGCCGACCGCGTGTGTGCTGGGCGACATCGACGCGCTCGCCGGCCGGTTGTCCGACATTCGCGCCCGTATCGACGTTTACGTCACCGCGCACCGCTCGCGGCGCGAGGCGCTCCGGGCCGCCCAAACCGCCCGCAAGGAGGCACTGGCCGCCGAGGCCGAGGACCTGGCGGAAAACTCCACGCAGTGGAAGATCGCCGGCGACCGGCTGCGGGTGATTCTCGACGAGTGGAAGACGATCACCGGGCTGGACCGCAAGGTCGATGATGCGTTGTGGAAGCGCTACTCGGCGGCCCGGGAGATCTTCAACCGGCGCCGCGGTTCTCACTTTGCCGAACTGGACCGGGAGCGCTCCGGCGTGCGCCAGTCCAAAGAGCGGCTGTGCGAGCGGGCCGAGGCGCTGTCCGGCTCCACCGACTGGGCCGCTACCAGTGCCGAGTTCCGCAAGTTGCTCACCGAGTGGAAAGCGGCGGGCCGGGCGAGCAAGGACGTCGACGACGCCCTGTGGCGCCGGTTCAAGGCGGCCCAGGACGCCTTCTTCACCGCCCGCAACGCGGTCACCGCCGAGAAGGACGCCGAGTTCCGCGCCAATGCCGCCGCCAAGGAGGCGCTGCTGGCCGAGGCCGAGAAGATAGACCCCAGCAATCACGAATCCGCACGAGCCGCGTTGCGGACCATCGCGGACAAGTGGGAAGCGATCGGCAAGGTCCCCCGGGAGCGGTCCGCCGAGCTGGAGCGGCGGTTGCGCGCGGTCGAGAAGAAGGTGCGCGACGCCGGCGAGTCGGACTGGGCAGATCCACAGGCGCAGATGCGCGCCGAGCAGTTCCGCGCCCGAGCCGAGCAATTCGAGCAGCAGGCCGCCAAGGCGGCGGCGGCGGGCAAGACCAAGGACGCCGAGGAGGCCAGCGCTAACGCCGAACAGTGGCGCCAGTGGGCGGACGCCGCTGCACAGGCGTTGACTCGCAGGTCTTAACGATCTTTGGGATCGGCCCGGGTGGCAGCGGCCGGCGGATCGTCCGGGCCGTCGCTGTCGGCGTTCAGGGTGTCCAGCAGCGTTCTGGACTGTTCCTCGGCGACGATGCGGCGGCGCTGCTGCTCGGCGGCCACCTGGACGATGGTGCGCTGCCAGACCACCCGCGCCCAGTGAAACGTCAACAGGATCACCGTGATCCACGAGACGAACAGCCCGATGCCCGGCCCGGGGTGGCCCGCCGGCACGGTCTGGCGCGACCAGACCGCCAGCAGCCCGGTGGCGCTGGCCAGCATGGAGCCCGCAAGCGCCACCCAGGCCACCGCCCAGCGCCGGGTGAGCAGGGCCAGAATCGAAAAGCCGACGCTGAACACCAGTGCCAGCCAGATGAATACCTGTGAGGGCAACTCCACAGCGGCGGACTCGGCGCCGTGGCTGGTGAACAACACGTCCCAGCCCCGGACGCTGCCGGTGTGCGGCAGAATGAACGATCCCACCAGCACGAAGACCAGGATCGCGACGACCAAAGCCCTTGCGCCCGGCTCTATTTCGCGTGCGACGCGGCGTTCGGCCGCCTCGATTTCAGACCGGTAGGCGTCGAAGTCCGCCACGTCGGATATCTCCGTTCATTGTTGGCCGCAGCCGGCCGGTTGGGCCGGCGCGGTGCTGGACAGCCCCACAACCGGCATACCCAGTCCGACGCCGCGCCTACCCGGGGCGTGTGCGTCACCGGCCCGGGTGCGGCGATGGGTCAGGATGGCGGCGTCGGCGATGAGGTGGTGTGGCGCGGCGTCGGTGACCACCGTGGTGATGATGTCACCGGGACGCACCGCCCGGTCCCCGGCCGCGAAATGGACCAGGCGGCCGTCGCGGGCCCGGCCACTCATCCGTGCGGTACGGCTGTCCTTGCGTCCTTCGCCGGTGGCGACCAGCAGCTCGACGGTCTGGCCGACCAGCGCCTGGTTGTGTTGCAGGGAGATCTTCTCCTGAAGTTCCACCAAGCGCTCGTAGCGTTGCTGTACAACGGCTTTCGGCAGCTGATCGGGGAGCTCGGCGGCCGGTGTGCCGGGCCGCTGGGAGTACTGGAAGGTGAACGCGGCCGCGAAGCGGGCCTGGGCCACCACGTCGAGCGTGGCCGCGAAGTCCTCTTCGGTCTCGCCGGGGAAGCCGACGATCAGATCGGTGGTGATGGCAGCGTGCGGCATCGCCGCGCGCACCCGCTCGATGATGGCCAAATAGCGCTGCGCGCGGTAGGAGCGCCGCATCGCACGCAGGACCCGGTCCGATCCGGACTGCAGCGGCATGTGCAGGGCGGGGCACACGTTCGGCGTCTGGGCCATCGCCTCGATGACGTCGTCGGTGAACTCGGCCGGGTGCGGCGAGGTGAACCGGACCCGCTCGAGGCCTTCGATGTCGCCGCAGGCTCGCAGCAGCTCGGCGAAGGCGCCCCGATTGCGCGGAATCGCCGGGTCGGCGAAAGAGACGCCATAGGCGTTGACGTTCTGGCCCAGCAGGGTGACTTCGAGCACTCCGGTATCCACCAGCGACCGCACTTCGGCCAGGATGTCGGCCGGGCTGCGGTCGACCTCTTTGCCCCGCAGCGACGGCACGATGCAGAAGGTGCAGCTGTTGTTGCAGCCCACCGAGATGGAAACCCAGGCGGCATAAGCGGATTCGCGGGCACTCGGCAGCGACGAGGGAAACTCCTGCAGCGCTTCGGCGATCTCGACCTGGGCCTCGTTGTTGTGTCGGGCGCGTTCGAGCAGCGTGGGCAGCGACCCTATGTTGTGGGTGCCGAACACCACGTCGACCCACGGCGCCTTGCGCAGCACCGCTTCCCGGTCTTTCTGAGCCAGGCAGCCGCCGACCGCGATCTGCATGTCGGGGTTGCTGCGCTTGCGCGGTGCCAGGTGACTGAGGTTGCCGTACAGCTTGTTGTCGGCGTTCTCACGGACGGCACAGGTGTTGAAGACGACGACATCGGCGTCGGCACCCTCGGGCGCACGCCGGTAACCGGCCGCCTCGAGCAGGCCCGCCAGCCGTTCGGAGTCGTGCACGTTCATCTGACAGCCGTAGGTGCGTACCTGGTAGGTGCGGCCCGAACCGAACACGGCCAAGGCATCGTCGGCAGCGCCAGGTGCCATGGTCGAAGTCACGGGGCCATGGTACTGGCGAGCGACGCAGACCCTAGTCGTCGGCCATCGTGGCCTCGCCTGGACCATGCCCTCAGACCCGCCGGCGCTCCCGTTCGGCGGCCAGTTCGGCAAGCACCACCTCGCACGCCACGTTCTGGGTGTATCCGCGGCGGGCCAGCATGCCGACCAACCGGCGAGTCACCCGTGCGTCGTCTTCGTTCAGCGCCTCACGTCGCAGTTTGGTCCGTACCAGCTGTTCTGCCCGCTCCCGTTCGGCACCGGCGTCGATACCGGCAAGCACCGTGTCGATCACCTCGTTGTCCACGCCCTTGGTATGCAGCTCAGAGGCCAGCGCACGCTTGCTTTTGCCCGCGTTGGCCCGCCGTGACCGCACCCACTGCTGGGCGAAGTCGGTGTCGTCCACCAGCCCGACACCGGCCAGTCGATCCAGCACCCGGTTGCTGACGTCGTCGGGGAACCCCCGCTTGGCCAGCTGGCCGGCCAGCTCGGCCCTGGTTCGTGATCGCGCGGTGAGCAGGCGCAGGCACAGCGCCCGCGCCTGCTCCTCGCGACGCTCAGAAGTCGACGGGGGCGGGCAGGACGCTGTCATCGGTTACCACTGCACCAATGCCGAGCTTCTCCTTGATCTTCTTCTCGATCTCGTTGGCGATCTCGCCGTTTTCGAGCAGGAAGTTACGCGCATTCTCCTTGCCCTGACCGAGCTGCTCACCCTCGTAGGTGAACCAGGCGCCGGACTTACGGATGAAGCCCTGATCCACACCCATGTCGATCAGCGATCCTTCCCTGCTGATGCCCCTGCCGTAGAGAATGTCGAACTCGGCCTGTTTGAACGGCGGCGACACCTTGTTCTTGACCACCTTGACCCGGGTGCGGTTACCCACCGCATTGGTGCCGTCCTTGAGCGTCTCGATCCGCCGCACGTCCAAGCGCACCGACGCGTAGAACTTCAGCGCCTTGCCACCCGTGGTCGTCTCGGGTGAACCGAACATCACTCCGATTTTGTCCCGGAGCTGGTTGATGAAGATCGCTGTGGTCCCCGAATTATTCAGTGCGCCGGTCATTTTCCGCAGCGCCTGGCTCATCAGCCGGGCCTGCAGGCCGACGTGGCTGTCACCCATCTCACCTTCGAGTTCCGCGCGCGGCACCAGCGCGGCCACCGAGTCGATCACCACGATGTCGAGCGCACCCGAACGGATCAACATGTCGGCGATCTCGAGTGCCTGCTCTCCGGTGTCCGGCTGGCTGACCAACAGCGAATCAGTGTCGACGCCCAGCTTCTTGGCGTAGTCCGGATCCAGCGCGTGCTCGGCGTCGATGAACGCCGCGACACCGCCGGCGGCCTGGGCGTTGGCCACCGCGTGCAGTGCGACGGTGGTCTTACCGGAGGACTCCGGGCCGTAGATCTCGACGACCCGGCCCCGGGGCAGGCCGCCGATGCCCAGGGCCACGTCCAGTGCGATGGACCCGGTGGGGATGACCGAAATCGGCTGGCGCACCTCGTCCCCCAGGCGCATCACCGAGCCTTTTCCGTAACTCTTCTCGATCTGGGCCATAGCCAGTTCGAGAGCCTTCTCGCGATCGGGGGCTTGAGCCATGATGCCTCTCCTGTAGTCGGTGTTCGGTGACCGGTATCGGTCGGTTAGCCGCGACACTAGAGAAGGCCACCGACAAGTTGAGATCTCCGAGTGATTCCCACAGTAGCCGAACACCTGTTCGACTCGAGTTTCGACACGCCGCGTCTGGCAGGATCACCTCGACGAACACATGAACATCGCTGCGGAACTGACCCAGGTGTCCACCTACGGCGGGTTTTTCGCCCTGACCGTGGGCGGAGACCCCGAGGGGTGGCATCACGTCGCGCAGTCGTACACCGACGGCTACGCGGACCTCATCGACGCCACCACCAGGCGTTACCGCATCACCGACCCGCGGATCGGTGCATCCCTGGTGCACCTAGGACATGCCGCACGGCTATGGTCGCCGGTCCTCGCGTGCGTGCTGGCCCACGGCGTCATCCCCGACCTGGCCGAGCTGCAACGCGCCGACGACAGCGCCCGGTTGCGGCTGCCCGAACCCGTCGGAGAGCCCATCGGGCCCCTGTCCTCCGGGCTGTTGTATCGCGTGGTCGTATCCGATCACCTCGAGCCGTTCGCGGCGGGCCTGCGCTTCAAGCTCGCGCCCGGCCTGCTCTACGGCAACATCGCGTCGGCCCTGGTGGGCACGTCGCGGCAACTGCTGCTGGCGCGTCCGGACCTGCGCACCCCGATCGAACGGATCACCTCCGCTCTGCTGCACACCGGCAAGCTGGCCGGAACCGGCGCGATCACCAGCGCGGACCTGGACTTCCGGCGCAACAGCTGCTGCCTGTATTACCGCATCCCGGGCGGCGGCACGTGCGGCGACTGTGCGCTGCGCTGAGATGGACTTCCAGCCTGCGCCGGCGGCGTCCGCGCTGCGGTCAGGACCCGATTCTCGGGTTGATCGACGCCCGGACCGCAGGCTCGACGCCACCAGTCACCACTGATCGCGCGGTACGTCGAAGTCGGCGCACAATGCGCGCCACACCTCGCGAGGATCGATACCCTCTTCGATCGCCTGGGCTGCGGTACGGCCGCCCAGACCGGTCAGCACATGGTCGACCAGCACCGAGGAGCCGTACGCCGCGCCGAAGCGCAGCACCACCCGCTCGTTGAACTCGGTCAGCCGCACGCCAGCCAAGATACCCAGCGATCTACTGCGCTAAAGCCTGCGCTTCATGACACACCTGCACCGGGTCTGCCACACCGGCAATGCTGGCGGCTGCCTCCTTGGCCGCCGCGCAGTATTTCGGCGACGACAGCACCTCCCCGACCTCGGCCACCAGCGAGTCGCCGGTCAATGGGCGGATCAGCCGCCCGCTGCCCTGACGGACCACCCGATTGGCGATCTCCCACTGGTCCCCGCCGCCGGGAACCACCACCAGGGGCACCCCGGCCAGCAGCGTCTTGGCCACCATGCCATGACCGCCGCCGCAGATGGCCAGATCGGCATGCGCCAGCAGCGCGTCTTGGCGCCCCAGCCCTACCGCCGCCCACGGCGGGACCGTCAGCTCCGCACCGCCCAGCCGGGATACCGCCAGCCGAGCACCGGCGGGCAGTGTCTGCCCTGGTATCAGGCTCTGCAACGCCAGTTCAGCCAGCCCGGTGGTGCCGGTGGACGCCGTCGACGGCGCGATCACGACAACCGGCCCCGAGCCCGCCGGGATCGACAGCACCCGGTCGGTCGGCTCGAAGTGCAGCGGGCCCACCACGACGGCCTCGGCCGGCCAGTCCGGGCGCGGGACCTCCAACGCGGGCAGCGTGGCGATCAGCCGTCGTAGCGGCCCGGGATCACGCGCCGGCAAACCGATCTCCACCCGGACGGCCGCGCGCTGCCGCAGACCGGTCCGCACCGACCGCGCCGTCAGGGCGCGCATCACGGTGTCGCGCACCCTGCCCCGCAGGCCCGTTCCCGGCGCCAGGCCGCTGCCGATCGGCGGCAGCCCTTTCGACGGCAGGTACAGCGGATGCGGGCAGAGTTCCACCCACGGAATCCCGAGCAACTCGGCCGCCAGGCCGCCGCCGGAGGTGATGACGTCGGACACCACCAGATCCGGGGCCAGTTCGCGCAGCGTCGGCGCGATCAGCACCGCCATTCGCGCGGCACGCCGGTGAATGCGGGCACCGGCGTCCAGGTCCTCGTCGGTGGCGACCAGACCGTCCAGTTCGACCGCATCGATGCCCACACTGCGGGCGATATCCAGCCATTCCACCCCGGTGAACAAGGTGGGCGAATCGCCGGCCGCCACGAAGCCCCGGCACAGCGCGATCGCGGGGAAAGAGTGTCCGGGATCGGGTCCGGCGACAACGGCGACGCGCATCCACTTCACCCTGCCACACCCCGTCTCGCCTACGCTGGCAACCATGACCGAGCTGACTCAGACAACAACCAGTGACAACATCCGCACGGTCGAGGCGTTCCTGTATGCGCTGCAGGACGAGGATTTCGATACCGCGGATGCCGCCCTGGCCGACGACCTGCTCTACGAGAACGTCGGTTTCTCCAAAATCCGCGGCGGGCGGCGGGTGGCGAAGCTGTTTCGTCAGATGGAGGGCCGGATCGGCTTCGAGGTGAAGTTCCACCGAGTGGCCGCCGACGGTGACGCGGTACTGACAGAGCGGACTGACGCACTGATATTCGGTCCGCTGCGGATCCAGTTCTGGGTCTGCGGAATCTTCGAGCTGCGCGACGGGCGGATCACGCTGTGGCGGGACTACTTCGACACCTTCGACATGCTGAAGGCGACGTTGCGTGGCCTGGCCGGGATGGTCGTCCCGTCACTGAGGGCGACGCTGTAGGTGGCTATGCCCGGCGCAGGCCGCCGAGCTCATCGAACGCCTGCGCCCACCCCAGTAACCTGTCAGTGGCGCCGGTGAGTTCGTCGCGGTAGCGCTGTTGGGCCAGCGGAGCCACCCCAACCGCACCGTCCCCGCTCACCGCTGATACCAAATGCGCGGCGGCAGTGACCATTTCGTTGTACTGGCGAACTCCGGCACCCAACTGCGCCGTGTAGGCGTTGATGGTCGGCACCAGGTACTGACGCGACGGTTCGGCGTTGTGCGCGGCACGTTCCATGGACACCACTTCGGCCGCGGTGGCCGCCATGGCCGCTGAGGTCCGCTTCGCCGCGTCGGTCAGGTCGGCGATCTCGTCGGCGGGCAGCATCCCGCCCCGTTCGATGACACCGAGCAGGGAGAAGAACCCTCGTTCGGAGGCACCCAGGGCATACATGGCGGGACGCGCGGCCGAACCGGGTGGGGGCAGGCGCCGGGGGTTGGCCGGCCGCTGCGCCGGCAGGGATTCCGACTTCAACCAGTAGTAGCGGAAGAACAACAACGTCGCGGGGATCACCATCACGACGGCGACGGCACCGGTGATCTGCAGCAGCAGCGCGAACCAGCCCCAGGCCGCCAGCACCGCGGTGACCAGCCCCCAGAACACGACGCCGGCGGTGAAGATCCAGGCCCACCGCAGCGCGCGCCGCCGTCGGCGCAGCAGACGCGCGCGGGGATCGCTCGCCGCGCTGATCTTCCGGGCTACCAGCTCGGTCACGTCGGCGGCGGTGTCGAACCCGCGCTGCAGCAACCCGCGCCACAGGCCTCGCCGGTTCGACTTCACCGCCATCACCCGCCTACTGACCGAACGGCTTTTCGGGTACCGCGCCGGGCTCGGTCGCCGGGGTGACTCCGGATGCGGCCGCGCCGCCGGCCGGTAGCGCTTCGCCACGCATCGACGCGCGGATCTGCTCGAGGCGGGAATGCCCGGCCATCTGGACCCCGGCCTGCTCAACCTCGAGCATGCGGCCCTGCACCGAGCTCTGCGCAAGTTCCGCCGAGCCGATGGCGTTGGCGTACCGCCGCTCGATCTTGTCGCGCACCTCGTCGAGGCTGGGCGTGTTGCCGGGGGCGGCGAGATCGCTCATCGACCTCAGCGACGCGCTGACCTGCTCCTGCATCTTGGCCTGCTCGAGCTGGCTGAGCAGCTTGGTGCGCTCGGCGATCTTCTGCTGCAGCATCATCGCATTGCGCTCGACGGCCTTCTTGGCCTGACCCGCAGCCTGCAGGGCCTGGTCATGCAGCGCCTTCAGGTCCTCGACGCTCTGCTCGGCGGTCACCAGCTGGGCCGCGAACGCTTCCGCGGCGTTGTTGTACTCGGTGGCCTTCGCAGCGTCCCCACTGGCGACGGCCTGATCGGCCAGGGTCAGCGCCTGACGCACGTTCACCTGCAACTTCTCGATGTCGGCCAGCTGCCGGTTGAGCCGCATCTCCAGCTGGCGCTGGTTGCCGATCACCTGCGCGGCCTGCTGGGTCAGCGCCTGATGAGTGCGCTGAGCTTCCTCGATGGCCTGCTGGATCTGCACTTTGGGGTCGGCGTGCTCGTCAATCTTGGAGTTGAACAGCGCCATGAGGTACTTCCACGCTTTGACGAACGGATTGGCCATCAGTTAGCTCCGCCTTCGCTTCATCTTGTGTGTCGGATGGGCGCAACGCATACCCTGCTGCTCAATTTAGTGGGTCAGCTCTCCTCGCCCCACCCATGGTGCATATCTCGTGCAGGCGGGTTACCCGCGGCGCTCACGCCACGGCCAGCGACGCCACCGGAGGAATCACGACCTTGATGCTGGGATCGATCGCCGCAGCGGTCCGCGTGGCCCGCTCTTCCCGGGCCATCCGCTCGCCCGCGTCGATGAGCACCTGTGACAGCGGAACCCGCAACGCGTCACAAATCGCGTTGAGCAGCTCGCTGGACGGTTCCTTGCGGCCGCGCTCGATCTCCGACAAGTACCCGAGGCTCACCCGCGCCGAATCGGACACTTCGCGCAGCGTCCGCCCCTGCGATGTCCGGGCCCCCCGCAGCACGTCGCCAACCACCTCGCGTACCAGTGACGCCATCGTGCTTCCCTTCGTCCGGTCATCCCCAAGAAAATATGGGACTTCACGTGAACGCAGGCACGGCCGGTAATGGTTCCCTAGGCGTCGCGTTTGGCGCGACAAATTTCTCTGACCGTCGATGCGACGTAGTCGATGCCGGTGACGACGGTGAGCAGAATCGCCAGGCCCATCACCACCTCGGCCGCGGTGTGCAGCACCCCGCTGAGCGGCAACACGAACAAGCCGATCGCCACCGCCTGCACCACGGTCTTGAGCTTGCCACCCCAGCTCGCGGGTATCACCCCGCGGCGGATCACCGCCAGCCGCAACACGGTGATCGCCAGTTCACGTGTCATGATCAGCACCGTGACCCACCACGGCAGGTCACCGAGCATCGACAACCCGATCAGCGCCGCACCGATCAGCGTCTTGTCGGCGATCGGGTCGACGAACGCGCCGAATTCGGTAGCCATGCCGTAGTTTCGCGCGAGCAGGCCATCGAACCGGTCGGTAATGCAAGCCACCGCAAAAATCGCCCACGCCACCACCCGGGCGTAGGGGTGGTGGCCGTCGCCGTAGAACAGCGCGTACAGGAAGATCGGAACCAGCAGCAACCGCAACAGCGTGAGTACATTCGCCAGATTGGCGATGCGGGCCTGACCCGCTACCTGACCCGCTTGCGGTTGCCCCGACACGGCAACAGAATAACGGCTGACCAGCTCATGTGGTCAGTGATGTCGATACTGTTTTCCCGTGAGCGAAAGTCGACGGGATTTCCAGCCGGTGATTCGGCGCGCGCGCACCTCTGATGTCCCCGCCATCAAACAACTCGTGGACACCTATGCCGGCAAGATTCTGCTGGAAAAAAATCTGGTGACGCTCTATGAGTCGGTGCAGGAATTCTGGGTGGCCGAAGACCCGGATATCGCCGGCAAACTGGTCGGTTGCGGCGCGCTGCATGTGTTGTGGTCCGATCTCGGAGAAATCCGGACGGTCGCGGTCGATCCGGAGTTGACCGGCCACGGAATCGGCCACGCCATCGTCAACCGGTTGCTCGAGGTGGCCCGGGAGTTGCAACTCGAGCGGTTGTTTGTGTTGACTTTCGAGACCGAATTCTTCGGCAAGCACGGATTCACGGAGATCGAGGGCACTCCCGTCACCGCCGAGGTATTCGAGGAAATGTGCCGTTCTTATGACATCGGCGTCGCCGAATTCCTGGATCTGAGCTACGTCAAACCCAACATTCTGGGCAACTCCCGGATGCTGCTGGTGCTCTGAGGCGGCTTGATCAGGCCCCTCCCGCTCGGCGAGCAGACGCAAAATCGCACGAAAACCAGCGGTTTTGTGCGATTTTGCGTCTGCTCGGCCGGGTCACTGCTCGGCCGGGTCGGTCCCCGGCCGGGTCAGTCCTCGGCCGGGTCGCTGCCGTCGGCGCCGCTGCCGCCGCGGATCAACGCCAGCGTGCCGGCCAGTTCGTCGGGCTTGACCAGCACCTCGCGGGCCTTGGACCCTTCACTGGGCCCGACGATGCCGCGGGTCTCCATCAGGTCCATCAACCGGCCGGCCTTGGCGAAGCCCACCCGCAGCTTGCGCTGCAGCATCGAGGTCGAACCGAACTGGCTGGACACCACCAACTCCACCGCCTGCAGGAACACGTCCATGTCGTCGCCGATATCGGGGTCGACGTCGGCCCGCTCACCGCTGGGCTTGGCGGCCGTGACGCCCTCGGTGTACTCGGGTTCGGCCTGGTCCTTGCAGGCGGCGACGACGGCCTGGATCTCCTCGTCGGTGATGTAGGCACCTTGCAGCCTGATCGGCTTGCTCGCGCCCATCGGCAGGAACAGGCCGTCGCCCATGCCGATCAGCTTCTCGGCCCCGGCCTGGTCCAGGATCACCCTGCTGTCGGTCAGCGACGACGTCGCAAACGCCAACCGGGACGGCACATTGGTCTTGATCAGGCCGGTCACCACGTCGACAGAGGGCCGCTGGGTGGCCAGCACGAGGTGGATCCCGGCGGCGCGCGCCTTCTGGGTGATCCGCACGATGGCGTCCTCGACGTCGCGCGGTGCGGTCATCATCAGGTCGGCCAGCTCGTCGACGATCGCCAGGACGTAGGGGTATGGCCGGTAGACACGTTGACTGCCCAGCGGCGTGGTGATGTCACCGGATCGCACCTTGGCGTTGAAGTCGTCGATGTGACGTACCCGGGAGGCCTGCATGTCCTGGTAGCGCTGCTCCATCTCCTCGACCAGCCACGCCAGCGCCGCGGCCGCCTTCTTCGGCTGCGTGATGATCGGGGTGATCAGATGCGGGATGCCCTCATACGGCGTCAGTTCCACCATTTTGGGGTCGATCAGGATCATCCTGACCTCTTCCGGGGTGGCCCGGGTCAGCAGCGACACCAGCATCGAGTTGACGAAGCTGGACTTGCCCGAGCCGGTCGAGCCGGCAACCAGCAGGTGCGGCATCTTGGCCAGGTTGGCCGAGATGAAGTCACCTTCGATGTCTTTGCCCAATCCGATCACCAACGGGTGGTGGTCCCGGCGAGTGGACGGCGCGGTGAGCACGTCGGCCAGCCGCACCATTTCGCGGTCGGTGTTGGGCACCTCGATGCCGACGGCGGACTTGCCGGGGATCGGAGCCAGCATCCGCACGCTCTCGGTGGCCACCGCGTAGGCGATGTTCTTCTGCAGCGCGGTGATCTTCTCCACCTTGACGCCGGGGCCCAGCTCCACCTCGTAGCGGGTGACCGTGGGCCCGCGTGTGCAACCCGTGACCGCCGCGTCGACCTTGAACTGGGTCAGCACATCCCCGATGGCGCCGGCCATGTGGGTGTTGGCGGCGCTGCGCTTCTTGGGCGGATCGCCCGCAACCAGCAGATCCAGCGAGGGCAGCGTGTATGGACCCTCGACTACCCGGTCCAGCACCTGGGTGTCGCGCTTCTCGGTGGCTTTGGCGCCGCGCCGGCGGGTCCGCGGCTCCGGCACCGTCGGAGTTTCGTCCTCGATGGGTTCGTCGAGGGCCGCCTCTGCCGCCGGCGGCCAGGCCTTCGGTTCGCCCTCCGGACGCAGCGGGGCCTCGTCGTAGTAGCCGTCCGGGAAATCCTCGGCCGGGGCCACTTCGACGGTGTCCGCGTCGTCGCCGGCGAAGTCGTCGTACTCGTCGTACTCGTCGTCTTCGTACTCCCGCTGGAACAACCGGGTCCCGAACATGCGACGCAGCGCGTCGGGCACCTCGCGAATGGTGATGCCCGCCAGCAACAACACTCCGAAGAGCGCGCAGATGAACAACAGCGGTGCCGCGATCCACGCCGTCAAGCCGTCGGAGAGCGGTCCACCGATGGCGAAACCTATGAACCCCGCTGCCCGCCTGCGCGCCTCGGGTTCTTCGGGTGAACCTGCCCAAAGATGGCGCAGCCCGAGGAAAGACAGCGCGATGAGGCTGGAGCCGAGAATCAGCCGCGGTCGAGCGTCCGGGTCGGGCTCGGTGCGCATCAGCACCATCGCCGCGGCGGCGGCGACCAACGGGAGCAGCACCACCGCCGAGCCCACGAACATCCGCAAGCCCGCGTCTACCCACACGCCGACCGGCCGGGCGGCATGGAACCACGAACTGGCGGCGACGATCACGGCGATGCCCAGCAAGCCCAGCGCGATGCCGTCGCGCCGATGTCCGGGTTCGATGTTGCGAGCCTGGCCGATCGACCGTGCCGCACTCCCGGTCCCCCGGGCCGCCATCAGCCAGCCGGCACGCACGGCCCGGCCGCCGGCGCGTCCGGTCAGCACCAGCAGCGACCGGTTACGGCGTTTGGCCGGCCTGCTCACCCGCTTGACGGGCTTGCCCGGGCGCTTCTTGGGCGCGCGGGGCGGCGTACCGGATCGCCCACCTGCGGCCCCGGACCGCGAAGTGGCCCCCGACCTGCTCGTTCTTGCGCCGGAGCGGGCTGCGGTCTTACTGGCCATGCCCGCAAGCGTAGTCGCATCAACAACATCTGCACCACCCGCCACACTGGTAACGAAGCGTTTATCGCCCCTCACCCGGCCCGTTACCGATCTCGTTGCCTGACGGCGTTTCTCGGTGCTTGCAGTCCCCCAACGGGTGACACGCCGCGGGGCGGCATCAGGTGAGTAGGGTGACAAGGCGTGCGCGAAATCATCGCCACCCACCGCGCCAAGACCCGTACGCCCGCCAACTCACACCGCCGTCAGGAGGCCCAGCATGCCCGTAGTCGTCGTCGCCACGCTGACCGTCAAGCCGGAATCGGTTGACACCGTCCGCGACATTCTCACCACCGCGGTCGAAGAGGTGCACGGCGAGCCGGGCTGCCAGCTGTACTCGCTGCACCAGGCCGGCGAGACCTTCGTCTTCGTCGAGCAGTGGGCCGACGAGGAGGCACTCAAGGCACACAGCACCGCTCCCGCGGTAGGCAAGATGTTCACCGCCGTGGGTGAGCACCTGGCCGGAGCGCCCGACATCAAGATGCTTTCGCCGGTTCCGGCCGGCGACCCGGACCGGGGCCTGCTCCGCGCTTGATGTCGCGGCCACTGGAAGGCAAGACAGCCTTCATCACCGGTGCCGCGCGCGGCCAGGGACGCGCCTACGCGGTTCGGCTGGCCGCTGACGGTGCGAACATCGTTGCCGTCGACCTGTGCGGCCGGATCGACAGTGTGCCCTATCCGCTGGGTACCGCCGAGGATCTGGCGCAGACCGTCAAACTCGTGGAAGACGGCGGTGGGCGCATCGTTGCCAGGCAGGGCGACGTCCGGGACCGCGAGTCACTGGCCGCGGCGTTGCAGGCCGGCCTGGATGAATTCGGTCGGCTGGACATCGTGGTGGCCAACGCCGGCATCGCCCCCATGCAGTCGGCAGACGGCTGGCGCGATGTCATCGACGTCAATCTCACCGGGGCATACCACACCGTGGACGTCTCGACGCCGACCATGATCGAGCAGGGCGAGGGCGGATCGATCGTGCTGATCAGCTCGGCAGCGGGGCTGGCGGGTGTCGGTAGCGCCGACGCCGGCTCGATCGGCTACACCGCCGCCAAGCACGGGCTGGTCGGATTGATGCGCCTCTACGCCAATCTGCTTGCACCGCACAATATCCGCGTCAACTCCGTGCACCCGTCCGGGGTGGACACGCCGATGATCAACAACGAGTTCATCCGCCAGTGGTTGGCCGATATGGTCAGCAAATCCGGCCGGGCTGCGGGCATGTCCAACGCGTTGCCGGTGCAGATCCTGCAAGCCGAGGACATCGCCAACGCCGTGGCGTGGCTGGTGTCCGACCAGGCCCGATACATCACCGGCGTCACATTGCCGGTCGACGCGGGCTCGGTGAACAAGCGATAGGCTGAAGCATGGCCCGAAATCCCGCTGCCCGCACCGCATTCGGACCGATGTTGTTGGCCGCGGTGGAGCACAACGAGCCGGCTGAGCGCAGGTTGGTCGACGACGACCTGGCCGAGCTCTTCCTGCCGGCACCGCTGCGCTGGCTGGCCGCCGCTACCGGGTCGGCGGTGTTCCGACGGGCACTCATCGGCGCGTCCGAGCGGACCGGTCCTGGATTGTGGGCGAACCTGGCCTGCCGCAAGCGCTTTATCGGGGACAAGCTCGCCGAGGCCGTAAGCGAAATGGACGCGGTGGTGATTCTCGGAGCGGGCCTGGAGACCCGCGCTTACCGGCTGACCCGACAGATCCGCAGACCCGTCTTCGAGGTGGATCTGCCGGTCAACATCGCCCGCAAGGCCAGGACGGTCCGAAAGGTGTTGGGCGAGCTACCACTCTCGGTTCGTCTGGTGGCGCTGGACTTTGAACGCGACGACCTGCTGACCGCCCTTTCAGAGCACGGGTACCGCACCGATTACCGGGTGTTTTTCATCTGGGAGGGCGTCACCCAGTACCTCACCGAAGAGGCCGTGCGCACGACGCTGGAAGGACTGCGGCCGACGGCGCCGGGCAGTCGCATGGTGTTCAGCTACGTCCGGCGCGACTTCATCGACGGCACCAATCGGTATGGCTCCCGCATGTTGTACCGCTCGGTGCGGGGACGTCGTCACCTGTGGCATTTCGGCCTGCTACCAGACGAAGTGGCAGGCTTCCTCGAGGAGTACGGCTGGCGACTGGTGGAGCAGGTCGGCCCGGACGAGCTCGTCGCGCGGTACGTGCGGCCCACCGGCCGCAACCTGTCTGCGTCGCAGATCGAATGGTCGGCATACGCGGAAAAGGTTTAGCGACCGAACCCGCGCCGTCGATTGTGAAATCTATGACGCATCACGGCGAGTCGCGTCGTGAGGTTCACACTCGTAGACCCATTTACACCTCGAGAACCGTCGGCACGATCATCGGCTGCCGGCGATAGGTCTCGCCCACCCATTTGCCGACGGTGCGGCGCACCCCCTGAGCGATCCGGATCGGGTCGGTGACATTGTTGGCGGCCAGTTGTTCCAGCTCGGCCTCGACCTTGCGGATTGCGGGTTCCAGTGCCTTTGGGTCCTCGGAGAAACCTCGGGAATGCAGGTGCGGTATGGCCGCCGGCTTACCGGTGCCGCGGTGCATGACCACGGTCACCCCGATGAAGCCCGAGGAAAGGATGAGCCGCTCACCCAAGGTGATTTCGCCGACGTCACCGGTGATCAACCCGTCCACGAACATCTTGCCCACCGGTACCGCGCCGGCGATACTCGCCTTGCCGGCGACCAGGTCGACGCTGACGCCGTTCTCCGCCAACATGATCGAGTCCTCCGGCACGCCGGTGCTGGCGGCCAGCTTCGCGTTGGCGCGCAGGTGGCGCCAGGTCCCGTGCACCGGCATGACGTGGCGCGGACGCACCCCGTTGTACAGGAAGAGCAGCTCACCCGCGTAGGCGTGACCCGAAACATGTACCCGCGCTTGCGCATTGGTGACGACGCGGGCCCCGATCTTGGCCAGTGCGTCGATGACGCCGTATACGGCTTCCTCGTTGCCCGGGATCAGCGACGACGACAACACGATGAGGTCGCCGGCAGTCAGGGTGATGCTACGGTGCTCGCCGCGCGACATCCGCGACAATGCTGCCATCGGCTCGCCCTGGGTTCCGGTGGTGACCAGTACCACCCGGTCGGGCGGCATCTCTTCTGCCGCGGCGATGTCGATCAGGTCCGAATCGGCCACCCGTAGGAACCCCAGCTCACGGGCGATGCCCATGTTGCGCACCATCGACCGCCCGACGAACGACACCCGCCGGCCCAATGCCACCGCGGCGTGGATGATCTGCTGCACGCGATCGACGTTCGAGGCGAAACACGCCACGATGACCCGCCCCTCGGCGCCTCGGATCAGCCGGTGCAGCGTCGGGCCTATCTCGCTCTCCGACGGTCCTACGCCAGGGTGCTCAGCGTTGGTGGAGTCACACAGGAAGAGGTCCACACCGGCGTCGCCGAGCCGCGACATGCCGGGCAGGTCGGTGGGACGCCCGTCGAGCGGCAGCTGGTCGAGCTTGATGTCACCGGTGTGCAAGACGGTGCCCGCACCCGTGTAGACGGCGATGGCCAGCGCGTCCGGGATGGAGTGATTGACGGCGAAGTACTCGCACTCGAACACCCCGTGCCGACTGCTCTGCCCCTCCTTGACCTCGACGAAGACCGGCTTGATGCGGTGCTCGCGGCACTTGGCGGCCACCAGCGCCAGGGTGAACTTGGAGCCGACCACCGGGATGTCGGGCCGCAGCCGGAGCAGGAACGGAATCGCGCCGATGTGGTCTTCGTGGGCGTGGGTGAGCACCAACGCCTCGATGTCGTCCAACCGGTCCTCGATATGCCGCAGATCGGGCAGGATCAGGTCGACACCGGGTTCGTCGTGGGTGGGAAACATCACGCCGCAGTCGATGATCAGCAGCCGGCCGAGGTGCTCGAAAACGGTCATGTTGCGCCCGATTTCGCTGATTCCGCCGAGCGCGGTCACCCGCAGCCCACCCGCGGTCAGCGGACCGGGCGGGGCTAACTCCTCGTTCAACGTCACATCACCGAAGAACGGAGGCCGCGCGCATATCGGCGGCCAGTGCGTCGAGTTGCTCGGGGGTGGCCGCCACCTGCGGCAATCGGGGGTCGCCGGCTTCGATGCCCTGCAACCGCAAGCCCGCCTTGGACAGCGTCACGCCGCCCAGTCGGCTCATTGCGTTGCAAAGTGGCCCCACCGAGTGGTTGATCTTGCGGGCGGTGGCCACATCCCCGGAACTGAAGGCGGACAACAACTCCCGTAGCTGACTTGCCGCCATGTGCGAGATCACGCTGATGAAGCCGGTGGCGCCCATGGCAAGCCACGGCAGATTGAGCGCGTCGTCGCCGGAGTAATAGGCCAGGCCGGTTTCGGCGATGATCTGTCCCGCGCCATGCAGATCAGCCTTCGCATCCTTGACGCCGACGATGTTGGGGTGTGCCGCCAGCGCGCGCAGCGTGTCGAATTCGATCGGCACCACCGACCGGGGCGGGATGTCGTAGAGCAGAACGGGCAGTTCTGTCGCGTCGGCCACGGCGGTGAAGTGCGCTATCAGCCCGCTCTGCGGAGGTCGTGAGTAGTACGGGGTGACCACCAACAGCCCGTGGGCGCCTTCGGCGGCGGCGGCCTTGGCCAGTTTGATGCTGTGCGCGGTGTCATAGGTGCCGGCGCCGGCGATGATCCGGGCCCGGTCCCCCACTGCCGCGAGGACGACCCGCAGCAGTTCACGCTTCTCGTCGTCGGAGGTGGTCGGCGATTCCCCGGTGGTGCCCGAGACCACCAGACCGTCGCAGCCCTCATCGACCAGGTGGGTGGCCACCCGGGCCGCAGCCCTGACGTCCAGGGCGCCGTCAGCGTCGAACGGTGTCACCATCGCGGTAAGCAGGGTTCCCAGGCGCGCTGGGGCATCGAATCCGACGGTGCTCACGGTTCCCAAGGTTACCTGGCTGCGGCAAGCCCCAAAGCACCGCCGCGCAGCTCAGGCTTCGGTAGCCAACGGACTGGTCGCGACTTCGCTACCGTCGGCCAGGGTGGAAACCTCGAAGTCGGCGAACACCGCGGGTGCGACGTCGATCAGCCGGCGCAGGCAGGCGATGGCCAGCCGCCGGATTTCGACGTCGGCGTGCTCGCTGGCCCGCATGGCGATGAAGTGCCGCCAAGCCCGGTAGTTGCCGGTGACGACGATGCGGGTCTCGGTGGCGTTCGGCAACACCGCGCGGGCCGCCTGGCGGGCCTGCTTACGGCGCAGCACGGCGTTGGGCTGATCGGCGAACTTGGCTTCGAGTTTGGCCAGCAGCTCGAGGTAGGTGGCGCGGCTGGCGTCGGCGGCGGCGGTCAGAATGCCACGCAGCTCCGGGTCGTCTTCGAGGCCGGGCGGCAGCACCACCTGCGAATCGCGCTCCGGCACGTAGCGCTGCGAGAGCTGCGAGTAGGAGAAATGCCGGTGCCGGATCAGCTCGTGGGTGCACGATCGCGAGATGCCGGTGATGTAGAACGACACGCTGGCGTGTTCGAGCACCGAGAAATGCCCGACGTCGATGATGTGCCGGATGTAGCCGGCGTTGGTCGCGGTCCGCGGATTCGGCTTGGACCAGCTCTGATAGCAGGCCCGGCCGGCGAACTCGACCAGCGCGGAGCCCCCGTCGGCGTCGGTTGCCCAGGGCACCTCCGGCGGCGGCAGGAAGTCGGTCTTGGCGATCAGTTGCACGCGCAGCGGCGCGGTCTCGGCCACGGCGCTCAGCGTAACCGGCGTCCTGCGCGAGACACGCAGCGGTGCGTCCCCACCGGTGGCGTCGTTACGCCATTCTCAGGCACCGCCAACAGGGATGTCTTGTGGTGGCGGGTCACGCAATCCTGGCGCTTAAATCGGTGCACTGGGCGCGATCAGCCCCGAACCCCACGGCTTGGCAGCTCAATGAGCCGACTCCACTGCGAATTTGGAGATGACCATCAGATCCCTCGCAGATCCTGCCGAAGGGTCGTCAGCGGCCACTCATCCACCGATCCGCTCCAAGTGCTCCCGCACCTCCTTTTCCAGCCTCGCCGACTCATCGAAAGCTGCAAGCAATTCCGTCTGTAGCCGCGCAATCTTCTCGTCGATCGGCTCACCGTCGTCCTCAGCCGCCGGCGGCCCGACATAACGCCCAGGCGCCAGCCCGTAGTCCAGAGCCCTGATCTCAGCAAGAGTCACCGACTTGCAGAACCCCGGAATATCCTCGTAAATAATGCGTTTCGCGACAGCAGACGGCGATCCGCGCCAGGCGTGATAGGTGCCGGCGATCCGCACCACGTCTTCGTTACTCAACGCCCGTTCGGCTCGATCCACCAAGTAGCCGAGTTCGCGGGCATCGATGAACAGCACTTGTCCGCTTCGATCGACCGACCCCTGCTTACCAGCAGCCTTGTCTTTGGCAAAGAACCACACGCAAACCGGAATTCCGGTGCTGCGGAATAGCTGCGTCGGCAGCGCGATCATGCACGCGACCAGGTCCGCTTCGACGAGGTTCGCGCGAATATCGCCCTCTGTGTTGGAGTTCGATGACATGGAGCCGTTGGCCATCACTACTCCGGCCTTACCACCGGGCGCGAGCTTGAACAGAATGTGCTGAATCCAGGCGTAGTTGGCGTTGTTGGCCGGCGGCACACCGTAGCGCCACCGCGGATCCTCCTCGTTGCGTGCCCAGTCCTTGATGTTGAACGGCGGATTGGCCATCACGTAGTCCATCTGCGCGTCGGCATGCTGGTCGCTGGCAAACGTGTCGCCCCACCTGCCACCTAGGCCATTGTGGTCGATGCCGTGAATGGCCAAGTTCATCTTGGCCATTCGCCAGGTTTCTTCGATACTTTCCTGGCCGTAGATCGCGATGTCTTTCGCCTTGCCGTGGTGATCGGCGACGAATCTCTCGGCCTGTACGAACATGCCACCAGACCCGCAGCACGGGTCATATATCCGGCCTTTCGCGGGTTGGAGTACCTCAACGATCAGGTTGACCACGCTGGGTGGGGTAAAGAACTCGCCACCCCGCTTGCCTTCGGCGCGTGCGAAATTGCCGAGGAAGTATTCGTAGACCTCCCCCATCAGGTCTCGCGCCTTGTGCTCACCCTGACGACTGAACCGTGCGCTGGTGAACAAGTCGATCAGCTCAGCGAGCCGGTGCTGGTCGACCTTGTCGCGGTTGTACAGGCGCGGCAGCGTGCCAGCTAGCGTCGGGTTGGCCTTCATCACCGCATCCATGGCCTCGTCGACAAGCTGACCGATGTTCCTGCCACGCTCGACGTCGATGCCAGCCTTACCTTTGGCGTTCTCCGCGAGAAACTTCCATCGTGCATTCGGCGGTAGCACGAACACGTCACAGCCAAAGTGATCTTCGGGATCATCGATCGGTGCCTGGTCATCGTCCATGCTGTCGGCCACCGGCACGGCACGAAGCGCCTCACGACGCTCGTCGAAGGAATCGGAGACGTATTTCAGGAAAACCAAACCCAGGATCACGTCCTTGTACTGATTGGCAGGCAGGGACCCACGCAACTTGTCCGCCGCCTTCCACAACGTGTCCTTGAGCTCCTTGATGGTCGACGGTGCTTGCGGCTCCTGCTTCTTCCGCGGCGGCATGGCGTGCGTCCCTTCTATTTCCCGGCCCTGAGAGCCTTGGTGCGCTACCTCCTGTGAACCGGCTCGCATTTGATCCTTCCGCAGAAGGTTGGGCGCTGCTGGAACTGGCGGCGGCCAGCGCCGTCGATGCTCCGGCGAGGATTGCCACACTACGCACGCCGAGTCGAGTCAGGCCGCGTTCAACGAAGTCCAGAGCGTAGCCGCGGTCAGCGGTCACCGTCCGTGGCGGCCGTCCTGTTTGGCGGCGGATTCGTCTGATCGCCGGCGCCAATTGTGCGGCCTGGTGTCGGTTTCCGGGTGCGCGGATTCCGGCATCACTCCGGCTCGCGGGCTGCGAGTTTCGGGGTCACCCACTGCTGGGTGCGAGGCATGACAGTACCCCGGTGGCAGTGCACGACGGGCGTTTGCGCACTTACCCGCCGGCGCCGCCGCCACCGCCCAGTCCACCGGAGCCGCCCAATTGACCCTGGTTTCCGCTGCCGGCCAAACCGGGATCGCCACCCTCGCCCGGTCCGCTCTGACCGCTGCCGCCGTCGCCACCCTTGCCGCCGCTGCTGCCGCTGGCGCCGCTGCCAGTGCTGTTGCCCAGACCGGCACCGGCGTTGCCGCCATTCCCGCCGCCCCCACCACTGCCGCCGAGGCCGCCGGTCCCCCCGGCGCCGCCGGTGCTGGTGCCGCCCGCCCCGCCGACGCCACCCTGGCCGGAACCGCCGCCGGCGCCACCATGGGAATCGGTTAACCCGCCGGTGCCGCCGGTGCCGCCACTGCCTCCATTACCGCCGAATCCGCCCTTGCCGCCGTTGCCGCTGGTGCCGGTGGCATCGCCACCCGCACCGCCGGCGCCGCCCAGAGCGCCGGTGCCGCCGTTGCCGCCGTTGCTGCCCACTCCACCCGTGCCGCCGGTGCCACCGGTGCCGCCGATCCCTGCGCTGCCGCCGGCTCCGCCGGCCCCGCCGTCGCCGGTGCCGGTGTTGTTACCGCCGGCACCGCCTGCGCCACCGGCGCCGGAGTTGCCCCCTTTGCCGCCGGCGCCGTTGACGGTGTTGCCGCCGTTACCACCGTTACCGCCGTTGGCGCCGTTTCCACCGGCCCCGCCGATGCCTCCGGCACCGCTACCGGTGGCGACGCCGCCGGTGCCACCAGCGCTGCCCGCACCGCCGGAACCGCCCGCGCCGCCCACGACAGAGCCGAGGCTGTGGCCGCCGTTACCGCCGGTCCCGCCGTTGGCTCCGGCACCGCCGTTGCCGCCGCTGCCGTTAACGTGGCCGGTGCCGCCGCCACCGGCACCTCCTGCCGCGCCGCCGGCGCCGCCGCTGCCGCCCGGGAAGCCGGCGATGGTGGCGTTGCCGCCGTTGCCGCCGTGTCCGCCGGCTCCCGCGTTGCCGCCCTGGCCGCCGGTGCCGCCGCCGGTGCTGGCGTTGCCGCCGGCGCCGGCGGTGCCGCCGCCACCGCCGCTACCGCCGTTGCCGCCGTCGCCGAGTCCGTTAGAGATGCCCCCGGTGCCGCCGGCGCCGCCGGCGCCGCCGCTGCCGCCGCTGCCGCCATTGCCACTGGTTCCGAGGGCGTTGCCGCCAGCACCTCCGGCACCGCCAAGACCACCCGTGGCACCGGCGGCACCCGGGTTGGAGTTTCCGATGCCGCCGCTGCCGGCGTCGCCCCCGGTCCCGCCGCTGCCTCCAGCTCCGCCGCTGCCGCCGTTGCCACCGTTACCGGTGCCGGTGTTGTTGCCGCCGGCACCGCCGGCACCACCCGCCCCGGCGGTGCCCGCCGTACCTCCCGCGCCGCCGACGACGTTGCCGCCGCGGCCGCCCGTCCCGCCATTACCTCCCGCGCCGCCATTGCCACCGTTACCGGCCGCGCCGCTGCCGCTGGCAACGCCACCGGCGCCGCCCGCACTGCCGGCAGCGCCCGCACCACCGGTATTTCCGGCGACAGCACCTAGGCTGTTGCCCGCATTCCCGCCGGAACCGCCGACACCCCCAGCACCACCGTGGCCGCCGGCGCCGTTGCCATCGCCGGCGCCACCGGCACCAGCCACTCCGGCCGCACCACCGTTGCCCCCTTTGCCACCGGACCAACCGGCAAAGCTGGCGCTGCCGCCATTGCCGCCTTTGCCGCCGGCGCCCGCGGCACCACCTTGGCCGCCGTCACCGCCACCAGCACCGCCGACACCCCCGGCACCGGCCGTTCCCCCTGCGCCGCCTGCGCCGGCGGCCCCGCCGTCACCTCCGGTGCTGCCGAAACCGCCGCCGGCGCCGCCGTTGCCGCCGTTACCGCCGGCGCCGGAAGCCCCGCCTTGACCACCATGACCGCCACCGTCACCTCCGGCACCGCCCTGGCCTGCGATACCGCCGTTTCCTCCGCCGCCGCCTACGCCGCCGGGCCGGTGGAATGCGCCCACGCCGTTACCGCCGTTACCGCCGTTGCCGCCGGCGCCGGAAGCCCCGCCTTGGCCACCGTTGCCGCCACCGACACCGCCGATGCCCGCGCCACCGGTGCCGCCGGCACCGCCGTTACCGCCGTTGCCGCCCTTGCCGCCGTTGGTGTTGTCACCGCCGTTGGCGCCGGCGTCGGCGGTGCCGCCGGCACCGCCCTTGCCGCCGTCACCGCCGGTGCCGTTGCCGCCGCTCCCGCCGCCGTCGGTGCCCGCCCCGCCGACACCTGCGCTGCCACCGGTACCGCCGGTCGCACCGTTGGCACCGTCGCCGCCATTGTTGCCCGTGTTGTTGCCGCCGGACCCGCCGAAACCGCCGGCGCCGCCCTTACCGCCGGTCCCGCCGGCACCACCGTTGCTGCCGAGGCCGTCACCGGCGCCGCCGGCACCGCCTTGCCCTCCGGTCCCGCCCTGACCGCCCGCCGTACCGCCCGACGGGGACCCGGAGCTGGTGCCGTTGGTGCCGTTGAAGCCCTGGCCGCCGGTGCCGCCGGTACCGCCCTTACCGCCGGTGCCGATGGCGCCGCCGGCGCCGCCGTCCGTCCCGGTGCCCGCCACACCCGCCGAACCACCGGTACCACCGGTGCCTCCGCTACCGCCCAGACCGCTGGCGCCGGTGTTGTTACCGCCGGTCCCCCCCTGACCGCCCTGGCCGCCAACACCTCCGACACCGCCGGCGCCGCCGTTGGTCACGCCGTTACCCGCGCCGCCGTCACCACCGGCTCCACCCGCACCGCCCTGACCGCCCTGCATGCCCACGGTGGGCGAGGCCGAGCTGCTGCCGGTTTCACCCTGACCGCCCTGACCGCCGGCACCACCCTGACCGCCCACCCCGCCGGTGCCGATGCCGCCAGCTGCGCCACCGTCGGTACCGGCGCCACCGGTACCGGCGTTGCCGCCGGTACCGCCCTGCCCGCCCTTCGCTCCACTGCCGCCGGTGAAACCGGTGTTGTCGCCGCCGGTCCCGCCGGTGCCACCCTGGCCACCGATGCCGCCCCGGCCGCCGGCGCCGCCGCCTTTTCCGAGGCCGTCGCCCACACCACCCGCGCCACCGTCGCCGCCGGCACCGCCGAAACCGCCCTGAATCCCCGCTGTGGGCGTGGCCGAGCTGCTGCCGGCCCCACCCTGGCCGCCCCGCCCACCGATGCCGCCATCACCGCCCACCCCGCCGGTGCCGATACCCCCGCTCGTTCCCCCGTCGGTGCCGGATCCGCCCAACCCGGCATCGCCGCCGGTTCCCCCTCGCCCGCCTTGCGCTCCACTACCGCCGGTGAGTCCCGTGTCGTCACCACCGGTTCCGCCGGTGCCGCCCTGCCCGCCGACGCCGCCTTGACCGCCGTCACCGCCGCCGACGCCACCGATACCCGCACCACCGATACCGCCGGTACCGCCGGAACCCCCCTTACCGCCCTGGTCGCCAGTGGTAGGCGCCAACGAGCTGGTCCCTGATGCGCCTTGTCCGCCTTGTCCGCCCTGGCCGCCGACACCGCCCTGCCCGCCGATGCCGTTGGTGACCCCCGCCCCACCGGCGAGACCGGCCTGTCCCCCGGCGCCGCCCTGTCCGCCCTTCCCTCCCTCACCGCTGCCGAACAGGCCCGCGGCGTCAGAGCCACCTCCCCCGGCACCACCGGCACCACCGGCACCACCATTGCCGCCGCTACCGCCGAATCCGCCGCCGCTGCCGCCGGTACCACCGGCACCACCCTGATAGCCGTCGACGCCCGCGAGCCCGGTGCCGGACGCGGCATTGGGAGCCGCCGACGCCGCTCCACCCTGTCCACCCGTTCCGCCGTTTCCGGCCAGGCCGGCGTTGCCCGCGTGACCGCCGAAACCGCCGGATATACCGGCAAGTCCGGGTGCACCGCCGGTTCCGCCCGTACCGCCGGCACCGCCGTTTCCGCCGCCGACCACGCCGGAACCGCCGTCCCCGCCGGTCCCACCGATACCGCCGTTGCCGCCGTTTCCACCACTTCCGCCGAAGCCGCCGGCCAGCGCAGCCCCGCCGGCACCGCCCTGGCCGCCCTGGCCACCGGTGACACCGATGCCCCCGGCTCCGCCGGTGCCGGCCCCGGCGGAGGTGCCCTGAATTCCATTGCCTCCGTTACCACCGAGGCCGCCAGTGCCACCGGTGCCCTCGCCTCCCCCCTGGCCACCGGAAGTGAAGAACCCACCGGCGCCCCCGGCGCCGCCGTGGCCCGCCGCACCCCCGGTGCCGCCGGTGCCGCCGGTACCCGGGGTCGCACCGTCGCCGCCAACGCCGCCGGTGCCGCCGACGCCGCCGATCCCTCCGTGCCCACCGGAACCGCCGTGGCCGAACAGCAGTCCGGCGTGGCCGCCAGAACCGCCGGAGCCGCCGGCGCCACCGGTGAAGCCCATACCGCCTTGCGTGTTGACGGCGCCGTTCACACCGACCCCGCCCTGGCCTCCCATGCCGCCGGTTCCACCGGCACCGCCGCTGGTGAACCAGCCGCCGACGCCGCCGGCGCCGCCTGTCCCGCCAGCAAAGCCGGCGCCGGCCAGGTTGTTGGCACCGTGACCGCCATTGCCGCCCGTTCCACCGCTACCCCACAACAAACCGGCCGCACCACCGGCGCCGCCAGCTGCACCAGCCAACCCGACACCGGGCCCACCGGCACCACCGTTTCCGCCGATCCCTATCAGCCCCGCGTTCCCGCCGGCACCTCCGGCCTGACCGGCCGCACCGGCGGCTCCGTTGCCGCCGTTGCCGATCAGCAACCCGCCGGCGCCGCCAGCGCCGCCCGGTATGGTCGCGTTGGCGCCATTGCCGATCAGCGGGCGGCCCAGCAAAGCCAACGTGGGCGCGTTCACCACCGCAAGCACGCCCTCTTCCAATGCCTGCAGCGGTCCCACACTCGCTGCCTCCGCCCCGACATACGCGCCCCCCGCGCCGCTCAAGGTGCGAACAAATCGGTCACGAACTGCCTCGGCCTGCGCGGCCAGTACCTGATAGTCGTTCGCGTGCCGGCCGAACAACGCCGCCAAAGCCACCGACACTTCGTCCTGGGCCGCCGCGATGACACCCGTCGTCGCCGGTGCCGCCGCGGCGGTCCCTGCTCTCAACGCCGACCCGATAGCGTTGAGGTCAGTCGCAGCCGCCGACAGCATGTCCGGGGTGACAAGGACGAACGACATAGCTTGCCTCTCGCAGAGTGTGCTGTGCGGATCGCTCAACGGTCGTGTGATGCTCAGGGGCCGATCGGTCAGCGGATCGTATCAGGACGCAATTCGTCATGTGTGGAATTGGCCACCGAGCTGATCCTCAACGGCTGCAGCCGGATTCGGGTGTAACAACACACCCCGGCAATGGTGCGACGGCGGCGGGACAACCGACGAATTCGGCGGTGAGCCTGCCCCCGCCCCCGGACGAAAAGGCGTCAATGCTTCAATTCGTCTCGAACTCGGCCGTAGGTGTCATAGCATTCGGCACCTAGTCAGTCAGCGATGTCCATTGCCGCCGGAAGCGGCATGGCCCCGCGATGAACACCAGGAGCTTGTGCAATGAACATCCAGATACTGCCACCCGAGATCACCTCGATGCAGATGTTCAGCGGCATGGGGTCGGCACCGCTGTTGTCGGCCGCGGGGGGCTGGACCAACCTGGCCAGCGAATTAGGCTCGGCAGCAACGTCATTCGAGTCTGTGACCACCGAGCTCGTGGCAGGTGCGTGGCAGGGCGCGGCCGCATCGGCGATGACGGCCGCGGCCGCACCGTACCTGACGTGGCTGGGCGCGGCCAGCGCCCAAGCCGACAGTGCTGCGACCCTGGCCCGGGCGGCGGCCAGCGCTTTCGAGGCGGCGCAGGCAGCCATCGTTCACCCGGGGGCGATCGCTGCCAACCGCAACCGGGTGGTCTCGCTGGTGCTGTCAAACCTGTTCGGGTTCAACGCCCCGGCCATCGCCGCTGCCGAGTCCGAATACGAGTTGATGTGGGCTCAGGATATTGCCGCGATGTTGGGCTACCACGGTGAGGCTTCGGAAATCGCATCGGCGTTGGCGCCGTTTGCCACGCCGCTGACCAACCTCGCCGGCGTGCCGGCTCAGGCGGCCGGCGCGTTGGTCGCGGCGGTGGTTCCCGCACCCCTCGGGCCGCTTCCGGCTTTGGCAGTCGGCCTGCCAGAGGTGACCATACCGCCGTTCACCATTCCCCGGTTCCTCCTGCCGTCGCTCGACATTCTGAATGTGACGGTCGGGAACTTCACGCTGCCCGCGATCAACATCCCGCAGATTTCCACCGGCAACTTCCAAATGCCACCGATATCCGTGTCCGCTACTGCGAATTCGTTGACGATTCCCTCTTTCTCGTTTCCTGCGATCTCGATACCGGGAGTAACCCTGGGCGGGTTCTCCACCCCCCAGCTGGCCACGGCCCCTCTGGTCCTGCCCTCGCTGCAGATTCCCGCCAGTGGATTCTGGATTCCCTTCGGCGGCGCCAATATCGCCAGCAATCCGGCCCAGCTGACGAGCAATGTCCCGTCTCTGAACTACGCCAGCGTCGTGCTGTCCGGTGTGCCGAACATTCGTGTCAATTCAGGAATTTTGGGCATCACTATCGATCTCGGAATCCCGTCCACCATCTACATCAACTGGGCGGTTCAAGTATTGGGGCCCACAGCCACCCCTGGTATCTATATCGGCGACTTCAACCTGGGCACCGGAAGCTTCACCTCGAGTACCGGGTTCGTCCTGCCGCCCATCAGCGTCTCCGGCTTCACCATCCCGGATATCTCGATTCCGGCTTGGCAGACCCCGGAGATCACCCTGACCAATCCCGGTCTGACCCTTGATGTCGGGTCGATCGACGTGTCGGGATTCAGTGTCGGTCCGGTCACCATTCCGCCGATCGGCATCACAGACTTCCAGATACCCAGCATCGGTGTCGGCGGCATCGACGTCGGCGCGTTCACCACCCCCGGCCCCATCACCGGCACCGGTTCCCTGGATATCGGCCTACTCAACTTGATCCCGCGCATCGGCATCGATTGGACCAACCCGTTCGAGGGGTTGATCAACCCCGGTCCCGCCGGCCCCTACCTGGGCCCGCTGGAGACACCGCAAGTCACCGTCTCCATCGATGCGCCCGAGATCACGATCCCCCCGATCGTCATCCCCCCGTTCAATCTCAACGCCTTGTCCGTGCCGCCGATCAGCGTGTCCCCGTTCAGCCTGGGCCAGGTATCTGTACCTAACATCCAGATCAACGGGGCCAACGTCGGAGCGATCAGTATCCCGAACGTCACCATCACACCGCAGTTGCCCAGCATCTCGTTGGGCCAGTTCACAACTCCGACGATCACGACGGGCGCCTTCGCCCTACCCACCGTCAACGTGCCGACGATCACCACACCGGCCATATCGATCTACAACCCGGCCAATCCGGTGAACACTTTCGGGCTGGACCTCAACACCTGGGCATACGTCGACCTGACCGGGTCGAGGATCACCATCGTCCCCAACCCGTTCAATACCCAGGTGCACTTGGGGGTTCCGGCGACCCAGATCCCGCCGTTGACATTGGTCAACGGTGCCAACCCGCTGAACCCGTTCAGCTTCGTGTTCAACGGAAACCTGGGCGCGTTGAGCGTGCCACCCATCTCGGTCGACGCTTTCAACCTCGCGCTCAACGGGCCGGCGGTGCAGCTGACCGACATTCTGACCAACCCCATCAATCTGGGCGCGATCACCCTTCCCGCACTGACCGTGCCCCCCACCACCGTGGGTGGGCTAGGCGGCTTCGACCTGCCGCAGCTGGACATCAGCGGCATCCAGATCGGCGGGTTCAGCACGCCAGGCCCCGTCGTCATCCCACCGATCACCCTCACGCAAACCATCCTGCCGAGCTTCACATTGGTCCCCGCCATTCCGCTGTGAACTGTCGGCCCGAGCCGGTCACATCTCTTTTCAGCACTGAGTTGAGTGGACGGGTTTCGGTCGCCTAGGGCGAGTAGCCCTAGTCTCTGAAAGACTCGTTTGCCGAACCGGCGGCCGGCTGCGGTGGTGGGTGTCGGAGGTACCAGCTCGCTTGTCGGGTGGTTTCGCCGACGGCAAGATGGCTGATCTTGACGAGGTTGGGGCGAAGACGTCCGGACGGTCATGCCGCCGAGGTCTACGTTCGCCCACCCACCCGCGCCGTGAGCGATTTGCCCGGCTCGCCGGCCGCTAGAGTTGCGTCGCCGGATATCACCACCGATAGCAACTCGTCACGCGCTGCCGCCAACTTCTGCGATTCAAATCGACGCCGCTCGCATTGTTCTCCCAGTGTCGCAATCGAGCGCGCGGACTCGGCGCTCAACCTGCGAACATCCCGCACCCCAGCACTGAGCAACTCGTGCGGCCGGATCCGCTGGCGGCTACCCGTCACGCCCTCGACCATCTGTTGCGCCATGGCCAGGACTCCCCGCTGTCTCAACGCCGCCCATAACACCGTTGGGTGGACGCCGATCGGCCGCAGCACGACGAACTCGGTGCTCGCCAAGGCTGTTTCGGCGGGAAGAGTGGCGACATTCCAGATCCGCGGGATTCTCGGATTCATTCGCGAGAACAATACGCACGGCTCGGTCAACAGAAACTTGGTGCTTTTGATCGTCGGGGCATTGACCAGCGTGGGCCGCACACCCGCATCGAATGCAGGGAGACTGTAATGGGCTACAACACCCTGCATGCCACGCGGATTGCGAGACGTCGTCGACTGCTCGGCCAGATCCGACAGCGCTGTGCTGTACTCCACGTGCTCCACCAGAGCCGTTATCAAGGCTTCGGCTACGGCGATGACGCGGTTGTTGACGGCGATCTTGTCGTCGAATGCTCCGAGAAGTTCACCGATTGGTCGCCGCCGCGGAGCGGATACAGCTTTGAACCGCACGCTTCGCAGGGCGCGCTGGTTGAGCAACGGTTGACCGGATCCGGCGCGCAGACGATTGAGCCCGAAACTTTTCAGTGCGTAGAACCAATAGCGAGTTTCTTCCGGGTTCCGGGCTCGGCCGATCAGCGCATTGTCGGTTACCCATACGTCGCCCTCGCAGTAATGCACACTGCCGCAATGGGAACCGACCCGACCGACCACGATCAGCGGGCCTCGCGCGTTGTGTTCGGTCGTATACCCGAGAGCCCCGTTGGCTCCGTAGACGGGATGACGTCCATAGGTCATTCCGGCCGGCGGAGCACCTCCGGAGGCGAAGTCGAGGTAATCGCCCAGCACCACGGATTCGGTCATCAGCCTGCCCCCTTTCCGACGCCACGCAAGTCTTTCGCCAGGTCGCCCCGGTCGGTTACGGCCACACCACCTAACCCCAACCACGCTGCCATCGACTCGAGTTCGGTCGCCAGAGCCGCGGCAACTTCGGAACGCGACATATCGGGCTCGCCGAAGGCACCCACCACCTGCAACGCGTCAGCCGTGCGGTCGGCCTTGAGGTCCACCCGCCCCACCAGGCGCCCGTCCAGCAGAAACGGCCACACGTAATAGCCGTACTGCCGTTTGGCCGCCGGGGTGTAGATCTCAATGCGGTAGTGGAAGCCGAACAGTCGCTCGACCCGGGGCCGAAAGAAGATCAGCGGGTCGAACGGACAGAGCAGCCCGGTGCCGCGGTCCACGCGCGGTACGGTACGAGCCCGCAGGTAAGCGGGTGGCTGCCAGCCCTCCACCTCGACCCGCTCGATCTCACCCGCTGCCAGCAGGTCGGCGATGGCCGGTTTGACCTGTTGGGCGGACAGGCGGAAGTAGTCGCGGATGTCGGCTTCGGTGCCCACGCCCAATGCGGAGGCCGCTCGTAGCGTGAGCTCGCGGATGGCCTCGTCGTCCTCGACGTGCCGGGTCAGCACCTGCGCCGGCAGCACCCGCTCCACCAGGTCGTAATGCCGTGCGAAACCTACCCGGGTGGCCGTGGTGAGCACACCGGAAGCGAACAGCGCCTCACACACCCACTTCGTGTCGCTACGGTTCCACCAGGCACCTTTCGCCCGGCGCGGTTCGCCTTCCAGATGCGCCTCGATTTGTCCGGCAGTGCTCGGCCCCAGGCGAGCGACCGCGGCGACGACGTCCTCGACGAGGTGCGGGTTGGCCTTGACGATGTGGGTGCCCCAGCGGCCATGGCGATACTGACGCATCCGCCAGCGCATCAGGGGCCAGTCGTCCACGGCCATCAGCGCGGCTTCGTGCGCCCAATATTCAGTCAGCAAGCGGGTTTTCGCCGAGCCCCAGGCCGCACGGTCCAGCACCTCGCGATCGTAGGGCCCCAGTCTGCTGAACACCGGCGCGTAATGCGCGCGTACCGCGACCGAGACCGAGTCCAGTTGCAGCACCTGGATCCGCGAGATCAGCCGCCGCAGGTGGGCACGGGTGACCGCGCCCGTCGGCTGGGGTTCGCTAAACCCTTGCGCCGCAACGGCGATCCGCCGGGCCTGCACGGCGGTCAGCTTGGCGTTGCGGGCCGACACGGCGCCGAGGATACCGCTGCGCGCGTATCAGCGGCGATACCGCCGCGGGTTATCCGGCACTGACTTTGTGCTCCGAGCGCTCCGCGCCGTTGCCGGCCGGGCTCTCCTGCGCCGACTGGTTTTGGGCTTGGTATGCCGCCTGCAGAGCGGCAGGCACCGGTTCGAGGTCGCGGTATACGCGCATCAGCTGCTCGAGCACCTGGATTCGCTGCTGGGTGGCCTCGTCCACCGCACGCCGCGCCTTGTCCCGATAATGATCGGCCTCGTGCCTGGTATCGGCCAGAAGCTGGTCACGTTCCTGCTGGGCCTTCCGCCACGCCTCATCAATTTCGGCTTGCGTGTCCGCGCGCATGCCGGCGAGTTCGGCTTCCTGCTTCGCCCTGGTCTCGTCGTACTCGGCTTGCAGCGCCTTGAGCCGCTCGGCCATCTCGGCCAATTGCTCTTGCGACTTCTGCTGCTCGGCTTCCGCATCGGCTTCGGCCGCCGCGATCAGCGCGTCCGCCTCGGCCCGCGCCTCGGCCTGCATCTGTGACACTTCGTCGACGGCACGTCGCAGCATCTTGGCCATTCGCTGTTGCATCGCGTGGGGCGACGGTGAGGTGTCTGTGAGCAAGGACACTTCCTGCCGCAGTGCGGCAACTTCGTCGCCGGCATCCCGCAGACGCGCCCGCAGGCTCTCGACGTCATCCCGCAGCAGTCGCTGTTTGGTGGTCAGCACCTCGATGTGCGCGTCGACCGCGGCCTGGTCGTAGCCGATGAACTTGCGCGAAAACGTCTTCACGGGTTCGGTTACCACTGTCAATTCCCCCTTCTAGACATGCCTGATACCCGCCCGCCCCCCAGCCGAGTATGTCAGGTCAATCGCCGGCGGATATGGGACCGCTTATGGGCGGACGTAGGTGTGGAACCGGTAGCGCAGCCCCGCGCGACTGACCTGCCACTCCTCCGCCTCACCCTGCCACGTCTCGTCCAACACCGGGGCCAGCGCGTCCTCGTCGTCGCGTGGGAGGTCGATATCGACTTCGGTGACCTCGCACCTCGTGGCCTGCGGCAATGCCAGCGCGTAGACCTGACCCCCGCCGATCACCCAGGTCTCCGGTTCGCTCAGGGCCTGCTCGAGCGAACCGACCACCTGGGCTCCGTCGGCCCGGAAGTTCGCCTGCTGGCTCAGCACGACGTTTCGCCGGCCGGGCAGTGGGCGAAAGCCCGAGGGCAGCGATTCCCAGGTGCGTCGGCCCATCACCACCGTGTGCCCCATGGTGATCTTCCGGAAGTGAGCCAGATCCTCGGGCACTCGCCAGGGTATGTCACCACCGCGACCGATCACGCCGGACGTCGACTGAGCCCAGACCAGGCCGACTCTCATACGGCTACGGGGGCCTTGATCGCGGGGTGCGGGTCGTAGTTCTCCACAACTATGTCCTCGTACGTGTAGTCGAAGATCGAATCCCTATGTCCGAGAACGAGTTTCGGGTAAGGCCGGGGCTCGCGGGTCAGTTGCAGCGCCACCTGCTCGAGGTGGTTGTCGTAGATGTGACAGTCCCCGCCGGTCCAGATGAATTCGCCGACCGCCAGGCCCGCCTGGGCGGCCATCATGTGCGTGAGCAACGCGTAACTGGCGATGTTGAAAGGCACGCCCAGGAAGAGGTCGGCGCTGCGCTGATACAACTGGCAGCTCAATCGCCCACCGGCGACGTAGAACTGAAAGAACGCGTGACATGGTGGTAGCGCCATCTGCGGGATCTCGCCGACATTCCACGCCGACACGATGATGCGCCGGGAATCCGGGTCGGTGCGCAGCAGATGCAGGGCCGCACTGATCTGGTCGATGTGCTCGCCGCTCGGGGTCGGCCACGATCGCCACTGGACGCCGTAAATTGGGCCGAGATCTCCTGTCTCGCTTGCCCATTCGTCCCAGATGGTGACGCCGTGCTCGTGCAGCCAGCTGACGTTGGAGTCGCCGCGCAGAAACCACAGCAGTTCGTAGATGACCGACTTCAGATGCACCTTTTTGGTGGTGAGCAGCGGGAACCCGGCCGACAGGTCGTACCTGATCTGCTGGCCGAACAGGCTGCGGGTTCCGGTGCCGGTGCGGTCGGATTTGGCCGTTCCCGTGTCGAGCACCTGACGCAGTAAATCCTCGTACGGCGTCGCAATTGGCACGCGGCTAGCTTAGCGGCGATCGCAAGCGCGGCGCAGCCGGGCGCGGCGGGTCGCCGCCATCGGACCCCGCGGCGATCGCAAGCGCGGCGCAGCCGGGCGCGGCGGGTCGCCGCCATCAGACCCCGCGGCGATCGCAAGCGCGGCGCAGCCGGGCGCGGCGGGTCGCCGCCATCGGACCCCGCGGCGATCGCAAGCGCGGCGCAGCCGGGCGCGGCGGGTCGGATCGTCGCGCGCGGAGTAGAACAGAAGACATGCCGAAACTCACCGACAGTGTCACCACTCCCGACGGCAGCTGCAACGTCGCGTTGTACACCCCGGACGGCACGGGTCCGTGGCCCGGGGTGGTGATGTTCCCCGACGCCGGCGGTGCGCGCGACACGTTCGACCATATGGCGGCCAGGCTGGCGGAGTCCGGTTACGCGGTGTTGCTTCCCGACGTGTACTACCGCGAGGGCGATTGGAAACCCTTCGACATGGCGACGGCGTTCAGCAACCCGGAGGAGCGCGCGCGCATCATGTTCATGCTCGGCACGGTGACGCCGGACCGGATTACCCGCGACGCCACGGCATTGTTCGACTACCTGTCCGACCGCCCTGAGGTGACCGGCAATCGTTTCGGTCTATGCGGCTATTGCATGGGCGGGCGCATCTCGGTATTGCTGGCCGGCCGCCTCCCCGACCGGGTCGCCGCCGCGGCGTCGTTCCACGGCGGCGGGCTGGTGACCGACAACGAGGACAGTCCACACCTGCTGTCCGAGCGCATGAACGCGCTGGTGTACGTGGGTGGCGCCGAAAACGACCCGTCATTCACTGCCGAGCAGGCCGAGCAGCTCGGCAAGGCGCTGACGGCAGCAGGTGTGCGTCACCGCATCGAGTGGTATCGGGCCGGGCACGGGTTCGCGGTCCCGGACAATGCGCCCTATGACGCTGCCGCCGACGAAAGGCATTGGGCCGCACTGACAGAGACCTTTGGCGAGGCATTGAAGGCTTAGTCAGACCCGTGCGCGTCCCAACGCGGCCGGGTCTCGCGCCCCGGAAGCGCGCGAGCAGACACAATCTCGCATCCGACGCGCCGATCTTGTGCGAGTTTATGTCTGCTCGCGGGGTGCCGCGGGGTGCCGCGGGGTGCCGCGGGGTGCCGCGGGGATGGTCGCCGCGGGGATGGTCCCGCGGAACTCAGGTGACGGGCAGGTCCACCAACTCGGCGAGCCGCGACCTGTGCCGGTAGGCGGTGCCGAACACCAATTGGTCGCTCTTGGCCCGCTTGAGGAACAAGTGCGCGGGATACTCCCACGTCATCCCGATGCCGCCGTGCAGCTGAATGCACTCCTCGGCAGCATGCACTGCGGCTGCGCTGCAGTAGGACTGTGCCAGGCAAGCCGCGACCGGCGCGTCATCGTCGTCGCGGGCACTGGTGTCGGCGGCGTAGCGGGCCACCGACGTCGCGGAACTGACCTCGAACCACAGGTCAGACATCCGGTGTTTGATCGCCTGGTAAGAGCCGATGGCGCGGCCGAACTGCTTGCGCTCCTTGACATAGGCCAGCGTGGTCTCGAAGCACCACTGCGACAAGCCCAGTTGCTCGGAGGCCAGCAATGCCGCCCCGGCCTGCAGAGCGGCGCGAACAGCCTCCGCTCCGCTACCGACCGCTGTCGATGCAGCCCCCGAAAAGGTCACGTCCGCCAGCGGCCTCGTCATGTCCAGAGCCAGCCGCGGTGTCATCTCGACACCGCCGTCGTCACCCGAAACGATGTGCAGTTCAAGCCCATCCGAGCCGGCGACGGGCACCACCAGCACGTCCGCCCCGACGGCACCCGCCACGCTGGTGATCCGCCCGCTCAATCCATCCCCGGCCCGGGTCAACCCGGTGATCGAGTCCCACGGAGCGGTGGACAGCGGAACCGCCAACGCCGCGGTGACGGAACCGGAGGCCAGCGCCGACACCGTCTCGGTGTCACCGGCCCGCAGTAGCGCGACCGTGGCCAGCACGGCGCTGGACAGGTACGGCACTGGTGCCACGGCCCGGCCGATCTCCTCCATGACGACCGCGGCCTCGCGGGCGCTCGCACCGGCCCCGCCGAGCGACTCCGGCACCAACAAGCCCGCCACCCCCAGCTCTCCGGCAAGCGTGCGCCAGACGGCGGAAAAGTCTTGTGGCGCATCGTCATAGCATGTCGACACCGATTCAAGCGAACACCGTTCGGCGAACAACTGCCGAACACCGTCGCGCAGTGCCTCCTCGGTGTCGGAATACAACAGATCGCTCATCGGGGCAGGTCCTTCCAAGCGACGGCCTTGTCCACCCGGTGTTCACCGGGTAGACCCAGTACCCGCTCGGAGACGGTGTTGCGCAGAATCTCCGAGGTGCCCCCCTCAATCGAGTTGCCCTTGGCCCGCAGGTAGCGGTAGCCGGGCTCGCGACCGGTCAAATCGACGATTTCCGGCCTGCGCAAAGTCCAGTCGTCGTAACCCAGGCCCGCCTCACCGTGCAGCTCGATCTCAAACCCCGAAATCGCTTGCGCGATGCGGGCAAAGGCGATCTTCATGCCGGCGCCCTCCGGGCCGGGCTGACCGCTGGCGGCCTGCTGGCGCACCCGTTCGCCGGTCAGACGCAGTACCTCGGCGTCGACCCATAACCGCATCAAGTCGTCGTGCATGGCCGGGTTGCGCAGCGCCGCATCATTGCGCCACGCCTTGGTGACCTTGCCGATATGGCCGCTCTCGCGCGGAGTGCCGGCACGCGAACCGATCGCGACACGTTCGTTGTTCAACGTCGTGGTCGCCACCCGCCAGCCGCCGCCTTCCGGGCCGAGCCGGTTGGCGTCGGGCACCCGGACGTCGGTGAGGAACACTTCGTTGAACTCCGCCTCTCCGGTGATCTGGCGCAGCGGTCGCACATCGACACCGGGTTGGGTCATGTCGCACAGGAAGTAGGTCAACCCGGCATGTTTGGGCACGTCCGGGTTGGTGCGCGCGACCAGGATCGCCATCTGCGCGTGTTGCGCCTGGGAAGTCCACACCTTCTGCCCGTTGACGATCCAGTCCCCGTTTCCTGAGCCGTCGCGCACGGCCCGGGTCGCCGCGGCGGCCAAGTCGGATCCGGCGCCGGGCTCGCTGAACAACTGGCAATAGATGTGGTCACCAGTGAACAACGGCCGCAGGAACTTTCGCTTCTGCTCGTCGGTCCCGAACGCCGCAATCGTCGGCGCGGCCATGCCCATGCCGATGTAGTTCTTCACGGTGCCACCGATCGGAGCGCCCGCGTCAGCCAGCCTGGTGTCCACCCGCTCCTGCGCAGTCCGCGGCAGTCCCAACCCTCCGAAACCGACCGGCAGATGTACCCAGGCCAGACCCGCGTCGTACTGCGCACCCAGGAAGTCCCGCGGTGCGGTGGTGGCCGGATCATGCTCGCCGAGCAGCGTCTCCACCAGCGCGTCCAACTCGGCTTCGGTGGTCACTGCCCGCCTCCGGACTGGAAGCCCTGCGCCGGCCCCAGCAGTAGACCACCGTCGATGACCATCGTCTCACCGGTGATCCAGCGGGCCGCATCCGAAACCAGGAAGGCCACCGCGTCGGCGATGTCGTCTGGCTCTCCGATGCGGCCCAGCGCGATGGAGCTGGCCAGCGGATCTTCGTGGTCCTTCCACAGCGCCTCGGCGAGCCGGGTGCGCACCACGCCGGGTGCGATCGCGTTCACCCGGATGCGGGGTGAAAGTTCCAGTGCCAGTTGCTTGGTCACGTGGATCAGTGCGGCCTTGGTGGCGTTGTAGAGGCCCATCGCCGGGGACTGGTGCAGGCCCCCGATCGACGCGGTGTTGACGATCGCGCCGCCGTGCTCCCCCATCCCCGACTTGACCACCAGCGACGTCCACAACAGCGGCGCCCATAGGTTGACGTCGAAGATCTTGTTGAAGCGGGCGTGATCCTGGTCGATCAGCGGGCCGTACGCGGGGTTGGTGCCGGCGTTGTTGATCAAGATGTCCACCCTGCCGAAGCGCTCGAGGGTGAGGTCGACACAGCGCCGCGCGGCGTCCTCGTCGACCGCATGTGCTCCTACCCCGACGGCTCGGTCGCCCACCTGTGCGGCTGCGTCATCGGCCGCCTCCTGTTTGCGGGCGGTCAGCACCACGTTCGCGCCGGCATCAGACAACTTCTGCGCGATTGCCAGTCCGATACCCCGGGAGGCGCCGGTGACAATCGCGGTGCGGCCGCTCAAATCGAATGTAGTCATAGTGTTTCGCCTTCTGCTGCATGTGTGCCGGAAAGAGGACCGCGGAATCGGTTACGCCCGATCTTTGTGCAAAATTGGCCGATCAGCCAGCAATTGGCGGGACGACCGCTTGGAGCGGCCGCAGAGGTGTCGAGCACCCGCGCCGGGGGGGGTACCGGTACTCCATCATCAACCCCCGACCCGGCTAGCGACACGCCGAGCTTTCTCCGTCCCGACAGGCGAAGAGCCGGTTATTGCTAGACGGCCTTCCAGCGGGAAAGTAAAGTCGCCCGCCAAGACAAATCGTGCCGGATCCGCCACTCTCAGCGAGGAGACAAGATGCCGTTCTTGGCCGCGATACCGGACTTCATCGAGTTGGCGGCCAGGGAACTGGCGGCGGTCGGCTCGTCGATCAACGCGGCGGCCGCAGTGGCGGCAATCCCGACAGCACAGTTGGCGCCGGCGGCCGTCGATGAGGTGTCAGTGGCGATCGCGGCGCTGTTTCGCGAACACGCGCAGAACTATCAGGCGTTGAACGCTCACACCGAATACCTACATGCCCAGTTCATCAACAATTTGGCGGTAGGTGCGGGCGCCTATTCCGCTGCTGAATCCGCCAACGCCCAGCAGGCATTATTGGATGTGATCAATGCGCCCACTCAGGCATTGCTGGGGCGCCCGCTCATTGGTAACGGCGCCAATGGCGCCCCGGGAACAGGACAGCACGGCAAAGCCGGCGGCATATTGATCGGCAACGGAGGGGCAGGCGGGTCAGGCACCGACGGCGCCAGTGGCGGGCCCGGCGGCAACGGAGGCGCGGCCGGTCTGCTGTTCGGCTCCGCCGGCACCGGTGGAGCCGGCGGAGCCGCCACCGGTCCCGGCGGCGTCGGTGGCACCGGTGGCCAAGGCGGAATGGGTGGATTGTTCAGCCCAGGAGGGGTTGGCGGTGCCGGCGGTCTGAGCAGCGGCGGGTTGACCGGCGGCGCCGGCGGAGCCGGTGGCTTGGGAATATTGAGCGATGGCGGCATGGGAGGAGCCGGGGGACGCGGTCTTACCGGCAATGGCGGCCCTGGCGGAGCGGGCGGAGCCAGTCTCGTGTTTGGCAATGGCGGAACCGGCGGATCAGGCGGGGGCTCGCCGGGAGCGAATGGCGGTGTCGGCGGAACCGGCGGTGCGGGCGGCCTATTCCTCGGCGACGGTGGCGCCGGCGGAGTCGGCGGAAACGGCGCACCGTTAGCCGCCGCCGCCGGCGCAGCGGGCGGCGCCGGCGGCTCGGCGGGTGCGTTCTTCGGTAGCGGCGGCGCCGGCGGCGCCGGCGGGGTCGCTGGCGGCGTTGGCGGCAACGGCGGCACCGGCGGCAACGGGGCCGCGCTCTTCGGCGCGGGCGGCGTTGGCGGCGACGGCGGCTCCAGTTTCGTCAACGGCGGTGCCGGCGGCAACGGCGGGCGTGCGGGAGCCCTCGGCGGCTCCGGCGGAGCCGGCGGCCGGGGCGGCTTCGCCACCTTCGGAGCCGGCGGAGCAGGAGGGGCCGGAGCGAATGCCGGTCTGCTCTTCGGCGACGGCGGCGCCGGCGGCGCTGGCGGTGATTCCCCTGAAGGCTCGGGCGGCATCGGGGGCAAGGGCGGCAACGGTGCCGGTTTCTTCGGCAGCGGCGGTGACGGTGGCGCCGGCGGGGACGGCTCCGGCAATGCGGGATTCACCGGAGGAACTGGGGGTGCGGGCGGTAACGGGGGTGTGCTCTACGCCAACGGCGGCACCGGCGGCGCCGGCGGTGGCGGCCACGTCGGCGGGGCCGGGGGTTCCGGGGGTACCGGCGCTGCGCTCATCGGCGCAGGCGGCGCGGGTGGGAATGGCGGCGACAGCGCCAACACCGGCGGGACCGGTGGTGCCGGCGGCCGGGCCGGCGCATTGGGCGGCACCGGCGGCGCGGGCGGTCGAGGCGGCTTCGGCCAGACGATCACCGGCGGGACCGGAGGCGCCGGGGCCAATGCGGGCGTGTTCTTCGGCAATGGCGGGGCCGGCGGTCTCGGCGGCGGATCCCACTTCGGATCGGGCGGTGCGGGCGGGAAAGGCGGCAACGCCGCAATGCTTTTCGGTAATGGCGGCGGCGGTGGCACCGGCGGCGTCTCCACCGTAGCCACGGGCGGAGACGGGGGCGCAGGCGGAAACAGCGGAGGACTCGCAGGCTCCGGAGGTGCCGGCGGGAGTGGTGGTTTCGGTGCCGGGGCGGGAGGAGCCGGCGGTAACGCGATCGGGTGGTACGGCAACGGCGGAGTCGGCGGAAGCGGCGGCGACGGTGACGGCGCCTCGGGCAATGGCGGGGCCGGAGGTAGGGCTGCCCTGATCGGCAACGGCGGGAACGGAGGCCAGGGCGGGTATAACGTCGGCCTCAATACGGCGGGCAACGGTGGTCGCGGCGGCGCCGCCCAGCTGATCGGAAACGGCGGCAACGGCGGTAATGCCGGGTTTGCCGCTGCCCCCGGTGCAATCGGTGGGATTGGTGGTGTCGGGGGGCTGCTGTTCGGGCAGAACGGGATTGACGGAACGTAGCCCAGAAACGTCAGGGTTCTCGCAGCCTGGCGATCCAGGACCGGGACTCTGCCGGGTCGATCACGTCGTCCAGTTCGAACGTGGTGGCGGCGCGCAGCGCCTTGCCGTGTTGATAGGCGGCGGCGACCAGCTTGTCGAACAGTGCCTGGCGTTGGCTTTCATCCTCGGCTGCCGCCAACTCCTTGCTGAAGCCAAGGCGCACAGCGCCTTCCAGCCCCATGCCGCCGATCTCGCCGGTGGGCCAGGCGACCGTGAACTGCGGCGCACGAAACGAGCCGCCGGCCATCGCCATGGCGCCCAGGCCGTAACCCTTGCGCAAGATGATCATTCCGAACGGCACCGTCAACTGCGCGCCTAGGATGAACATCCGGCCGAAACGCCTTACCGCGGCCTCCTTTTCCGCTTCCGGTCCGACCATGAATCCCGGCGTGTCGCAGAGAGAGATGACCGGCAGCCGAAACGACTCGCAGAGTGTGAGGAAGTCGCCGACCTTGTCGGCCGCCTCTGCGTCGATAGCGCCCCCGAGATGATGACTGCTATTGGCAATCAAGCCATATGCGTTGCCCTCAACCCGTACCAGCGCGGTGACGACGCCTAGCCCGTAGTCCGGACGCAGCTCCAACACCGAACCCACGTCGACGATGCTCTCGATCGCCCGGTGCACATCGTAGGCGCGTAAGCGGTTCTCGGGCACCACATGTCGCGCCAGACGAGGATCCGGTGCCGCCCAGTCGGCCTCGGCACCTTGGAAGTACGCCAAATATCGCCTCGCCAGCGCCACCGCGTGCGCCTCGTCGGCAGCCACCAGGCTCACTACACCGTTGCGTCGCTGCACATCGATCGGCCCGATCGCCTCGGGCGGATAGCTTCCCAGTCCCCCGCCTTCGATCATCGCCGGGCCACCCATCCCGATGTTGGCATCCGGGGTCGCAATGATCACATCGCACACTCCGGCCAGCGCAGCATTTCCGGCGAAGCACCGCCCGGACACGATCGAAATCAGCGGTACCCGCCCGGACAGCCCGGCCAGCAAGCGAAACGTCGGCACGTCCAGTCCCGCCATCCCCCCGACGTCGGTGTCACCGGGGCGCCCGCCGCCGCCTTCGGCGAAAAGCACCACCGGGAGCCGCTTTCGGACCGCCAAGTCGAAGACACGGTCGGTCTTGGCGTGATTTCGCATGCCTTGGGTGCCGGCCAGCACGGTGTAGTCGTAGGACACGACGACGGCTGCGGCAGCCTGCGGCCCGAATCGATCGGCGCCGATCGTGGCCAAACCGGCGACCAACCCGTCGGCCGGGGTGTTGGCGATCAAGTCATCTTCGGAACGCCTGCTGCGCTGGGCGGCGATGGCCAGCGCACCGTATTCGACGAAGCTGCCCGGGTCGACGAGGTCGCTGATGTTCTCCCGCGCGGTGCGCCGACCCAGCTTGTGCCGCTTGGCAACAGCGGCCGGACGCCCCTCGTCGAGAGTGATCAGGTGTCGTTGCCGAACCTCGTCGCGGTCCGCCCTTGGCCGATCGAGATCGAGTGTTGCCGAGACCGATTCGCCGTTGGGTCCGGATCCGCTACGAGTGAAGACCACCAGCGGGTCCCCCGTTCCTACCACCTGGCCGGCAGTCACCAGGCTCCGGACCGTGCGCAACGCGCCCGGTGCGGCCAGGACGTGTTGCATCTTCATCGCTTCCAGCACGACCACTTGCCCTCCGCCGGCCACCTCGGCACCATCGGGAACCACCTCGACCACCGTGCCGGCCAGCTGAGCACGCAACAGCTCCTCACCCGGGTAGAGTTCGACCGCCGCAACGTGGGCCGGGTACTGACACTGATGCGAGGCCGCCGCAGCGACGAGGGCGGGGAGCTTGTCGTCGAGGAAGGTCGTCGATACCCCGCCGCGCTGAAAATCAGCGTCCGACAGCAGCTCTCGAAGAACGGGAATGTTGCAGGCGACACCGTCGATGCCGAACTCGGTCAAGGCGGTGTGCGCCTTGCGGACCGCGGCGGCAAACGACGTGCTGCGCACATGGGTGATGACCTTGGCCAGCAGCGAATCGTAGCTAGCACTGGGCGTCAGCCCCGGCCGCCCGTAGGTGTCGACACGCACCCCTGGCCCGGTCGGCGGCGAGAACACCGATAGGGTACCGGCAGCCGGCAGCACCGAGCCATCTGGCGCGAAAGACTCCATGTTGACCCGAGTCTGGATCGCGATGCCCGTGCACCCTGCAGGTTCGCCGATGACTTCCGTTCCGTCAGAGGCGATTCCGGCGGGAAGTCGCAACTGGTGGTACGACGCACCTGCGGCGATGGCCAGCTGGATGGCGACCAGGTCGACGCCGGTGACTTCCTCGGTGACGGTGTGTTCCACCTGGATTCGCGGATTGATTTCCAGGAAGACGAACTTCTCGCCGCGGACCAGAAATTCGACAGTGGCCACTCCGGACAGGCGCACCCTGGCACATAGTTGCGCAGCCGCCTGGTGCAGGGCGCGGCGCACCTGGTCGGAAAGATTCTGGGCGGGGGCGATTTCCACCAGTTTCTGATAACGGCGCTGGACGCTGCAGTCCCGGTCGCCCAGTGCAAGGGCATGGGTTTGGTGCCCGGCCGGTGCGGCGACGATCTGCACTTCTATGTGTCGCGCGTCGGTCAGCAGCGCTTCTCCGAACACCGCCGGGTTACCGAATGCGAGTTGAGCTTCCGCGGCGGCGTGTCGGTAGGCGTCGTCGATCTGATCAGCTCGCTCGACCTTGCGCATGCCCCGCCCACCGCCCCCGGCCAGGGCCTTGATCATGATGGCGCCGTCCCGGGCACCGAAGAATGCGCTTATCTCCTCGACAGTGCCCGGCCCCTCGGTGGCCGTCAGCACCGGCACGCCGGCGGCGATCGCGGCGGCGCGGGCCGAGGACTTGTCCCCTACCAGCTCGAGTACGCCGGCCTGAGGTCCGACGAACACATACCCGGCGCCCGCACAGGCCCGGGCGAAATCGGGGTTCTCACTGAGGAACCCGTAGCCGGGGTGGATCGTCGTCGCATTCGACGCTTTCGCTGCGGCCAGCACCGCGGCCTGGTCGAGGTAGGCAGTTACGCCGTTGCCCGGCAAAGCGACTGCTTCATCGGCCGCGTGCACATGCGGGCTGTCGGCGTCGTCCTCGGCGTAGACCGCGATGGTCCGGATGTCCAGTTCGGTTGCGGTGCGGATGATGCGAAGAGCGATCTCGCCGCGGTTGGCGATCAGGACATCGCGCGGTGATGGCCGCATAACGCCCACAGTACGGCGCGGTTCAGAGCAGCCCTTGCTTGGGCATCACGGTCGGCTTCACTCCGAAGCGTTGCCCCTCGTGGAGCCGGTCGGCGAAGATGGCTGCGACACTCCCCGGCGCAAATGTCGGTTCTCCGGAAGATTCTTCGTCCTGCGGCACCGCCCAGTAGGTGCCGTCCACAGCCGGGGCGGCAGGCGTCGCCCGCTCCGAATTCGACCAGTTTGCCGGCAGCTCACCCACCTGGCGCGCCTTGCCCAGTTTGGCTGCCACCGGAGCTGCGGCGCCGCTCGCCGGTTGAGCGCGATGGGCGGCCGCGGCCGGCTTGGCGGCATGCTTCCCGACGCCGCTGAGGTGGCGGCGTAGCCGTACATAGCCGAAGCGTCTCGGGCCCACATTTCGCTGTAGCGCGCCTCGGTGGCGCGATGGCCGGCATGTTCTGCCCGAACGTGTTCGCCTCGATCAGCGCGGTCAGCTCAACGCAGCGCGGGACCCCATTGCACCTGCTCACGGAGCTTGCCCTTGAGCAGCTTGCCGCCGGCGTTGCGCGGCAGCGGCGTGGTCACCACCGTGACGTACTGCGGGACCTTGAAGTCGGCGAGCTGATCGCGGCAGTGCTCGAGCACCGCCGCTACATCGACCTGATCCCCGACCAGCACCGCACCCACCTTCTCCCCCATGACCTCGTCCGGCACCGCCAGGACGCACGCGTCGACGACGCCCGGAGCGGCCAACAGCGCCGCTTCGACCTCGACACTGGAGATGTTCTCGCCGCCCCGGTTGATCAGGTCCTTGAGCCGGTCGACGAGGTGCACGCGTCCGGCGTCATCGACGCGTACCACGTCCCCGGTGTGCAGCCAGCCGTCCACGATGGTGCTGGCGGTGGCCTCCGGCCGGTTCCAGTAACCGGCGGTGACGTTGGCGCCTCTGGCCACCAATTCGCCGACCAGCCGGCCGTCTTCCATCGCGATCACGCCCAGATCCACTGACGGCACCGCGTAACCCACCGAATCGGCGTGCTCGATGGCCTCGGCGTCGGGCAACACCGTCATCAGGGATGCGGTCTCGGTCATGCCGTAGCCGTTGAACACCGTGGCGTAAGGAAACGCGGTCTTGACCGACCGCACCAATGACGGCGCGATGGGCGCTCCGCCGTAGCCCACCCAGCGGACACCGGACCTGTCGGACGCGCCGAAGCCTTTGTGTCGCAGCAGTAACGCATATATCGCCGGCACGGTGACCATCACCGAGATGCGCTCGGACGCCAGGGCGGCAACCAGCTCCTCGATGTTGAGCGCCGGCATGATCACCGCTGCACCGCCGAGCCGGGTAGCCGCCATCAGCTGAGAGTTGCAACCGGTCACGTGGAACAGCGGCACTGAGATGAGGGTGCGCAGGTCCGCGCCGAGGTCCCTCGGCTGGTTGAGACAGCGGATCCCGTTCTCGGTGTTGGTCACGAATGCTTCGTGGGTGGTCGGCACCCCCTTGGGATAGCCGGTGGTTCCCGAGGTGTAGAACAGTGCCGCAACGTCTTTCGGGCCAAGCTGATCGGTGGCGTAGGGCCGACCGTCGGGCAGCGGTGTGCTTGCGTCGAGGTCTATGTGGGCCCCGGCGTCGGACAGCACGAACTCGACCTCCGGTGGCGCGGAGCGTGTGTTGACCGCGACCGCAATGCCGCCGGCCATCACGGTGCCCCAAAAAGCCAGCACCCACTTGAGGCCCGCGGGGTAGCGCACCGCGACGCGGTCACCGGGTTTGAGGCCACCCGCGCGCAGACCGCCGGCGACGCGTGATGCGCGGTCCCAGAGCTGACGGTAGGTGAGGCGGCCGGAGCCCAATTCGACAACGGCTTCGCTGTGGGGGTGGGCGCTGACCTGCTCGGCCAGCATATCCAGCAAGGTGGCCGGAATGCCGTCGTAGCGGGGCACGCCGTCGACGGTGATCCCGGATCGCGGGAAGGGGTTGCCGGTGCGCGAAATCTCCACTACTGCAGGCATGCACGTTCCTCACCGTCGTCTACTGACAAACGGTAGGGGCAACTTCTGACTCAGGCCAGGGTGAACTTCGCGTAGCTGTCGACGTCGGCGGCCCGGAAGATCCGGCGTCGAGCCGCCGACAGCTGTGGTTCGACGCTGGCCGCACCGACAACTTCGGGTTTCACGACGTGATAGGTCTGGCCCTTGCACCTGATGGTCGCAGATCCGGCGGCGCGCACGTTGCGCAGCCAATCGACGCCCGAACCGTACGGCAGTGGCACGACAAGGCCTTCGTCAACCGGAATTGCGACGATCGGGGTGGCATAGTTCTTGCCCGATTTCCTGCCCTCGTGCCGGATGGTTGACGCATACCAGTAGCGGCGGCCGGCCAGCAGCATCATTGCGGGGTTCAGTACGCGCTTGTTGAAGCTGCGTACCGCATCTCGAACCCGCGGCCTGGTGTATGTGCTCATCCGGTCGAGTCTGGTCGTGCGCCGGCGCGCGGGACAGGGGCCTATGGACACCGTCTGGGGGACTTCCGACCTGATGGCTGTCCCCTGACGGCCGTTCACCCGACTGGCCTTCGCCGCTAACGTAACCACTTCGTCAACCCAACGGGGCACAGGCGGGTTGCTGGGTGGCCCGGCGGCGAGTGCGTGGGCGCGCGGCTCAAAGTCACTACGGATCAACTCATCAGCGTCGCGGCGACCGTCGCGCCAAGATTCCAGCACGCCTCCAGGTCCGCTTTGGTGGGCTTGCCCGACACGACAACATGATCCGCCGCCTTCACCCACCCCAAGCCCCCGGTGATCCCGTCTACCGCGCGCGCCGCTCCCTCGGCTCCTTCGTTGCCGTGCAGCCACAGTCCGTACGGCCGGCCGCGGGTGGAATCGAGAAGTTGGTAGTACGACTGGTCGAAGGCGTGTTTGAGTGCGCCGCTGATGTATCCGAGATTGGCCGGGGTACCCAGCAGGTACCCGTCGGCTTCCAGCATCTCGACCGGCGAGACGGTGAGGGCGGGGCGGCGAATGACCTCAACGCCCTCGATGTCGGGATCGGTCGCCCCGGCCACCACCGCCTCGAACATCGCCTGGCAGTGCGGCGACGGAGTGTGGTGCACGATGAGCAGCTTCACCGTTGAGCCTCCAACTGGACCGCCGTCTTCATCGCCTCCCGGGCCCGGCGCCGGTCCCCCGCGTAGTCATAGGCCCGCGCCAGCCGGTACCAGCGGCGCCAGTTGTCCGGATCGTCGTCCAGTTCGCGGCGCACGGCATCGAACAACGCGTCGGCGGCACCTCGTTCGATGCGGCCCGACGCACGTCGTGGCAACGCGCTGACGTCGAGTTCCATCCCGTCATCGGCGATGAGGCGGGCCAGCTTCTGGTGGGCGAACCCGGCTCGTAGCGTCGCGATCATCGCCCACAATCCGAGGAACGGCATGATCAGGAGGGCCAATCCCAGGCCAACCGCGGCGGCCCGGCCCGAACCGACCAGCACCAGTGCGGTCCGGCCGAGCAGCACGAAGTACACCAGCATCGCCACGCAGAGGAAGGCGATCAGCAGCTGGATCCGCAGGGTTCTCGTCATTGCAGGTTGAGCAGCGGCTCTATCCCGATGGTCAGGCCGGGGTGCTCCCGTATGCGGCGCACTGCCAGCAGCACGCCGGGCACGAACGAGGTGCGATCGAGGCTGTCGTGGCGAATGGTCAGCGTCTCGCCCTCGGTGCCGAACAGGATCTCCTGGTGGGCGACCAGTCCGGCCAACCGAACCGCGTGCACCGGAATGCCGTCGACGTCGGCACCACGCGCACCGGGCAGGCTGGTGCTGGTGACATCGGGGTTGGGCGGCAGGTCTTTGCGGGCTTCGGCGATCAGCTTGGCGGTGCGGGTGGCGGTGCCGGAAGGCGCATCGGCCTTGTGCGGGTGATGCAGTTCGATGACCTCGATCGACTCGAAGAACGGCGCGGCCTGTTTGGCGAAGTGCATGGACAGCACGGCCCCGATGGCGAAGTTCGGTGCGATCAGTACGGAGGTTCCAGGCTTGTCGGCGAGCCAGGACTCGACCTGCTCGATGCGCTCGCCGGTGAACCCGGTGGTGCCCACGACGGCGTGAATTCCGTTGTCTATCAAGAACTCCAGGTTGCCCATCACCACGTCGGGATGGGTGAAGTCGATGACGACCTCGGTGCCGCCGTCGGTCAACAGGCTCAATGCGTCGCCGGCGTCCACCTCGGCCGACAGGGTCAGATCGGCTGCGGCCTCGACCGCCCGCACCATGGTCGCTCCGACTTTGCCTTTAGCTCCCAGCACGCCTACTCGCATGGCGTGCAGCCTACTGCGGTGGGTTTTGTCCACAGTTGGGTGTTTGTCCACAGGCCGTGCTTCCCGAGCGGCGCGGCACGCCGGGCGCGCCATAGAATTCGAACATGAGTGCGATAACGGCGCCGGCTGAGGTGGTCACCGCGTTCGACGCACTCGACGCAGCCGTCGCCGGACTCCGTCAACTGCAACACCGGATATTGGACCCCGTCGTGCGATGCCGCGCATTGCAACGTCTGGAGACCTCGCGCCGCCAGCAGGCCGTGATCAGCCACGACATCATCGCCGGCCTCGCGACCCAAGACCCCGCCGAGATCGGCGGACCCACCCACCAGGTCGTCGCCGACTGGTGCCGCATCACATACACCGAAGCCCGCCGCCGCATCCGCGACGCCGCCCAACTCTCCCCCCGCACCACTCTGACCGGCCAGCAACTACCTCCCGAGCTGCCGGCCACCGCCCTGGCGTGGCGCCGGGGACTGCTCGACCCCGAACACCTGCGCGTCATCCAAACCTTCGTCCGCGACCTACCCGAGGACGTTGCGGTCACCGTCGTCGAGCAGGCCGAGGCCTTCCTGGCCCACCACGCCACCCAACTTCGCCCCGACCAACTCGACAAAGCCGCGAAACGCGCCGCCATCCTGATCAACCCGGACGGCAAGTTCTCCGACCGAGACCGTGCCCGTCAGCGCAGCTTTACCTTCAAACGCCAACGCGCCGACGGCATGAGTGAAGCCACCCTCATCGCCACCCCAGAACTGCGCGCCAGCATCGAGGCGTGGCTGGCCCGCTTCGCCGCCCCCGGCATGTGCCACCCCGACAACGACCAGAACCCTTCGTCCACCGACGAAACCGGCGACGAGGCCGCGGCCACCGACACCCGCAGCACTGGCCAACGCCAACACGACGCCCTGAACATCCTGCTGCGCCGTCAGCTCGGCGACCCCGCCCTCGGCCGGCACAACGGTTTACCTGTCACCGAGGTGGTTTCCACCACCCTGCAGGAGCTGAGCAGCGCCACCGGGCAGGGTGTCACCGCCGGTGGCACCGCGATCCCGATGCGCGACCTCATCGCCATGGCCGGACGCGCCTACAACTACCTGGCCGTTTTCGACGGCCACTCCAACCGGCCCCTCTACCTCGGGCGCAGCCGCCGCATCGCCTCAGCCGACCAACGCCTGGCGCTGTTCGCCGCCGAGCGCGGCTGCACCTTCCCCGGCTGCGACGTGCCCGCCGACAAGTGCGAAGTCCACCACATCCACGAATGGGCCACCGGCGGACGCACCGACATCGACGCCCTCACCCTGACCTGCGCACCCAACCACAAACTCGTCGGGAAAGGCTGGAACACAAGGAAACTCCCCAACCACCGCACCGCGTGGACCCCACCCGCGCACTTCGACCGCGGCGGACCCCGCACCAACGACTATCACCACCCCGAACGCCTCCTCAACGACAACGACGACGAACGGGCCGGGCCGTAGGCATGCGGCAGCAGGCGGCGCAACGGCGCCTCTCTAGGCTGAGACGGTCGAGACGTCGGAAAGGGGTGCGCACGTGAGATCCAGCGATATCCGGATCCGCGAGGCCAAACCGAAGGATTACGCCCGGGTGGCGGCGATGCACTATCCGGTGTGGCGACAGTCCTGGAACGGCATCGTGGCCATGCACGTGCTGGACATGATCAGCACGCCGAAGACCTGGGTCGACACGTTCTATCCAACGACGCTCAAACGGGGCGGCTGGCAGCTGTGGATGGCCGAGGCGCGGGGCAAACTGCTGGGGATGACGATGTTCGGTCCGGACCTGTCGAATCCCAAGCACATTCAGATCGATGCGCTCTACATCGTCGAGGACAATCAGCGGCACGGCATCGGCGGCATGCTGCTGAACAAGGCGCTGCGCACCTATCCGGACAACGACATCATCCTGTGGTGCGCCGACAAGAACCAGAAGGCGCGCAACTTCTACGAGAAGAACGGCTTCCAACTCGACGACCGCACCTACGTGTGGAAGCCGCTGCCGGGCGTGACCGTGCCGCACGTGGGCTACCGCCTCTACCGTGCGGAGCCCGCAGCGGCCGGCGGCGAGCAGGCGGTCGCGCATCCCGCCGTTGCGGAACCGCCGGGGCCGGCCCCGGTGGTCTCGTTGATCGCGCCACCCGTCACCGCGCCGAGCGCCCGGGCCGTCGACGCCCGAATCCGGCCCTATCCCCTCGATGTACCCCAGGCAACGCTCGACGATCTCCGCCACCGTCTCGACACGGCGCGCTGGCCGGCCGAAATCGCCGATGCGGGTTGGGATTACGGCACCGACCAGACCTTCCTCAAGAACGTCATCGAGCACTGGCTGCACCACTATGACTGGCGGGCCACCGAAGCCGAGGTCAACGCGGCCGGCTCCTTCGTCACCGAGGCCGCCGGGCAGCGGGTGCACTTCGTGCACGCCAGGTCAGAGCGTAAGGACGCCATCCCACTGGTCATCACGCACGGTTGGCCGGGTTCGATCGTCGAATTTCTCGATGCGCTGCCGCTGCTGCGGCAGCGCTTTCACGTGGTCTTGGTATCGATGCCGGGTTACGGCTTCTCCGGCCCCACCCGGGAGCGCGGGGTCGACGTCGCGCGGGTCGCCGCGGCCGTGGCCGACGTGATGGCCCAGCTGGGATACGAACGCTATCTGGCGCAAGGCGGCGATTGGGGGGCACTGGTCACCCGTCATCTCGGTGAGCACTACCCGCAATACGCCGTCGCGATCCACACCAACATGTGTTTCGCACCGCCCGACCAGAACGACCCCGAACTGCTGGCGAATGTCACCGAAGCGGAATGGGCGGCCGTCGCCGCCGGTGTCGAGCGGATCAAAGACGGCACCGCCTACATGGAATTGCAGTCCACACGGCCGCATTCGCTGGGGTTCGGCCTGGACGACTCACCGCTGGGCCTGGCCGGCTGGATACTCGAGAAGTTCCACGCCTGGTGCGACCTTGCCGAGGGCATGCCCATCGGTACGGATCGGCTCATCGACAACCTGATGTTCTACTGGCTCACCGGCACCGGTACCTCCGCGGCACGCCTGTATTGCGAATCAGCGCGAGCCGGCACCGGTCCGCTCAGCGAGTGGGCCGGCCGCGTCGACGTTCCCACCGGTTATGCCGTCTACCCCGGCGAGATCCTGCAGACACCGCGGGCATGGGCTGCTGCGCGCTACAACCTCGTGCACTATTCCGTGCAAGAACGCGGCGGACATTTCGCCGCCTTCGAGCAACCGGCGTTGTTCGCCGCGGACATTGCCGCCTACGCCGACGTTCTCACCGAGCGGAAAGTGTTCTAGCGGTCGATCACGAGCCGGCCGCCGTCCGAACGCGAGACACATACCAGCATCTCGTCGTCGCCCTCGGCGGTGCGTCCCCGTCGATCGACCTGCCCGGCAAGCACTTTGACTCTGCAGGTGCCGCAAAACCCCTGTCGGCAGGAGTACGCCGTCGTCGGATCGCGGTCAAGCATGACACTGAGGGCCGAGCGGTTAGCCGGGACACTGAGCACCTGACGCGAACGCGCCAGCTCCAGCTCGAAGGGAGCACCGTCGACGATCGGCGCCGGACTGAACCGTTCGTAATGCAACGGGGCACTGGCGTGTTGGTTGCGGGCCAGGCGGACCCCCTCCAGCATGGCGGCCGGTCCGCAGACGTACACCGCCGTCGTCGGCCCGGCACCGGCCAGCAGGTCACCCATCGATGCGATCCCGCCGCGTTCGTCATCCGCCCACACCGTGACCCGCTCGCCCGCCACCGCCAGCACCTCGTCCAACAGCGGCATATACTCCCGGCTACGGCCGGCATAGACTGCGCGCCAGTTGATTCCGCGCCGGGCGGCGACCCTCATCATCGGCAGGATGGGCGTCACCCCGATGCCGCCGATCACGAACAACACGTCGCGCTCGGATGATCCGAGGTAGAACGCGTTGCGCGGGCCTTCGAACACCAGCGGGTCGCCCACGTCGAAGGCCTCGTGCATCTCGATTGAGCCGCCGCCACCGTCGGCGATGCGGCGCACCGCGATGCGATAGTCCGTCCGGCGCCCGGGCGGTCCGCACAGCGAGTACTGCCGGCGACGGCCCGAGGGCAGCTGCACATCGATGTGCCCGCCCGGCGTCCACGAGGGCAACAGTCCGCCGTCCCGGTCGGCCAGCGTCAGCGCGACCACATCGGGAGCGACAAGTCTGCGTTCGATGATCCTCGCGCGGTGCGTGCGCGGCACCGGCACCACCCGCGAGGGCTTCCACCGCGAAGCCGCGGAAAGCCCGCCCATCATGGTGCGAATGCCCCACAGCGCCGTGAAGAAACGATCGTGGTCGCGGCGCCCGTACAGGTCGGCGGGCCGACTGGTCCAAATGCTCTCCGCCACAATCACATTCCCCACTATTGCCGGATTTCCAGCCGGGCCAGCAGCCGGATCGCCGAGGGGCTGATACGCCGCATTGCATAACCGAGCCTGGACTCCGGGGCGACCGGCAGCACGGCGGGCCCGGTCTTGATGGACTTGACAATGGCTTTGGCGGTGGCCTCAGGGGTGAAGTTACGCCGCCGGTAGGCGGCGTCCGCCTTCGCCCGGGCCTGCTCCTGTTGCTGTGCCGACATACCGGCGTAGACCGTGCTCTTGGCGATGTTGGTGTTGACGAAACCCGGGCACACGGCCGTGACGCTGATGCCCTCGTCGGCGAGATCGGCACGCAGCGCCTCGCTGAACCCGAGCACCGCCGCCTTCGTCGTGCTGTAGGCCACCATCGACTTGAACGGCAGGAACGCCGCGGCCGACGAGAGGTTGATGATCGTTCCGCCCTCGCCGCGCTCCACCATCTGAGCAGCGAACGCCCGGCTGCCGGTGATGACACCACGCACATTGACCGCCATGATGTCGTCCCAGTGTCGCAACGTCGTCTCCAGGAATCGCCCCGCCATCCCGATGCCGGCGTTGTTCACCAGGATGTCGACCACGCCGTGCTCGTCATGCACCTGTGCCGCAAGCCGATTCACCTGGTCTTCGTCGGTGACGTCGACCTGGTAGACGGCCGCTTGGGCGCCGGCCGCACGGACGGCATCCGCGGTCTCGTCGGCCGCACCGAGGTCCCGGTCCACGACCACCACTTTGGCGGCACCGTGGCGGGCCAACTCCACCGCGGTGGCGCGCCCGATGCCGGCGCCCGCCCCCGTCACCAGCGCCTTCTTGCCACTCACCTCGCGGGGGCCACCTCGCACCTCCGACTCGCCGGCCGGCATGCCCTCGACGACCCGGTCGATCCACTCCCCGGTCAGCCGCGCGATGACGTCAGGGCGCGACGTGACCACCCAATGCCCGCCCTGGACCGGAACCACCCTGCCGGTCGGTGGAATCGCCCCGACGTAGCGCTGCAGGGCCGGCGTGATGAACAGATCCTTGAGTGGGACCAGTACCTGTACCGGGACGGTGGTCTGGGGCAACTCGGGGCCCGGCGACACCAGCGGGGCCGGCAGGTTTTCGCGGTACAGGTTCAGACCGTTGAGATAGTCGCCGATCGCGCGGGGAGACTTGGCACGGCGGCTCAGCGTGCTCGACCTGCCGAAACGTTCCAGGTTCTCGACGACCTTCACTCCGAGCCGGGACCGGAAGAACACCTCCGGCAACAACGGACTCAGGAAGAACCCGACATACACCGACGAACTGGCCTGCCGGGCCACCGCGGTGATGTCGCGTGGCTTGCGCGCCGAGCGCACGAACCGCCCGATATGCCGCACGTGCGGGCCCGAGATCGAGGTGAAGGAAGCGGCTTTGGCCCGGACCGTGTCGTCGGTGACCGCCGACCACGATTGCACCGAGCCCCAGTCATGTGCCAACAGGTGCACCTGCTCGACGCCCAAGCTGTCGATCACGGTACCGATGTCGGCTACCAACTGCTCCAGCCGGTAGCCGGATCTACTGGCCGGAGAAGCCGATTCACCGGCACCTCGAACGTCGTAAGCGACGACGTTGTAGCGCTGCGCAAGCAGCTCCGCCACGCCGTCCCAGACGTGATGATTGTCCGGATAGCCGTGGATGGCCAGGATGGTCGGGCGCGCCGGGTCGACCTCGTTGTACGGGTGCACGGCCAGGGCGACGCCGTCAGAAGCTCTGACAACAGCCATGTTTCAGTGCGATGCGCGGGCGGCCGGCGACACCGCCAGGTAGTCGACGGCCCGCTCCAGTCCGCCCAGCTGGGACGGGTGAAAGCCCGGCCGGTAATAGGACCCGACGACCCCGATCAAGCGCCGCGGTTTAGGCACCAGACCGCGTCGTGCGGCCCGCAGGAAGTCGCGCCAGCGCACCTTGGTGCCGGGCCGTACGCACGGGTCCACCGAGTACATGAACCGCACCCCCCGGATCCACAACAACGTCAGCACCGGCGTCACAGCCAGCTGGGCCCGCACCTGCCGCCAGTACCCGGCCCGCAGATGCTTCATGGTGTCGAATGCCACGGCTTTGTGCTCGACCTCTTCGGCCCCGTGCCAGCGCAGCATGTCCAGCATCATCGGGTCGGTGCCCACCTCATCAAGCTCCGGCGAGTCCAGGATCCACTCGCCCAGCACGGCGGTGTAGTGCTCGATCGCCGAGATGAACGCGACCTGCTCCAGCAGCCAGCTGTGCTGGCGGCGCTGGCTGCGATGCGGCTTCTCCCCCAGCAGCTTCTCGAACAGCCAGCGCACCTGGTCGGTGAACGGCTTCAGGTCGATGCCCTGCGCGTCGAAGTGGGCGAGTACGCCCGAGTGCGCCTGGGAGTGCATTGCCTCCTGGCCGATGAATCCCTGCACGTCGAGGCGCAGTTGATCGTCCTTGATCAGCGGGAGCGCCTTCTTGAACACGTCGACGAAGAACTCCTCGCCCGCGGGCAGCAGCAGGTGCAGCACGTTGAGCACGTGGGTGGCCATCGGTTCGCCCGGAACGTAGTGAAATGGCAGATTCGCCCAGTCGAACTCGACATCGCGAGCTTCCAGTACCAGGCGTTCATGGTCGGCGGCGTCCGATTTGCTGGAATGCGGACCTACCGCCCGATCGTCAACTGTGGTCATCACGGCCCCCTTGCCTCGCCCGGCAAGTGTACTGAAATGACCCAAGTATGCGATACCCGCGGTACTACCTTTGCTCCGCCCGCTGCTTGAGGCGCTGCAGCGTCAGCTCGATGTGCTTGCGGTTCGCCGCGGTCCGGTCGGACACCCCGGTGGCCCGCACGGCCAGTTTGGCGAACCAACCGGGCCGCCGGTCCCAGGTGCTCTCGGTGACCCGGCAGCCGCCGTCGGCCGCGACGATGTCGTACTGCCAGCGGGCGATCGGGAACACCATGTGCCGCACATCGAAGGCGAAGACCCGGCCGGGTTCGGCGTCGGTGACTGTGCACTTCGTCGCCCAGCGTTTGCCGCCGTTCTCGTTGTGCCCGACGAACACCGCCCCCTCGGTGACCGCGTCACCCTTGCGCAGCTCCATCGACACCGTCTCCTCGGCCAGTTCGGCCAACGTCGGCAGGTCGGTGAGCAGGCCGTACACCGCTTCGGGGCTGGCGTCGATCTGCACGGTCGCGGTCGCGGAGGGCTCGCTCATGGGCTGATCATAGCCAGGCTTTTGCCCGCTAGATCGGCGCCGCCCCACGCAGATGCTCGAAGATCAATGACGTTTGAGTCCCTGCCACGTCGGCGTCGGCGTTGAGATTCTCCACCACGAATGAACGCAGGTCCTGGGTGTCGCGCGCCGCGACGTGCAGGATGAAATCGTCGGCGCCGGCGAGGAAATAAACATCGATGACCTGCCGCTTGCTGCGGATCTGTTCGATGAAACCGCGGATCTTCCGGCGTGCGCCGGACTGCAGCTTCACCGAGATCATCGCCTGCAACGACAAACCCACCGCCACCGGGTCGATGTCGGCGTAGAAGCCGCGGATCACGCCGATCTCCACGAGGCGTCGCACCCGACCATGACACGTCGATGGCGCGATACCGACAGCGGCAGACAGCGCGGCGTTGGTAATCCGGGCATCACCGCGGAGGAGATTGAGAATCCGCCGGTCCACGTCATCAAGATCGGCCGGGCGAACATCCTTCGGGCTCCCGCCGGTTTCGACCGTGCCCTTGACTGAAATGTCGGTCATCAGGCGAATCTATAGAAGATAATTCGTTACTGTTGCCATATTTGGATAGTTTCTTCAAAATTGGCTCATGCGCATCGGCATACCGACCGAAACCAAGAACAACGAATTCCGGGTGGCGATCACCCCGGCCGGAGTTGCCGAACTGACGCAGCACGGCCACGAAGTACTGGTGCAGGCCGGCGCCGGGGACGGTTCAGCGATCTCCGACGCCGAGTTCAAAGCGGCCGGTGCCGTACTGGCCGACACCGCGGCACAAGTGTGGGCCGACGCCGAGCTGGTGCTCAAGGTCAAAGAACCGATGCCGGCCGAGTACGGGCACCTGCGTTCCGGGTTAGTCCTTTTCACCTATCTGCACCTGGCCGCCTCGCGCTCGTGCACCGACGCGCTGCTGGCCTCCGGCGCCACGTCGATCGCCTACGAGACGGTCCAGACCGCCGACGGATCGTTGCCGCTGCTGGCTCCGATGAGCGAGGTCGCCGGGCGCCTCGCCGCTCAGGTCGGCGCATACCACCTGATGCGGACCCAGGGTGGCCGCGGCGCCCTGATGGGTGGGGTGCCCGGCGTGAAACCCGCCGACGTCGTGGTGATCGGCGGCGGCACAGCCGGTTACAACGCCGCCAGGGTCGCCTCCGGCATGGGGGCATCCGTCATGGTGCTCGACGTCAACCTGCACAAGCTCCGGTTACTCGATGCGGAATTCGCCGGCCGCATCGGCACCCGCTACTCGTCGGCCTACGAACTCGAGGGCGCGGTCACCCGCGCCGACCTGGTGATCGGGGCGGTACTCGTCCCGGGCGCAAAGGCGCCCAGCCTGATCCCGAATTCACTTGTGGCACAGATGAAGCCGGGGGCAGTGCTGGTGGACATCTCCATCGACCAGGGTGGCTGTTTCGAGGACTCCCGCCCGACCACACACGACGAGCCCACCTTCGCGGTGCACGACACGCTTTTCTACTGCGTGGCCAATATGCCCAGTGCGGTACCCAAGACGTCGACCTACGCGCTGACCGTCGCCACCATGCCCTATGTGTTGAGGCTGGCCGACCTGGGCTGGCGGGCGGCGTGCCGCTCGGATCCCGCTCTGGCCAAAGGGCTTTCGACCCATGCCGGGGCGTTGCTGGCCGACCATGTGGCCGAAGACCTCGGGCTGCCGTTCACCGCTGCGGCCGGGGTGCTGGCCGGTTAACGGATGTAGGGCGCCAATGCGGTGACGATGTCGGCCGCGGGCCCACTGCGCGCCTGCCGGTAGGCCTCGCCCGCCCACAGGTTGGTGCCGTGCGGATCCTCCATCTGGATCGCGGCCGCCCGGATCGGCTTGGTCATCTGGTTCACCTCCGGATAACCCAGCGGCGCAACGTGATCGAGCAACCGGGTGAAGTTGTTGGCCAGGCCGCGCGCGTAGCGGCCGGAGAACGCCCGGGTGACCACGGTCGAGTCGAACTCCGGGTTCTTCAGGGCGACTCGATAGGCCGGGTGGGTGCCGGCTTCATCGGCCAGTAGCAGTGCGGTACCGACCTGAGCGGCCACCGCACCCCTGCGCAACACCGCCGCGATCTGTTCGACGGTGCCCAGGCCACCGGCCGCAATCAGCGGCACGTCGTGCGAGCTACCGATGCGGTCCAGCAATTGGTCCAGCGACTCCGCACCCGGCTCCATGTCCGGTGCGAAGGTGCCGCGATGTCCGCCGGCCGCGGGGCCCTGGACCACCAGGTTGTCCGCGCCGGCGGCGATGGCCACCCCGGCCTCGTAGGCCGACGTCACCGTCACCGACACCAGTAGTCCCTGCGCGCTCAACATGCGGATGACATCCGGTGGCGGGGCGCCGAAGGTGAACGACACCATCTCCGGGCGCATATCGGCCACCACTTCGAGCTTGCGTTTCCAGTCGTCGTCGTCGCCGTGCTCTGGGCGACCCACTTCGACGCGGTAGTGGTCGGCGACCTCTTCGAGATCTTCGGCGTAGTACTCCAATTGCACCCAGTCGGCGACGCTGGGCTGGGGCACGAACAGGTTGACACCGATCGGCCCGGTGGTGGCCTTTCGGGCGGCCACGATGTCGTCGGCGAACTGCTCCGCGGTCAGATAACCGCCGGCGACGACACCGAGCCCACCGGCGTTCGACACCGCCGCGGCCAGGGCCGGGGTGCCCGGGCCACCGGCCATCGGCGCACCCACGATCGGCGCGTCAATGTCCCAGAAACCCAAAACCATCGGGCTAACTTACCATCGCTCGAAGTTGTTGGGGCAGCGATCGTTTCGCGCCGTACGGACCGAGAACAGCGGCGCCGTACTGCTTGGTCAGCAGGCGCCGGGCGACCGCGTTGACCTCATCAACGGTGACCTGCGCGATCTGCCGCAATGTGTGCTCGATGCTGCGATGGGCGCCGTAGTTCAGTTCGCTGCGGCCGATCCGGCTCATCCGGGAGCCGGAATCCTCCAGGCCCAGCACCAGTCCGCCGCGCAGCGAACCTTTGGCGATGCGACATTCGTCCTCGGTGATGCCGTCACGGGCCACCGATTCCAGCACCGCGGTGGTGATCTTCATGACGTCGGCGAATCGTTCGGGCAGGCAGGCGGCGTACACCGACAGCGCGCCGCTGTCGGCGAAGATGTCCAGCGACGAGTAGACCGAGTAGGCCAGCCCCCGCGCCTCACGGATCTCCTGGAACAACCGCGAGGACAGGCCGCCGCCCAGCGCGGTGTGCAGCACCGACAAGGCCCAGCGGTGCTCCCAGCCGCGCCCCGGCGTGCGCACCCCCAGCGACACGTGCGTCTGCTCGGCGTCGCGGCGCCCCAGCACCAGGCCGGGATCGCCGGTCACCCGGCCCGCGCCTTTGCGCGGCGCCACGGGCCGCCGCCCTCGGACCAGCCGGGCCGCGAAGTGCTCGCGCACCAGCGCGACGACCTCGTCGTGCTCGACGTTGCCGGCCACCGCCACCACCATCCGCTCCGGGGTGTACCGGCGCAGGTGAAACGAGTGCAGTTGGGATCGCGACATCGCCGACACCGAGTCGGTGCTGCCGATCACCGGTCGGCCCAGCGGGTGGTCACCGAACAGCGCCGTCATGAACAAGTCGGCCAGCGCATCCTCGGGGTCGTCGTCGCGCATCGCGATCTCCTCGAGGACCACGTCGCGTTCCAGTTCCACATCTTCGGCGGCGCACCGGCCGTTGAGCACCACGTCGGCGACCAGGTCGATCGCCAGCGCCAGGTCGGCGTCCAGCACATGCGCGTAGTAGCAGGTGTGTTCCTTGGCGGTGAAGGCGTTGAGCTCACCGCCGACGGCGTCCACCGCCTGCGCGATGTCCACCGCCGAACGGGTCGGGGTCGACTTGAACAGCAGATGCTCGAGGAAGTGCGCGGCTCCGGCCACGGTGGTGCCCTCGTCGCGGGAGCCCACTCCCACCCACACCCCTACCGACGCCGAGCGCACCGCGGGCAGGTATTCGGTGACGACCCGCAGACCGCCCGGCAACGTGGTGCGGCGCACACCCCCCGCGCCCCGCTGCGGGCCGCCCCCGGGATCAGCTGCTGACCGACGCGGCATCGGCCGGAGCCGCTCCTGAGTCCTCCGGAGCCGCAGCGGAATCGTCGTCGTCCACCAGGACCAACGAGATCTTGCCCCGCTTGTCGATATCGGCGATCTCGACCCGCAGCTTGTCGCCGACGTTCACCACGTCCTCGACCTTCGCGATGCGCTTGCCCTTGCCGAGCTTGGAGATGTGCACCAGGCCGTCACGCCCGGGCAGCAGCGACACGAAGGCACCGAAATCGGTGGTCTTGACCACGGTTCCGAGGAACCGCTCGCCTACCGTCGGCAGCTGCGGGTTGGCGATGGCATTGATCCGGTCGATCGCGGCCTGGGCGGACGGGCCGTCGGTGGCGCCCACGAACACGGTGCCGTCGTCCTCGATGGAGATCTGTGCGCCGGTTTCCTCGGTGATCGCGTTGATGACCTTGCCCTTGGGCCCGATGACCTCACCGATCTTGTCCACCGGGACCTTGATGGTGGTGACCCGGGGGGCGTACGGGCTCATCTCGTCGGGCCGGTCGATGGCCTCCGCCATCACCTCGAGGATGGTCAGCCGCGCGTCCTTGGCCTGGGCGAGCGCGCCGGCCAGAACCTTCGAGGGAATCCCGTCGAGTTTGGTGTCCAGCTGCAGGGCGGTGACGAAGTCCTTGGTGCCGGCGCACTTGAAGTCCATGTCGCCGAACGCGTCCTCGGCGCCCAGGATGTCGGTCAGGGTGACAAACCGACGCTCGGTCTTTCCGTCGACCTCTACATCGTCGGACACCAGCCCCATCGCGATGCCCGCCACCGGCGACCTGAGCGGCACACCGGCATTGAGCAGCGCCAGCGTGGACGCGCAGACCGATCCCATCGACGTCGAACCGTTGGAGCCCAGGGCCTCGGACACCTGCCGGATCGCGTACGGGAACTCCTCGACGCTGGGCAGCACCGGAATCAGGGCCCGCTCGGCGAGCGCGCCGTGCCCGATCTCGCGGCGCTTGGGCGAACCGACCCGGCCGGTCTCACCGGTGGAGAACGGCGGGAAGTTGTAGTGGTGCATGTAGCGCTTGGAGGTCTCGGGCCCCAGCGAGTCGATCTGCTGGGCCATCTTGACCATGTCCAGGGTGGTCACCCCCAGTATCTGGGTTTCGCCGCGCTCGAACAGCGCGCTGCCGTGCGCCCGCGGTACCACCGAGACCTCGGCCGACAACGCGCGGATGTCGGTGGTGCCGCGCCCGTCGATGCGGAAGTGGTCGGTGAGGATGCGCTGGCGAACCAGCTTCTTGGTCAGCGCACGGAACGCGGCGCCGATCTCCTTCTCGCGGCCCTCGTAGGTGCCGGCCAGCCGCTCGAGGACCTGGACCTTGAGCTCGTCGGTGCGCTTGTCGCGCTCGGCCTTGCCGCCGATGGACAGCGCCGCGGCCAGTTCGTCGGAGGCCACCGACTCCACCGAGTAGTAGACGTCTTCCTCGTAGTCGGGGAATGTCGGGTACTCTTTCGCCACCTTGCCCGATTTTCCAGTGGCGTCGGCCAGTTCCTGCTGCGCGGTGCACAGCGCGGCGATGAACGGCTTGGCGGCCTCGAGACCCTCGGCGACCACGGTTTCCGTCGGCGCCTGGGCACCGCCTTCGACGAGCTCGATGACCTTCTCGGTGGCCTCGGCCTCGACCATCATGATCGCGACGTCTCCGTCAACCTTGCGGCCGGCCACGACCATGTCGAACACCGCCCGCTCGAGCTGCTCGACGGTGGGGAAAGCGACCCAGGTGCCGTCGATCAGCGCCACCCGGACGCCGCCGACCGGTCCGGAGAACGGCAGGCCGGAGATCTGGGTGGATGCCGAGGCGGCATTGATCGCCAGGACGTCATACAGGTCGTTCGGGTCCAGGCTCAGGATCGTCACCACGACCTGGATCTCGTTGCGCAGGCCGTCCACGAACGACGGGCGCAGCGGCCGGTCGATGAGCCGGCAGGTCAGGATCGCGTCGGTGGACGGACGGCCCTCACGACGGAAGAACGAGCCCGGGATGCGTCCCGCGGCGTACATCCGCTCTTCGACATCGATGGTCAGTGGGAAGAAGTCGAAATGTTCTTTGGGGTTCTTGCTGGCGGTGGTCGCCGACAGCAGCATGTTCTCTTCGTCTAGGTAGGCGACCACCGAGCCGGCGGCCTGCATGGCCAGGCGTCCCGTCTCGAACCGGACGGTGCGGGTACCGAAGCTTCCGTTGTCGATGGTGGCAGTCGACTCGAAGACGCCTTCTTCAATTTCAGTCGCAGACATGACGTCAGTGCGGCCTCTCTGGTTATTCAGCTGTTTCGCGGGTCCACGCGAACCGGAAAGAGATCAGCTCCTTGCGGAGCAAACCAGAGATCATCATCTGAATACGGCTACGGCCATCGATCGAAGCTGCCGACCTACCCCAGATCCAGGGAGCACGGCAGCCACTACCGAAGACCGTCCGATACAGAGCTGCTTCCCGTGGTACGCATGGTGACTCGCTGGGACGGCGCACGCGGATGCGTGAGCCGCACCAAGTTGTCCGGACCGAACCGGCCCAGAACGACCTCACTCTACACCGGCTAACTCGTGCCATTGAGCCGAACCCGTTGTCAGCAGCGTCCGACCACTAGCTCCGGGGTGCGCTGCTGATGTCCTCGACGCATACGGCGAACCGGCGCTGGGAGTACGTGTAACCCAGGCCGCTGGCGCACTGGTCGACCGAGACCGGTGGGTCGAGGTCTCGCAGGATCTGTGTGGCCCGTTGCCGATTGGGCACGGCGGTGTCGCTGCAATCGACCCGGAAGGGGTCGGCCCGGTGGTGTGGATCCACGCTCATGCAGCCACCGATCACCCAGTCGATGTCCAGACAGACCGTGTTGTTGGTGCCGCTGATCGAGTTGTGGGTGGAATACGACGAATCCACGTCGGCCGGGCACTGGTCGCGGTCGGCGACCGAAGCGACCACCTTGAAATTGGACGCCGGGCTTCCGCACGGGGCCTTTGCGGCCTCCGGGTGGTCGGCGGTGCCGCCGAGCTTGAGACAATCCCCCACTTTGAATTCGGTGAGGTCGGAGCCGCTCTTCCCCGCCGAACACCCGGTCAGTGCGCCGATGGCGACGGCCAGGATGGCGGCCGCCACGACGCCCGGCGCGCCACGGGTCAGCGGCGCAGGCCCAGCCGCTCGATCAGCGAACGGTACCGCTCCACGTCGACCTGGGTCAGGTACTTGACCAGCCGCTTGCGCCGCCCCACCAGCAGCAACAAGCCGCGGCGCGAGTGGTGGTCGTGCTTGTGGACCTTCAGGTGCTCGGTGAGGTCGGCGATGCGCTTGGTCAGCAGCGCGATCTGCGCCTCGGGCGATCCGGTGTCGGTCTCATGCAGACCGTAAGACTTCAGAATTTCTTTCTTCTGCTCGGCAGTAAGCGCCACGAAAATATCTCCATCAATAGGTCCGCGATCAGGGATTTGACGGCACGGCCACCGCGAACCGCAGCACGCGCCGATGTCGTGGGCAGTCTAGCAGGGGCCTAAAGCAACGTCAGCGCTAAGTCAGCAGTCCGCGGGTGCGCTCGGTGTCCCTGCCGATCTCCACGATCAGGTCGTCCACCGAGTCGTACCTCTGCTGGCCGCGGATGCGCGCGACGAAGTCCAGCGCCACGTGCTGGCCGTACAGGTCCGCGTTTGTGTCCAGCACAAACGCTTCCACGGTGCGGGTGCGCCCGGAGAACGTCGGGTTGGTGCCCACGGACACCGCGGACTGGTAGCGCTCACCGGGGGTGACGGTACCGGTCACCGGCCCGTGCCCGAGCACGGTGAACCAGGCGGCGTACACGCCGTCTGCGGGGATGGCCGAGTACATCGGCGGCGCCACATTCGCGGTAGGGAAGCCGAGCCCGGCGCCCCGCCCGTAGCCCCGCACCACGACGCCCTCCACCCGATGCGGCCGGCCCAGCGCCTCGGTGGCTGCCAGCACGTCGCCGGCGTCCACGCACGACCGGATGTAGGTGGAGGAGAACGTCACCGTCTCGTTGCTGTGGTGCTCGGACAGCAGCGACATCGCTTCGACCGCGAACCCGAACCGGTCACCTGCCCTGCGCAGGCTTTCGACGTTGCCGGCCGCCTTCTTGCCGAAGGTGAAGTTCTCCCCCACCACCACCTCCACCACATGCAGGTGCTCCACCAGCAACTCGTGGATGTAGCGGTCGGGCGTGAGCTTCATGAAGTCGGTGGTGAACGGCATCACCAGAAAGACGTCGATGCCCAGTTCTTCGACGAGCTCGGCGCGGCGCGTCAGCGTGGTCAGCTGCGCGGGATGGCTGCCGGGGTACACCACCTCCATCGGGTGCGGATCGAAGGTCATCAGCACCGACGGCACGCCGCGGGCGCGGGCGGCCTTCACCGCGTGTGCGATCAGCTCGGCATGTCCGCGGTGAACACCGTCAAACACCCCGATTGTCAGCACACATCTGCCCCAGTCCGTGGGGATCTCGTCCTGGCCCCGCCACCGCTGCACGCCCGCAAGCCTAATAGTCGGCGCAAGATGGAAAATTCGCACTGGCGTACACCGCACGGGCCCGCCGCGTGCAATCATGCATCGTTGTTGTGGGCGGGTAACCCCGCTCATCCTTCTTCCGCGACTTTCCTGACCCCGCAGACCAGGTCCGGCCGCCAAGGTCAACGTTCAGACTCGCCACAGCCTGTGCTTTGTGCGCACAGAACGGAATCATCCCTGCTGGCCGTTAGTTCCGTTCGCGCCTTGGGAACCACCACTGCCCACCGAGCCCACGGCTCCCCCACCGCCGGTGAGAACGCCGCCGGACCCGCCCGCTCCACCGCTGCCTCCAACCCCCGCGGCTCCACCACCACCGCCGTCACCGCCGTCGCCAACGATGCCGTCGTACCCGCCAGGTCCGCCGGCGGCACCCCCCGCGGCTCCGTTGCCGCCCTGGCCACCGGTGCCACCATCACCGCCGCTGCCGCCGGCTCCGCCGGCACCGCCGGTCCCCGCCAGCAACCCGGCTGCGCCGCCCTGACCGCCGGCTCCGCCAGCGCCACCGACACCGCCGTCGCCGCCGGCGCCGCCGGCACCCCCGTCACCGCCGTTGCCGCCGGTGGCATTGGTGATGTCCGAACTTCCGTTGACCGTGGCAGCAGCGCCGTTACCGCCGATGCCGCCTGCGCCACCAATGTCACCGGCGCCTCCGTGGCCGCCGACACCCCCGATGCCACCAGCACCACCGCTGCCGACCAGCAGCCCGCCGCGACCCCCATTGCCGCCAGCGCCGCCTGTTCCGCCGGCATTTCCGGTGACACCGCTGGAACCGGCACCGCCCGGGCCACCTTTGCCGCCAAGCGCGATTCCAGCATCATTCGGTATGGATGCGCTTGCGGTGCCGCCGTCACCGCCGGCGCCGCCCGCGCCACCGAAAACTCCGCCCGGCGCCCCTTCACCCCCTTGGCCGCCGTAGGCGATTGCGTAGCCGCCGGCGGCGGTGGAATCGTCGATGATGGCTGCGCCGCCGGCACCGCCAGCGCCGCCAGTGGCGCCGGCACCGGCGGAGCCTCCGGCGCCGCCCGGACCGCCGGACGCCTGGATACTGTTCGAACCGCCGCTGACGCCGCTCGCAATAGCTTCGCCGCCGCCTCCGCCCGTGCCGCCGTTCACACCAGCACCACCACTGGCCCCGGCGGTTCCCGAACCCGCACCTACTTGGAAGTCACCACCGTAGGTCAGCTGACTCGTCGTGCCATACCTTCCGGTCGCAGCGGTGGTGCCGTTGGGGAGGGCGTTGGTCCCGTTGGCACCGGCTAACCCTGTCCCGCCGTGGCCACCGCTTCCACCGCTGCCAAAGACCACCGCACTTCCTCCGTCGCCTCCGCGCCCCGCAACGCCGCCGTTGATGCCAGCCGAGGCGGCTCCGCCGGTCCCGCCGACGCCGCCGTTGCCGTACAGCAGTCCGCCGGTACCGCCGCTACCGCCTGCCGCACCGGATCCACCTTGCCCGCCTGCCCCGCCGCTCCCCCACAGCCCGGCACTGCCGCCAGCACCCCCGGCGGCTCCGGCAACCGTACTGGCACCGCCGGTACCCCCGTTTCCGTACAAGAGTCCGCCAGCACCACCGGGTTGCCCCACCCCGTTCACAGTCCCGCCAGCGGCGCCATCCCCGATCAACGGGCGCCCCAGCAACGTTTGAGTCGGGGCATTCACCGCAGTCAGCACTTGCTGCTCGAGCAATTGAAGCGGTGACGCACCGGCGGCCTCGGCACTCACATAAGACCCGGCGCCGGCAGCCAGAGCGTCCACCAACTGGCGATGAAACGCCGCCGCCTGCCCGCTGACCACCTGGTAAGCCAACCCGTGCTCGCTGAACAGACCCGCAACCGCCGCAGACACCTCATCGGCACCCGCCGCCATCAACTCCGTCGTCGACGCCGATGCCGCCCACGTGGCCGTATCGATCGCCGACCCGATACCGGCCAAATCACCAGCCGCGACACCGACCAGCTCCGGCACAACCCGCAGATACGACATCACCGACTCCTTGCATTGAAGTAACCAACGGACTGGCGGGAACTTGTCCGGCAATCACCGGCATCCCGTTGAATCAATTGGGCGCACTAACGGTCAACCGTCTGCGCCCGTAGCCCATGGGCGTCGCGCGGGCCGCGCGCATCGGAGTCGGCGCTTGCATACGCGCCTGGCCCACGTCTCGATAATCGCCAAGTCGCCGATTGCGGCGCTGACCAGCGCCTGCGGGGTCACGCGTGTAAGACATCAGCGCCTCCTGCCGAGCCCGTGGACTTGCCGCGCGGGCCGGCAAGGTTTGCCGGGCCGCCCGGGCCCAAGTGAAACTGAAGTAATTGTCACTGAAGAATTAATAGTCAGTCAAGCGGTTTTGAATATTTCCTCACAATTGCCTTCGAGGGCGCAAGGGTAGCCATCAATGCTCGTCACCGATAGGTCGCTGCCGCGAGCTGCGAACACAGGCCCGCACGCGACTGGCGGCGCTGCCGGTCACGGCGGCGCTGTCCTGCCACAGCGCCGCCAGATCCGCCGTCATTGCCGCTGCCGACACTGGCGACGCCGCAGCCGCCAGTTTCTGCAGCCCCCCGGCCATACCGCCACCGCCGGCACTACCGGTGCAGGCGCGGCGTGGCCAAACAGGTGGCGACGCCCGGCAGCCACTCGAGCGGCCTAGACTTGCACTTTGTGAAGGCTGACGACGAGCCTGGCGGTCTCACCGCGGTTGCCCAGGACTATTTGAAGGTCATCTGGACGGCCCAGGAATGGTCGTTGGAGAGGGTCAGCACCAAGATGCTGGCTGAGAAGATTGGAGTATCAGCCAGCACGGCTTCGGAGTCCGTCCGCAAACTCGCCGAGCAGGGCCTGGTCAACCACGCCAAGTACGGCGCGGTGACGTTGACCGATGCCGGTCGGCGAGCGGCACTTGCAATGGTGCGTCGCCACCGCTTGCTGGAGACATTTCTGGTCAACGAACTTGGCTATGGCTGGGACGAAGTGCACGATGAGGCGGAGATTCTTGAGCACGCGGTGTCGGATCGGCTGGTGGCGCGTATCGACGCCAAGCTGGGCTTTCCTCGCCGCGATCCGCACGGCGACCCCATTCCTGCTCCCGATGGGCAGGTGCCGACTCCGCCGGCACGTCAGTTGTGGGAATGCCGTAACGGTGAGACCGGCACCGTGGCCCGCATCTCTGATGCCGATCCCGAGATGTTGCGATATTTCGACAGCGTCGGGATCAGCCTGGACTCGCGGGTGCGGGTGGTGACCCGGCGAGAGTTTGCTGGCACGGTTACTGTGGCGATCGAATCCAGGGGTGAGACGGTAACGAGCCTTGAGTTGGGCAGCCCCGCTGCACGAGCGATTTGGGTTGTGGGTTAGCGCTCGCCCGGGCAGCACGGGCGACCTCACTCGTACTCTTCGCTCCGGCGCCGCTCGGACCGGACATGGTCCAACCACTCCGCTGCCGCTTTAGCTGCCGTCGGCCGCCCGCGCCGCAGGCCCAGGGCCGCCTCGGGGAACGCCACGCCGTCCGCCGCTGTTGCCGGCCGCTGCAAGTTTCAGTCAACGAGAACAAGTCACATGGGCGTTGCAGAGGCGACGATGCCGGCGCAGCAAGTACGCCCAAGCTCTTCCTTGACTGAGGAAAACTTCTTATGTGAGACTTAATTCAAGTTCGAAACGTCGAGAGATTGCCGCATGGTCAGCGAACAAACGATGCAGCCGATTCCTGTTGGATATGCGCGCGACCGGAGCGGGGGCCAACATCTCGCCGACTTGTCCCGGGCCAGCGTCCGAGCACGCAACTTCGTCGGAGCGAACACATCGCTGGCCGTTCTCGCTTCGACCCGCGTAACGGCCGGGCGAGTACGGGTTGCCGCAAATGTGCGGCGCCACCGGGAGGAACATTCCGCCTCCGAAAGGAGCCATAGGTGTCACATCTCCGAGTAGCCCCGGGATTGCTCGAAGCGGCAGTCGGGGACATCGCCCAAATCGGCATCACCATCGATGACGCCAGCGCGGCGGCTGTGGCTTCTACCACACGAATGGTCGCGGCCAGCGCCGACGAGGTGTCGATTGCGATTGCTGCGCTACTCAGCGAACACGGGCAAGCCTACGAGGCAGTGAGCGCGCAGGCAGCGGCGTTTCATCGTGAATTCATGCAAGCCCTCAACACCGGGGCAGGCTGGTATGCCGGCGCCGAGGCCGCCAATGTGTCGCCGCTGCAGCTGATTGAGCAACACGTGCTGGGAGCGGTCAATGCACCCAGCCAGGCGCTGACCGGCCGTCCACTTTTCGGCGATGGCACCAATGCGACCACGCCGGGCGGTAACGGTGGCGCCGGCGGCTGGCTATACGGGAATGGCGGTGCCGGTGCGGCCGGTGGGGCCGGGCAATCCGGGGGTCGCGGCGGGGATGCGGGGCTGATCGGAAATGGTGGTGCAGGCGGCCGAGGCGGAGCTGGGCAATCGGGCGGATCAGGCGGTAACGCGTGGCTCTGGGGCAACGGCGGTGCCGGCGGCGTCGGCGGGACCGGCGCGCCCGGCGCGCCCGGTGTCAACCCCACTCAGCACGTCGTTGTCCCAGCAGCCTCCCCTGGCGCCAACGGCGCACCTCTCACGGGTCTCGGCGGCCAACCCGGCGCCAACGGCGTCACTGCCGGGCAGCCGGGCGGCGATGGCGGTACGGGAGCTCAGGGGGACTTAGGCGGGGGCGGCGGCGGCGGAGCCGGCGGGGCTGGCGCGGCCGGCGCCCCCGGTGGGACCGGAGGCCACGGCGGGAAGGCCAGCTCCGGTGGCGGCGGAGGCGGTGGTGCCGGTGGCCCCGGTGGCGCGGGCGCCCCCGGTGGCGACGGCGGGTCCGGCGGGGACGGCAACTTGCTCGGCGTCGCCGGCGGCGGCGGGGGCGGCGGCGGCGGGATAGGCGGCGCAGGGGGCACTGGCAACTTCACCTCCGTAGGCGACCCTGGTGGCGGAATCGGCGGCGGCGCCGGCGGTATCGTCCCGAAGGGCGGGGGCGCAGGCGGTGGCGTCGGCGGTGGAGCCGGCGGAGCCGGCCAATTCGGGGTGCCCAGCCCCAATGGCGGCGGTGGCGGGGGGGCTGGCGGGCCGGGCGGCATCGGAGCCGACGGCGGCAACGGCGGCGCCGGCGGCGCCGGACACGGAAGCGGCGAGGGAAGCATCAACGGCAGCCCCGGCTACGGGGGTGATGGGGGCGCTGGCGGCACCGGCGGTAGCGGCAGCTCCGGGGGCGCCGGCCACCCCGGCGGGGCCGGGGGCGCCGGTGGTACTGGCGGGCTTCTATTCGGCAACGGTGGCGCAGGCGGCCAGGGCGGCGACGGAGGCCACGGCGGTGTCGGCGCCATCGGCGGCAACGGCGGTCACGGCGGCAATGGCGGGTTCGGCAACGACGGTGCAGACGGCGGCGACGGCGGCAACGGAGGCAACGGCGGCAACGGCGGGAGCGGCGGCGACGGCGGCAATGGAGGTCTGGGCGGCCCCGGGGGCGCCCGAGGCCTCTTCGGCCAGCCGGGCAACCATGGCGCCGGTGGCGCGGGCGGAGGCGGCGGCGGTGGTGGTGTTGGCGGTGGCGGCGGCGCCGCCGGTGCAGGGGGCACCGCTACCGGTGGCGGAAACAACGGCAATGCCGGCAACGACGGGACGGCCGGCGAGACGGGGGCATTCGGCAAAGCCGGGACCGCTGGCGCGGGTGGGTATTGACCCGCGTCCCCTCTTGCTCATCCGAGCGTCGGCCTGGACAGGGCCTATAAGGGGTGGACGAAATGGCGGCCCAGGCAATCCGAGCAGCTTCGCTGTCGACGCTCCGATGATTTCGGCTCAGGAATCGATTCCCTCGTCGACCTTGTGCTGGCGTGCCGAGCCAACTTCTTGGATGGGGGCGGCACCCCAGGCGCGCAGCGACGGTTAAGGACCCAGCCGAGGTTGTGGAGGGAGCGGACCAACCGGGCCCTGCGGGGGCGGGGGGCCGAGCGGACGGGACGATGACTCGCTCGACGTGTCGGTAGTGGTGGCAGTGGGCGAGCTCTGCGTCGACGGTACGGACGTCGTATCGGGCACCGACGCCTCAGTCGTGGGCACCAGGGTGGTGGCTGGCGAAGTCGAGGAGGGCGCTGCGACGGTCGTCGTCGGAATCGACGCCGAGACCGACGGGGACGTCGGGACCGGTGCGGATGATGAGACCTCTGAGTCTGTGGTGACTGGCGTGGGTTTTGGGACTGCCGAGGATGTTGGGGGAGGCAACGACGTCCTGTCGGCGGGCGCGCCGGCCTGGCCGCCGCCGAGCAGCACGACCAGGCCGTAGATGATGAACCCGATCGTCACGGTGGCGAAGGCGCCGAACCCCATCAACACCGCGGCGTTGCGATGCCAGCCCATCGCCTCGGCCCCCGGTGGGCCGACGTCGTCGGGCCCGTATCCCTGGCTGTTGCCGTAGTAGTCGGATCCATCGGCGGTATGGTCGCCGCTTTGGCCGTACGCAAACTCCGCGGCTTCCGCGCTTGGAGCCACGTCCTCCCAGGCGCGGGCATGCTCAGGTCCCTGGGCTGACATTTAGATCCTTCCATCGTGATGACGGCCGGGAACGCAGCCAGGATGGACATCTCGACCGACGAGTCGAGGCCGCAGCGGCGTTGCCACCACGCCGTTCCATGCCTCGAAACTCCTGATCAGCTTCGGCCAACGCTCAGCCAGGCAATCCGTCGGCGCCGGTCGCGCCCGCAGCGCCTGCCTTGCCGGCGGGGCCCGCCTGGCCGTTTACGAAGCCGGTCCCACCGCCTCCACCAACGCCGCCGCTACCGCCGGCCCCGGCGCCACCGCCGCTACCGCCCGCACCCGGCGCGCCAGCAAGGCCAAACAGCCCGCCGGCGCCACCCGGTCCCCCGTTTCCGCCGGTGCCGCCACCTCCGCCCGGACCGCCGGCGCCGCCGCTCCCGCCGTTGCCGCCGTGGCCCTGGAGATACCAAGTCTGCCCGGTGCCGCCGGTGCCCCCTCTGCCGCCGGCGGCGCCGTCCGCGCCGGTGCCGCCGAATCCGGCGTCGCCGCCGTACCCGCCAACGCCCCCATTGCCCACCAGCAACCCGCCGCGACCGCCAACGCCGCCAGCGCCGCCGTTGCCGCCGGTGCCGCCTGCGGCGCCGACACCCCCGGCACCGCCGAGCCCACCGGGGCCACCTGCGTTGCCAAAGGCAGTGCCGCCGGTACCGCCCGCGCCACCCGCCGCGCCAATGCCGCCGGCACCGCCGACACCGCCGACACCGCCGACCACGCCTGACGCACCAACTCCGCCGGTGCCGCCGCTGCCGCCTTGGGCGCCGACACCGCCGGCACCACCGGTGCCACCCGTGCCGCCTCCGCCGCGGCCACCGGTGCCTCCGGGGCCGCCAGCACCGCCCGGGGCGCCAAATCCGCCGCCGCCTCCCGAGCCGCCTTTACCCCCCGCTTCGCCCAGACCGCCAGAGCCCCCGGTGCCGCCGGCCTGACCGAGAGTGGCGGAACTGACACCGTCATGGCCCGGCCCTCCATCGCCTCCAACACTTGTGCCAATGGCACCATGCGCGCCGGGACCTGCTGCGGGACCCTGCGGAAGAGGGGTCGGGTTGACGCCCTGAGCCCCCGGGGCTCCCAGCCCGCCATTGCCGGCCGCCCCACCCTGGCCCCACAGGCCGGCGGATCCGCCGTTGCCCCCGTTGCCGCCAATGCTCCCCGGCGCGATTGCGTTGCCGCCGTTGCCACCTGCCCCGCCGGATCCGTAGAGAAGTCCCCCGGCACCGCCAGCACCGCCGGCCGCCCCGGGCGCACCCACGCCGCCGAGACCACCGTTGCCGATGAGCCCCGCCGCACCGCCGTTGCCACCACCCGGGTGTGCACCCCCACCCGACCCGCCGTTGCCGCCGTTGCCGAATAGCAGCCCGCCCGGTGCGCCATCCTGCCCTGTTCCCGGCGCGCCGTTTGCGCCGTCACCGACCAGCGGTCGTCCCAGCAGAGCCTGCGATGGCGCGTTGATTGCGGCGACCACCTGTTCTTCGAGCGCCTGCAGCGGCGAGGCACTAGCTGCCTCCGCCCCAGCGTAAGTAGTGGCGCTGCCAGCGAGGGCTTGCACGAATCGGCTGTGGAAAGCCGCTGTTTGTGCACTCACCGCCTGATAGGCCTGGCCGTGCCCGGCGAATATCGCCGCGATCGCGGCCGACACCTCATCGGCACCCGCTCTGAGCAGCGCTGTCGTGGAGGCCTTGGCGGCCGCGTTCGCAGCAGCGACCGCCGATTCCACGGCGGACAAGTCACGAACTGCGGCGTCGAGCCGATCTGTTGCCACCAGTACATATGACATGGTCCAACCCTTTCCACCCGCGCCAACAAGACATGGGGTTGCCTCACGGCTGCCGACGCCCACAACTCCGCGTCTCGCCAATTCACATGAGGTAAGTATCAGTTATGACGATAACTTCAGTCAACCAAATTGTGACGGAACTTTCACTTCTTCGTTGGCGCACGAAACATCCCCGCCGCGGCGCCGGGGCCGCGCGGGCATCCCCACTGTCGAGCTTGCGCGACGCGATCAACCCGCCGGTGCTAGCAGCTGCCGGACTCATCCAGGACGGGGAGGGCGCCCACGAGGGACCCTGGGCATCGGTACAGGTGGCGCGCCCGAAGCCGACATGGCGCGCACTGTCGATCACATCTGCCAAGGCCGGCTGATCCTCGGCATCGGGTTGGAAGCAGCGCGACTACGACGAGCACGGCTACGAGCTCGACACGGCCGCAAGCCGTATCGACGATCTCGCGGCGGCGTTACCCCTCATCAAACGCCTGGATCCCGACACCATCGAGCGGTCGGTGGCGATCTGGGGCGAGATCGCCACCGGGCTCGATCGCGCCGCACTGCTCGCTCGCGCACAGGCGCTGGCCGACCTCGGCGTCACGATGCTGACGAAGGGCTGCGACGGTCCGGAATACGATCTGACGGCCGCCGATGCGCTATGCCGCTGCCATGACACTCGCTCACATCAGCCGCTCAACAGCCCCTTGGCGATGTGCGTCACCTGGACCTCGTTGCTGCCGGCGTAGATCATCAGCGACTTCGCATCGCGCGCAAGCTGTTCCACGCGGTACTCCGCCATATAGCCGTTGCCGCCGAACAACTGCACGGCATCCATCGCGACATCGGTGGCCGCCTCCGAGCTGTACAGCTTGATCGCCGACGCCTCGGCCAGCGTCAGCGGTTTGCCCGCTTGTTGGCGCTCGATGGTATGAAAAACCATGTTCTGCACGTTCATTCGGGCAATCTCCATCTTGGCCAGCTTGAGCTGAATCAACTGGAACTGCCCGATGTTCTTGCCCCACAAGGTACGGCTCTTCGCATAATCCACGCATAGGCGATGGCATTCGTTGATGATGCCCAGCGCCATCATCGCGATGCCGATCCGTTCGGCGGCGAAATTGGCCCGGGCGCTCTCCCGGCCGTCACCGTCGCTGGGGCTTTCGCTCTCGCCCAACAACCGGTCCGGGCTCAGCCGCACGTTGTCGAAGAACAACTCGCCGGTCGGCGAGGACATCATGCCCATCTTCTTGAACGGCTTGCCCTGGGTGAGTCCGGGCATGCCGGAGTCGAGGACGAAGACCAGCACCGGACGGTTGCGCTTGTCCGCCTGGCCGGCAGCATCTTCCGCGAGCTTGGCGTAGACCACCAGCACGTCGGCGTACGGGCCGTTGGTGATGAATGTCTTCTGGCCGTTGAGGATGTAGTCCCGCCCGTCCCGCCTAACGTGAGTCTTCATGCCGCCGAACGCATCCGAGCCGGAGTCGGGTTCGGTGATGGCCCAGGCGGCGATCTTGTCGAGCGTCATCAGATCGGGCAGCCAACGTTCCTTCTGAGCGAGCGTGCCGCGACTCATGATCGTCGCCGCACCCAGGCCGAGGCTGACCGACGCGGTGCTCAGCAAGCCGATGCTGACTCCGGCGAGTTCGGAGATCAACACCGCTGCCATGGATCCCTGAGCGCCGCCCATGCCGCCGAATCCACCTGAGCTGTCCGGCTTTTCGGATCGGGAAGTCCCGTCCCGCTCAGCGCGCTCGCGGTCGAGCATCTTCTTCACCGACTCCGCGGCCAACACGTCCAAGCCGAACTGACTGAACAGCTTGCGTACGATCGGATACGGCGGCAGTTCGCCGGTTTCCAACGCGTCCAGGTTGGGCCGGATTTCCTTATCGATGAACTGACGGACGCTGTCGCGCACCATCAGGTCGGTGTCGGACCAATCGATCACCAGTCAGCGCTCGGCGCGCTGGTAGGCGGTGACGACGGCCGCACCGCCCAGTCCGATGTTGTGCTGCAGTGCCGCGGTCACGTTATCCACCTGGCGCTTGTCGGCGGTTCCCCGCAGTTGCCAGGTGAGTTCGGAGCACTGCGCCAGCCCCGTCGCGCCCAGTGGGTGGCCCTTGGAGATCAGCCCGCCCGACGGGTTCACCACCCAGCGTCCGCCGTAGGTGGTCTGGTTGTCGTCGATCAACTTGGCCGCCTCACCCTCGCCACACAGGCCCAGCGCCTCATACAGCAACAGCTCGTTGGCCGAGAAGCAGTCGTGCAGTTCGATCACCTGGAAGTCATCGGGGCCGAGCCCGGACTCCTCGTAAACCTGTTGCGCCGCCTGCACATTCATGTCGTAGCCGATGATGTTGCGGGCGCTGCCGTCGAAGGTGGAGGCGAAGTCGGTGGTCATCGACTGCCCGACGATCTCCACCGCCTGACCGGCCAAGCCCTGCCTGGCGACGTAGTCCTCGCCGGCCAGCACCACCGCGGCCGAGCCGTCGGAGGTGGGCGAGCACTGCAGTTTGGTGAGCGGGTCGGAGATCATCTTCGCGGCCAGGATGTCGTCAAGGGTGTACTCGTCCTGGAACTGGGCGTACGGGTTGTTGACCGAGTGCTTGTGATTCTTGAAGCCGATCTTGGCGAAATGTTCCGCGGTGGTGCCGTACTTCTTCATGTGCTCGCGGCCGGCCGCACCGAACATCCACGGCGCCACCGGAAATGCCAATTCGTCAATCTCGGCCAGCGCCTTGACGTGCCGGCCCAGCGGCGACTCCCGGTCGTTGGCGCCGCCCTGCAGGGCTCCCGGCTGCATCTTCTCGAAACCCAGCGCCAGCACGCAGTCGGCCAGTCCGCCTCTGATGGCCTGCGCGCCCAGGTACAGCGCGGTGGACCCCGTCGAACAGTTGTTGTTGACGTTGACGATCGGGATCCCCGTCATACCGAGTTCGTAGAGGGCGCGTTGCCCGCAGGTCGAATCGCCGGCCACGTAGCCGACATAGCCGTGCTCGATCTCCGTGTAGTCGATCCCAGCGTCCGCCAGAGCCTTGGTGCCGGACTCCTTGGCCATCTGTGGGTAGTCCCAGCCTTCGCGGCGGCCGGGTTTCTCGAACTTCGTCATGCCCACGCCAACGACGTAGACCTTGTTACGACTCTTAGCAGGCATCGTTGCCCCTCCGCTCGATCGACTCGTATCCCAGTGTGCAACCTGGTCGGACCGGATGGCAGGCGGGGGGCGATTCGGCCCCGGGCGACGAAGGCCCCCTACAACGTCGACGGGCGGATCACCACCACCGATTCGGTGCGGCGCCCCTGGCCGCGCATCAGGGCGATAACCCGGCCATCGGGCGCGGTAGCCGCATAGATACCGTCGATACCGGCAGGTGACAGAGCACGGCCGTTGCCCGCGGCGCCTGCCTCCTCGGCGGTGAGATCGCAGCGCGCAAACATCAACGGATAGGCGCGACGGCGGGCCACCTTGATCGCGCTGACCGCGGACGGGATCTGCCGGATATCACCGCGCAGCGGGCCCAGCGCCGCCTCGATCGCCTGATCGGTGACGTGGTCCGCCGGAACAGACTGCAGCAGCACACCTTCGGCGTCCTCAGTGCTGGTGGACTGGCCGAGCCGGATGGTCGCCGCGTACGCCTTGAAGGTCGCGGTCAACAGGCCCAGGATCTTGGTGGCGGGCTCGATTTCGACCACCAGCGCACCGGTGGCCATCGGGTCCAGCGTTCCGGCGTGCCCCACCCGGCGTGTGGCAAAGATCCGGCGGCACCGGCCCACGACGTCATGACTGGTCATTCCGGCGGGCTTGTCCACGATCACCAGCCCAGGACTGACCCCGTCACAGCACGATCGCGGTGATCACCAGGCCGCGTTGCACCGACCAGCGCCCGGACAGCTACGTCACGATAAAGCCGAAGTCCATGGGCACCCGGTGTCTGATCGGTTGGTGTCCCGGATCGAGGCCAAGCTCGGCTTCCCTCGTCGTGACCCAGATGGGGATCCGATTCCCGCTGCGGATGGGCAGGTGCCGACGCCACTCGCGCGTGTGTTGTGGGACTGCCACGACAGGGAAAGCGGAACGGTCGCCAGGATCTCCGATGCGGACCCGGAGATTCTCCGTTATTCGACAATCTGGGGACCAGCCTGGATTCACGCCTGCAGGTCCGGTCGCGGCGGGAGTTCGCCGGCATGATCACCGTGGCGATTGACTCCGATGGCGATGGCTCGACCACCGTCGAACTGGGAAGTCTGGCGACGCGGGCGATTTGGGTGGTGGCCTAGCCGAGAGGCCCACGCGCCCGGCCTCAAGGCCGGGACGATGTTTTCCCGAGAGTGCAGCCCCTCGTTGGGCATCGATCATCAGCCGTTCGGGCCGGGCGTCCCGTCGTTGCCGGCCCGGCCGGAAAAACCGTCTACGCCAGAACTCGTATTTCCAAAGGCGCCTTTTCCGCCGCTGCCAGCTGGGCCGCCCTCACCGCCGTCGCCACCGGCACCGCCCGCGCCGCCAGCACCGGCGCTGCCCGGGAGTCCGGCCAGCCATCCACCGGTCCCGCCGGCACCGCCAAGGCCGGGAGCACCGCCTGCGCCCCCGGGGCCGCCGTCGCCACCGGTGCCACCCGCGGCGCCATCGCCGCCTAGCCCGAGGATGCTGCCGGTACCTGCCCGCCCGCCACCACCGGCTCCGCCGCCGCCACCTGTTCCGCCCGCGCCCCCCGGCCCGGCAGTCCCGCCGGCACCGCCCGCGCCACCGGCGCCAAGCAGTAGTCCACCGGAGCCGCCTGGTCCTCCCTTGCCACCGCCGCCTCCGTCGCCACCGGGCGCGCCCTGTCCGCCGTCGCCACCAGATCCACCATCGCCCCCGGAAGCCGAACCCCCGCCCGTGGCCGTGGCGTTCCCACCGTCACCGCCGTTGCCGCCCGCACCGCCCGGGGCACCCGTCCCGCCGCTACCGCCGGCGCCGCCGAGGCCGCCTACACCTCCGTTGCCCACCAGCAAGCCTGCGCGGCCACCTTCACCACCTGTCCCGCCGGTACCGCCGGTACCGCCGGATACCGCGCTGCTGTGGCCGCTTCCGCCGGCGCCGCCGTCGCCGGCGGTCGCCTCCACATTGCTGACGTCGGCGCCTCCGCCGTTTCCGCCGTTTCCGCCGCCGCCTCCGGAAGCAAGAGCGTTTCCTCCGTCACCGCCGGCACCGCCGACGGCCGTCGTCGAACTACCGGCACCTCCCCCGTCGCCGCCGTTGCCCCCACTGGCACCATCACCCCCGTCGCCGCCTGCGCCTCCACTGGCGAGACCCTGCGATCGCGCGAGACCGCCATGTCCGCCCGCACCCCCCGTCTTGGTGAGGCCGCCGTCGCTACCAGCTGTTCCGGCACCGCCGGTGGCGTTGGCGGGCCCATTCCCGGTGTCATCGGCGCCGGCCTTGCCAGCGTTCGCGGTGCTGCGCGGCGTGGGGTTGCTCCCGTCGATGCCTGCGGCGCCCTCACCGCCGTGCCCGCCCGCGCCACCGTCACCAATCAAGACGGCACGACCGCCGTGGCCACCCAGCCCACCAGCGCCACCGTTGGTTCCGGAGACACCGAGACCCCCGGCGCCGCCCGCACCGCCGTTGCCGTACAGCAGTCCGCCGTTGCCCCCGGCGCCGCCGGCGGCGCTCGTACCCCCGGCACCACCCACCCCGCCGTTACCGATCAAGCCCGCGCTGCCTCCGGCCCCACCGCCTTGATTAGGCTCACCTGCCGCGCCATTGCCTCCGTTGCCGTACAGCAGGCCGCCCGCCCCGCCCGCTTCGCCGGGAGCGGTTCCGTCCGCACCGTTACCTATCAACGGACGTCCCAGCAGCGACTGAGTGGGACCGTTGACAATGTCGAGTAGCTGCTGCTCGAGAACCTGCAGCGGTGATGCGCTCACCGACTCGGCGCCGGCGTAGGCCTCCGCGCTGGCCGAGAGCAACCGCGCAAACCGGCTCTGGCATGCCGCCACGTGCGCACAGACCGCTTGATAGGCCTGCCCGTGGGAGCTGAATAGTGTTGCGACGGAGGCCGAAACCTCGTCGGCGCCTGCCGCCACTAGGTCCGACGTCCGAGCCGCCGCTGCGGCACTGGCGGCGTTGATCGTCGCCTCGATCCTGAACACGTCTCCGGCAGCGGCGCTGATCACTTCCGGAATTGCAATTGAATGTGACATCGTCATCTCCTCCGGCCGTCGCCAGCCCGCCACGGCTTGGTTGGACCGCATTGCCACCAGTCCAGTCCAGGTTCGATTCCGACGAGACTGGCGTCGCACTTCACGTTCTGACGGCGCCGACGGCTGGGCAGGATTCGCTGTCCGCTATGCCATCCCGAAGAAGTAGTGCCTGCGTAAGGCCCGATCATCATCAGCCGCCGCCATCTCGTCGCCTTCGGGACCATCTCTGCGCTGCTCCGTCGCCGCTGCTAACCGTGTCGCCGTGATAGTAGAGCGGACGCCATCGCCGGGATACCGAAACGAGGCTCAAACTGTCGACGGGCGGGGCCAGATGCGCCCGGCTCCTCTTCAGTCCGTACCGGACTGCATCGTTGCCGGGCGGATCACCACCACCGATTTGGTGCGGCCCCCCTGGTCGCTCAACAAAGCGATGACCCGGCCGTCGGCGGCGGTGGCGGCATAGACGCCGTCGATCCCCGCGGGCGTCAGGGCACGGCCGTTGGCCGCGGCGTCGGTCTCCTCGGCCGTGAGGTCGCGGCGCGCAAACATCAGCAGGCACGCGTCGTCCAGGCCCAACGACAGCCGCGGGCACTGCGCCAACTCGTCGAGCGACACCGCGTGGCTCAGGTCGAAACGGCCCACCCGGGTCCGCCGCAACGCGGTCAGATGGCCGCCGACGGCCAGCGCGTTGCCGAGATCGCGGGCCAGCGCGCGGATGTAGGTCCCGGAGGAGCAGTCGACTTCCACGTCGAGGTCGATCAGGCCGTCTTGGCGGCGCGCGGCAAGAACCTCGAAACGGTCGATGCGCACCGGCCGGGCCGCAAGCTCGACCGCCTGGCCTTCGCGGACCAGCTGATACGCGCGGCGGCCCGCGACCTTGATCGCACTGACCGCCGACGGCACCTGGCTGATGTCGCCTCGCAGGCTTCGCAGTGCGGCCTCGATGTCCTGGTCGGTGACGTGTCCCGCCGAGACAGACTGCAGCAGCTCACCTTCGGCGTCCTCGGTGGAGGTGGTCTGGCCCAGCCGGATGGTGGCGGCGTAGGACTTCGACGTCGCTGTCAACAGGCCGAGGATCTTGGTGGCCCGCTCGATGCCCACAACCAGCACTCCGGTGGCCATCGGGTCCAACGTCCCGGCGTGACCCACTCGACGGGTGCCGAAGATCCGCCGGCACCGGCCGACGACGTCATGACTGGTCATCCCCGCCGGCTTGTCGACAATCACCAGCCCGGGACGGCTTTCGGTCATAACACGATCGCCGTGAGCACCAGACCGCGCTCCACCGACCAGCGGCCGGTCAGCGTCGTCAACGGCGGGCCCGAGAGGGCGGCCGGGTCGATCAGGATGCGGGAGACGAAGCGGCCCGCCGCCGGCGAATCAGCGTGAAAGGTGATGTGGGCGTCCTCGAAACCCAGCCAGCGCTTGGTCAGCGGATACCAGGCCTTGTAGGTTGCCTCTTTGGCGCAGAACAGGATTCGGTCCCAGTGCAGCTCGGCGGGCAGTGCCCCGGGAATCTCGGCACGCTCGGCCGGCAGGCTGATCGCGTCCAGCACGCCGTTCGGCAGCACATCGTGCGGTTCGGCGTCGATGCCCACCGAGCGCACCGCGCCGTCGCGCCCGACCACCGCGCCGCGGTAGCCGGTGCAGTGGGTGAGGCTGCCGACGACGCCGTCGGGCCAGCACGGTTCCCCCTTGTCGCCCTTGAGGATCGGCACCGGCGACACGCCGAGCTCGCCTAGCGCGACGCGGGCGCAGTGCCGCACGGTGATGAATTCGTTGCGCCGCTTGGCCACCGACCTGGCGATCAGCGGTTCCTCCTCGGGCAGCGGCGCCAGCCCCGGCGGGTCGGAGTACAACTCGGCATGGCCTAGATCGTCGACCAGGGTGCCGGGCAGCAGCGACGACACCAGCGTGCGCGCGGTCACCGGGACTGCCGCTGCCGCAACCGTTCCTGAAACTGGGCGTGCTGCGCCCTCATCTCAGGGGTGATCACGAAGTGACCGCCGAAGTCATTGAGGTAGCCGGGCGCATACTGGGGGTCGGGCAGCACCTGACGCAGCCAGCTGTACGGCTTGCGGCGCCGCCACTCGCGCGGGTAACCGACCGAAACTTCTTCGAACCGCACGTCGTCGTACCACGTGGTCCGCGGAATGTGCAGGTGCCCGTAGACCGAGCAGATCGCGTTGTAGCGGGTGTGCCAGTCCGCGGTCCTGGTGGTGCCGCACCACAGTGCGAACTCCGGATAGAACAGTGCCTCACAGGGTTCGCGCACCAGCGGGAAGTGATTGACCAGCACGGTCGGCTGCATCCAGTCGAGCTGTTCGAGGCGGGCGCGGGTCTTGGTGACCCGCTCGCGGCACCAGGCGTCGCGGGTAGGGTACGGCTCGCAGGAGAGCAGGAACTCGTCGGTGCAGACCACGTTGCGTTCCTTCGCGATGGCCAGTCCCTCGGCCTTGGTGGCGGCCCCGGCCGGCAGGAACGTGTAGTCGTACAGCAGGAACATCGGCACGATGGTGGCCGGTCCGCCCCGTTCGGTCCACACCGGGAAGGGGTGCTCCGGGGTGATGACGCCCATCTCGTCGCACATGTTGACCAGGTAGTCGTAGCGGGCGCGGCCGAAGATCTGCAGCGGATCTTTGTTCGTGGTCCACAGTTCGTGGTTGCCCGGCACCCAGATCACCTTCGCGAACCGCCGCCGCAGCAGGTCCAGCGCCCAGCGGATCTCGTCGGTACGTTCGGCGACGTCCCCGCAGACGATCAGCCAGTCGTCCGGCGACGACGGATGCAGCGACTCGGTGACGGGTTTGTTGCCGAGGTGACCGGTGTGCAGGTCCGAGACGGCCCACAGCGTCGGCTGTCCCCCGCCGTGCTCATGTCCTGTCACGACTCACCACCCTAGCGACCGGATGCTGATTGCCTCGTTTCACTTACGACTGGGCCGAGGCGACTTGTACACTCCGGGCAGTAGGGCCGCCAAGAGCAGGGGGGATGTCGTGTTCGCCAAGGTGCGTCTGGCTGCAGCGCTGAGTGCGCTGATCACGGCGGTGGTCGTTGGCTTTCAATGCGCTCCCCCGCCATCGGCGGTGCGGGGGCCCGTCGAGTTGCGCTCGACCGCCGCGCCGATGGAAACCACCATGAAGAGCCCGATCGTGGGGGTGACCGACCCGAGCCCGTTCGACCCCTGCAGCGACATCCCGTTCGACGCGGTGCAACGACTCGGCCTGGCCTTCTCACCCCCCGAGCCTCTGGAAGGCTTGCGCTGCCAGTTCGATGCCGGCAACTACCAACTGGCCGTGGAGCCGATCGTGTGGCGAACGTATGCCCAGACGCTTCCGGCCGACGCCATCGAGACGACGATCCAGGGCCACCGCGCGGCTCAGTACTGGACGTTGAAGCCGACCTATCACAACAGCTACTGGTACATCTCGTGCATGGTGACGTTCAAGACCAGTTACGGCGTGATCCAGCAGTCGCTGTTCTACTCGACCGTCTACTCCGAGCCCGACGTCGACTGCCCGTCCACCAACCTGCAGCGGGCCAACGACCTGGCTGCGTTCTACAAGTTCTGATCTGTCTCCCAACTGGTGAGCATCGCATCCATCCGGCGTCAGCGACCCAGGCTGCGGGCCCTGACCAGCGGTCTGGGCAGCAGGGCCACCTTGGGCGCCATCGGCGCGGCACTCGGCCTACCGCGAGCCACCACGCGTTACACCGTCGACCGGGTCGAGATCCCGATGCGCGACGGCGTCCACCTGGTGGCCGACCACTACGCACCGCAGACCTCCAAGCCGGCCGGCACCTTGCTGGCCCGAGGGCCGTACGGCCGCAGACTGCCGTTCTCCCTGGCCTTCGCCAAGCTGTACGCCGCCCGCGGCTATCACGTGGTGCTGCAAAGCGTACGTGGCACCTTCGGGTCGGCCGGCGAGTTCGAGCCGATGGTCAACGAGGCGGCCGACGGCGCCGACACAGTGCACTGGCTTCGCGAGCAACCGTGGTTCACCGGAAAGTTCGCCACGGTGGGGCTGTCCTATCTGGGTTTCACTCAGTGGGCGCTGCTCAACGACCCGCCACCGGAGCTGGCCGCGGCGGTGATCACGGTCGGGCCGCACGACTTCCGGGACTCGACCTGGGGCACCGGCACCTTCGCAATCGACTTCCTGGCCTGGAGCGAGATGGTGAGCCGCCAGGAGCAGCCCGGGCGGCTGCGGGCCGGCATCCGTCACCTGCGGGCACCGCGCAAGCTGGCGCGCGCCGTCGGGTCGGTCCCGTTCGGGCCGGCAGCGCGCGATCTGCTCGGCTCGGGCGCGCCCTGGTTCGAATCGTGGGTGCAGACCCTCGACGCCGACGACCCGTTCTGGGACGGGATGCGTTTTCCCGACGCCCTGGACCGGGTCGACGTTCCGGTGTTGCTGCTCAGCGGCTGGCAGGACATCTTCGTGGGCCAGACGATTCGGCAGTACCGGCACCTCTCCCAGCGGGGAGTGAACGTCGCGATGACGGTCGGTCCGTGGACGCACGTTCAGATGCTTACCAAGGGCCTGTCGGTCTCCGCCCGCGAAACGCTGGACTGGCTGGACGCCCACCTCTCTGACCGGCAAGGCGGGGCGCCGGCACTGCGCCGCCCGAGTCCGGTCCACGTCTTCGTCACCGGCCAGGGCTGGCGGCACCTGCCGGACTGGCCGCCGGCTACTACGGACCGTTCGCTGTATCTGCAGCCCTACGGGCACCTCGGCGACACCCCGCCGGAGACCAAGACCCGGCCGGCCAACTTCCGCTACGACCCCGCCAACCCGACCCCGACCACCGGCGGTCCGCTGCTGTCGGCCAAGGGCGGCTACCGGGACGACACCCACCTTGCGCAGCGCGACGACGTGCTCAGCTTCACCGGCGCCACCCTCACCGAGGATCTCTTCGTGTTCGGCAGCCCGGTCCTGGAACTGGCGCACAGCTCCGATAATCCGCACGTCGACCTGTTCGTCCGGGTCAGCGAGGTGGACGCCAAAGGCAGGTCCCGGAATGTCAGCGACGGCTACCGCCGACTCGGGGACTCCTCGCGCAGCGTCTCGGTCGCGCTCGACCCCGTCGCGCACCGGTTCGAGGCCGGCTCCCGCATCCGGGTGCTGATCGCCGGAAGCTGGTTCCCTCGCTATGCACGCAACCTCGGCAGCGGAGAACCGGTACTGACCGGTCGGCGGATCAACCCGGCGACGCATTCGGTGCACTTCGGCGAGTCGCGGCTGCTGCTGCCGGCCTCATCCGACGGCGGCGCGGACCCGGGCGGCGACGGCGGCTAAATCTTCTTGGTCGTGGACCGGCGCCGCCGGCCTCGGCGCGACGGGCAGCTGCACCCAGCTGGTGCAGCCCGCGTACTCAGGGGTCCGGGACAGCCGCACCGGCTCGGCGAGCGGTGCCGCCGAGACCACCAGCACGGCCAGCCGGTGTTTGGGGCGGAAGTCGAGGCGGTCGGCGCGCACCGACTCGTCGGTCCAGATGTGCAGATCCGCAATCTCGGGTAACCGCTCTGGCTGGTTAACGGCAACTGCCGCAACGATTTTCGCTGCCGCCCGCACCGTTACGTGCTCTTCGGTGCTGTCGCCGACCGCCCGTGCCAGCAGGTCCTTGTGTTCGGGCCGGACGCGCTGCGCGTGGCTGTGCGCCACCGTCGGGAACAACAGGAATTCGCGCGCGGTCACCTCGAAGCGCTTCTCCCCGATACCGCCCTTGCGCAGCAGGACGGTCTGACGCCCGTCGAGCAGCGCGTGGACGGCCGCGCTCCACTCTTTGAGTGCCGCCGTCATCGCGATCCGGCCAGCCGCGCCACCACCTCGGGGCGACGCAGCGGCGGGACGGTCCTGGGCGGCTGCCGCCGCGGCGGGAGTGCGTCGAGCAGCCGGGCGGTCGACGCGGTGACCTCTGCCACCGCGGCTTCGAACGCGTCGGCGTTGGCGGCCGACGGGTGGGTGATCCCACTGACCTTGCGCACGTACTGGCGCGCCGCGGCGGCGATCTCCGCGGCGGTGGCGGGTGGCTCCAGCCCGCGAAGTTCGGTGATGTTGCGGCACATGGTCTCCACGATATGCGCGCCGCCGGGTCGGCGAACCACGCCGAGCCTGCGTCCACGGTCATCCCACCTGGCTTGTCGCCGCCCTCAGCGCGGAATCGATGAACTCAGCGCAGGCTCGACGTCCGCCGGAACTCGTTTGGCTACGGTAAAGCCATGACCGACGAGATCCTGCTGATCGACACCGACGAGCGGGTGCGCACCCTGACGCTGAACCGTCCGCAGTCCCGCAATGCGCTCTCCGCGGCGCTGCGTGACCAGTTCTTCGCTGCGCTGGCCGACGCCGAAACCGACGACGTGGACGTCGTCATCGTCACCGGCGCCGATCCGGTGTTCTGCGCCGGACTGGACCTCAAGGAACTGGGCGGGCAGACCGCCCTTCCCGACATCTCACCGCGGTGGCCGGCACTGACCAAACCGGTGATCGGAGCAATCAACGGTGCGGCGGTCACCGGCGGGCTGGAACTGGCGCTGTACTGCGACATCCTGATCGCATCGGAGCGGGCCCGGTTCGCCGACACGCATGCCCGGGTCGGTCTGCTGCCCACCTGGGGCCTGAGCGTGCGGCTGCCGCAGAAGGTGGGCGTGGGCCTGGCCCGCCGGATGAGCATGACCGGCGACTATCTGTCGGCCGCCGACGCGCTACGCGCCGGCCTGGTCACCGAGGTGGTGCCGCACGATCAGCTGTTGCCCGCCGCCCGTGGTGTCGCGGCGTCCATCGTCGGCAACAACCAGGATGCGGTGCGGGCGCTGCTGGCCTCCTACCACCGGATCGACGACGCCCAGATCGCCGGCGGGCTGTGGCTGGAAGCCGCTGCGGCGCGCCAGTTCCGGACCAGCGGCGAGGACATCGCAGCCAACCGTGAGGCAGTGCTGCGGCGCGGACGTTCGCAGGTGCGCTGACACGAGAATTTCGTGACTACAACCGGTGACGGGCGTGGTTTATGGGCTACTAGAGGCCGGTGCGCTTGTCCATGCTTCTTCCGTACACCCGCACGGCCCGTCCGCGCCAGCATACGGCGCGCCGCGGCGGCGCCGCTCAAACCCGCGGCCGCACAACAAATTTGCAGTCAGCAGGCTCTGGCCCGCTGCGCGCGGCTCACGCCGCGCTTGCGATCACCAAAGCGCTAGCGCTCATCACCGCCCCGGTGGGTCTTCATCTGCCGGCGGCTGCGCGGGCAAACAACGCGCCGAAGCATTCACCGTCGCTGTTCAGGCCACGCACTGCGATCCAGGGCGGTGATGCTCGCCGGGACACGTCCTGCCCAGCTGCGCGTCCCCGGTCCCGGGGCGACTAACCACTGATCACCGACACCGTGTTGCTTTCGAAGTTGGTGACATACACGGCACCGGTGCCGGGGTCGACCGCCACCCCAATCGGGCTGTCACCTACGGCAATGGTGGCGGTGACGGTGTTGGTGACCGGGTTGATCACCGACACCGTATCGGAGAATTGGTTGGCGACGAACACGAACCCGCTGGCCGGACTCACCGCGACCCCAGCCGGTGCGCTGCCCACCGCGATGGGGGACCCGATGACGGTGTTGTTGGCCGGGTTGATCACCGACACCGTGCCGGAAGATTGGTTGGTGACATAAAGGTTGCCGCCCGTGTTGACCGCCACCCCGGATGGACCGGAGAACCCGCCGATGGTGGACACGTTGTTGGTGCCCGGATCGATCACCGACACCGTGCCGGAGAGTTGGTTGGCTACATAGATGTTGCCGCCTGGATTGACCGCCAACCCGAACGGATTACTGCCCACCGCGATGGGGGACCCGACGATGGTGTTGGTGCCCGGATCGATCACCGACACCGTGCCGCTGACAAAGTTGGTGACATAGATGTTGCCGCCCGGGTTGACCGCCACCCCGTTCGGTGCGTCGCCCACCGCGATCGGGGACCCGACGATGGTGTTGGTGCCCGGATCGATCACCGACACCGTGCCGCTGGCGGCGTTGATGACATAGATGTTGCCGCCCGGGTTGACCGCCACCGCGGACGGAAAAAGGCCCACCGGGATGGACCCGGTGATGGTGTTGGTGTTCGGGTTGATCACCGCCACCCTGCCGAGGAGGACGCCGTCGCCGGAGTCGGTGACATAGATGTTGCCGCCTGGGTTGACCGCCACCGCGTTCGGTCCGAGGAATCCGGTGATGGTGCTCACCGTGCCACCGGAGCCGCCGGCCCCGCCGGTGCCCCCTGCTCCGCCGGCCAGCCCGACCGCCCCGCTACCGGGGCCACCAGCGGTGCCGGCCGCGCTGAAGCCGGCAGCACTGGCCCCACCCAGACCGCCGCCGCCCCCGGCCCCGCCGCTGCCGCCCACCCCGGCTACCCCCGCCGACCCCGACCACCCCAACAACCCCGACCCCAACACCCCGCCAGCCCCGCCAGCGCCGCCGAACCCGCCCGCACCACCGGTTCCGCCGACCCCACCGACCCCGCCAGCCACCCCGAACACCGTGCTGTCCGTACCCGTCCCTCCGACACCACCGAACCCGCCGACACCACCCCAA
>NZ_JCALCX010000131.1:0-219 GCF_059812565.1 Mycobacterium sp. NGS49 | reverse complement strand
AAGCCGGCCGCATCGGGCAGGAACGCCCCATAGCGGGTGTAGGTCTTGCCCACCGCCTCAGGATCAGGATCAAACAACCCCGCCACATCCCAACCCCGATCAGCGGGAAACACCCCCACCGCATCCCCACCAGCAATCACCAACTCCCACAACGCCTCCGCAGAATCCACCCCACCCGGCAACCGACACGCCATCCCCACCACCGCAATGGGGTCATCG
>NZ_JCALCX010000130.1:0-231 GCF_059812565.1 Mycobacterium sp. NGS49 | reverse complement strand
CGGCTTTGGCGGCGCGCTCGACCACCGCCCGCGCGTCGAGGCGGTAGGCGATCGTCTTGGCCGCGGCGATGATCCGCTGATCGCCGCACCCGCTCAACGCCGACACCTCGGCGCACAACTCGCGATCAAGGGTGCGGCGGTCCTGCAGGTCCAGGCAGGCCGATTCCCGCACGATCAGGGTGGCCCGCCATTCCGAGAGCGCGCCCTGTTGCAGGGCGGCCAGGGTGTGGG
>NZ_JCALCX010000013.1:0-195331 GCF_059812565.1 Mycobacterium sp. NGS49 | reverse complement strand
CGAAGCCGATGTTGCCGCTGCCGGTGTTGCCGAAGCCGATGTTGTTGAGAGCGGCGGTCAAAGCCGGGCCGACGTTGCCGAAGCCGATGTTGCCGCTGCCGATGTTGCCGCTGCCGAAGTTGCCGCTACCGATGTTCCCGGAGCCGATGTTGAAGTCGCCGATGTTGGCGTTGCCGATATTGCCCTGGCCGACGTCGGCGAGGCCGAAGTTGCGGAGCGTGCGCGCGGCGGCCGCCGCGATGGCGTCCAGAGTGGGCGCCGAGGCAGGGGGATAGATGCCGAGCAGGCTCTGCAGGCCGGCGGGGAACGGGTTCAATCCGGCGGCTGCCGACGCGGCGCCGGTGTAGTAGTTGAACATCGCGACCACGTCTTGGGCCCACATCTGTTCGTAGCCGGCCTCGGCGGCCGCGATCGCCGGTGCGTTCTGACCGAAGACGTTGGTCAGCACCAGCGATACGAACTGGTTGCGGTTGGCCGAGATGATGAGCGGGTGAACCGTCGTCGCCACCGCGGCTTCGAATGCGGCCGCAGCGACGCGCGCCTGGGCCCCGGCGTGTGCCGCCTCGGTGGCGGCGCTGCTCAACCAGCCGAGATAGGGCGCCGCGGCGCTGGCCATGGCCGTCGCCGATGCACCCTGCCACGAGGAGCCCACCAACCCCGAGGTGACCGAGGAGAACCAGGACGCGGCCATCCCGAGTTCGGCGGCCAGCCCCTCCCATGCGGCTGCGGCTCGCAATATCGGGTCCAACCCGGCCCCGAAGAGAAGTCGCGTTGAATTGATCTCGGGGGGAAGTACCGCGAAACTCATGATCCGCCCCTAACCGACATCCCGAACCGCCAAGGAGGCGGCGAACGCGTAAATGTCTATTCAACAGCTGTCGGACGGGAAATCGCGTTTGATTCGGCGACAAACTCTAGAGATATTTGCCTTGCTTCACACCAGGATGGAAAAAACGGCGCTGGCCGGGTCGCCGGGGCGTGCGGAGCGGTAGTCACCGCGGCTCAACGCACCCGTCGGCGCGGCCATCGGCTCGAAGCAGATGACGTCCTCACCGGGAGGCGCGAAGATCTGCGCCGCTGAGTATCCCCGGTCGAAGCGCACCGCCAGGCGGCGTCCGCCGGCACTGACCGCGAAGACGGCTCCGTCCTCGACCGCGACGTAGGCGTCGTCGAAGGTGGCGGCGCCCAGTCGCCGGGACCGCGCCGGCTGCGCGGCGGACCGGCCGGTCGGCAGGCCGCGCTCGTCGAGCGACAGATGCCGCAGCGGCGGCGTCTCGATCACCCAGTGGGTCCGGTCGGTGCCCGGCAGCTGCAGGTACGGGTGATAGCCGAAGCACAGCGGCACCGCTCGATCAGCCGTCGGCGTCACGGTCGTGCGTATCGTCAGGGTCCGCTCGGCCAGTCGCACCGTCATGGTGAGCAGGTGCGGGTAGGGAAAGCTGGCCAGCAGGCGGTCCTCGGCGCCGAAGTCCAGCTCGGCGGCAAAATCGTGGGCGGATTGCGACGTCACCCGCCAACTTGCACATGCGGCCAGCACGCCGTGAATCGGCAAACCGGCGGGGTCGGCTCGCACGCCGTTCTGGCCCGGTTGCAGCGTCACCGTCGCGCCTTCGGCGGTATAGGTGTTGGCGCCCAATCGATTCGCCCAGGGATACAGCAGTGGAATGCCCATCGTCTTGCCTGCCGTGAGGTATGCCTGCAGGCCGCGGCGCTGGCCGAGCAACTCCGTTCCGGCGTCGGTCAGCGAAATGCCGATCATGCCGGCTTCCGGCACGAACTGGGCGGCCACCGGTGACGACGGGTCGCGCAGCGTGACGACGTGCACACGTCCTCCTCGGGGCCTACCGCGATAACGGGTCGTGCTGAATGTGTTCGGGTGGGGCGCCTTTGGCGATCAGTGCCGCCTTCGTCGCGCGGACCATGGCCGGCCCGCCGCAGATCAGGATCTGCCGGTCGCCCCAGCCGCCGTACCGGGTGACCACCTCGGGCAACCGTCCCGTCTGGCGCACATGCAGTCCGCGTGGCGGCGATACGTCGGGATAGTCGGCGGCCCAGGCGGGATCGTTGTTGTATTCCGACACCGGCGAGACCGACAGCCACGGATTGTGCGCAGCGACCTGCCACAGCGTCCGCAGGTCGTAGAGCTCGCAGCGGTACCGGGCGCCGAAGAACAGATGCACCCTGGGGTTCACGGCGAAGCGGCTGAGATCCATGATCAGCGTCCGTAATGGAGCCAGGCCGGTGCTGCCCGCCACCATCAGCACATCCCCGCCTTCGCGGTCGACGTGCAGGCCGCCGTGCGGGCCGGACAGCCGCCAACGGTCACCGGGCCGGGTTTCGCCGACGATCGCGTGGCTCACCAGGCCGCCGGGAACGACGCGGACGTGAAATTCGATGCCGCCACCAGCGTCGGCGGGTATGGCGGGGGACAGGAAGCGCCACCGGCGCGGACACTGCGGAATCTGCACGTTGACGTATTGCCCGGGGTGGTAGCGCAGCGGGCGGTCCAGATGCAGCCGGACGACCGCCAGATCGCGGGAGACCCGAGTGTGTTCGATGACCGTGCCGTCCACCCAGGCGGGCGCATCATCGGAATCTGCCGCGCCACTCATCACCCCGACGAACAGGTTCAGTGACTGGTCGGCGGCCTCTCGGACCGCATCGGTCCACGCGCTGCCGAGGTGGGTGCGCAGCGTGGAGTACAACGCGCGGCGCAGCGTCTGGTAGTGCGCCGGGAGCACGCCGTACTTGCGGTGGTCACGGCCGAGCTGGGCCAGAAAAGTCACCGGCTCATCGGCGCGCTGGGCGACGAGCTCGCCGTACAGCCAGTACATCGCTTGGGCGAAAGCCAGCCGCTGACCGGACATCTCGGGCGGGAACAGGTCGCGGACCGAGGTGTCCAGGGCGAACCACTGGGTGTAGAAGCGGTGGACGACTGCGGTGTCCTCGGGTCTGAAGGCGTCGCGCAGCACCTGCAACGCATGCCGGTCCTCGAGGCCCACGGACGCCGATTCTAGGCCGAGAGCCCGCCGGGCGCGGCCGGCCGAGCCCGGCCGGACTGCGTTGCTATCGGTCTATGGGTCCGCCACGGCCGCCGCACCGCCGACGCGGCGGGTGCCGCCGCGCCACCGTCGGCCCTCGCCAACTTCCGACACGGAGCGTCGGCTCCCCGGAAAACAGTTCAGCAACAGCTCCGACGGCCTGTCCGCAGGGTGGTCGCGCACCTCGGGAAAAAAAGTTAGGGTTGAGCGGAACAGACTCAACCTTGACGGCGTTCTAGTACGCAACAAGGTCTCTATACCTACGCATACGAATGGAGGGGTCGTGGACTCTTTCAACCCGACAACCAAGACGCAGGCGGCACTGACCTCGGCGCTGCAGGCGGCTTCGGCCGCCGGCAACCCCGAGATCCGGCCCGCACATCTGCTGATGGCGCTGCTGACGCAGAACGACGGGATTGCCGCACCTTTGCTGGAGGCTGTCGGTGTCGACCCCGCCACCGTCCGCGCCGAGGCGCAGCGTCTGCTGGAAAGGCTGCCGCAGATCAGCGGCTCCAGTTCGCAGCCGCAGCTGTCCCGGGAGTCGCTGGCGGCCATCACCGCCGGTCAGCAACTAGCGACCGAGATGGACGACGAGTACGTCTCCACCGAGCACCTGCTGGTCGGACTGGCCACCGGTGACTCCGAGGTCGCCAAGCTGCTGACCGGTCACGGGGCATCTCCGCAGGTCTTGCGGGAGGCGTTCGTCAAGGTGCGCGGCAGCGCGCGGGTCACCAGCGCCGACCCCGAAGCCACCTACCAGGCGCTGGAGAAGTACTCCACCGATCTGACCGCCCTGGCCCGTGAGGGCAAGCTCGACCCGGTGATCGGGCGCGACAACGAGATCCGTCGAGTGGTGCAGGTGCTGTCCCGGCGTACCAAGAACAACCCGGTGCTCATCGGTGAGCCCGGTGTCGGCAAGACCGCGATCGTGGAGGGCCTGGCCCAGCGCATCGTCGCCGGCGACGTACCGGAGAGCCTGCGCGACAAGACCGTCATCTCGCTCGACTTGGGCTCGATGGTGGCCGGCGCGAAGTACCGAGGTGAATTCGAGGAACGGCTCAAGGCCGTCCTCGACGACATCAAGAACTCCGCGGGGCAGATCATCACGTTCATCGACGAGCTGCACACCATCGTCGGCGCGGGTGCGACCGGCGAATCGGCGATGGACGCGGGCAACATGATCAAGCCGATGCTGGCCCGCGGCGAACTGCGGCTGGTCGGCGCCACCACGCTCGACGAGTACCGCAAGTACATCGAGAAGGACGCCGCACTGGAGCGGCGTTTTCAGCAGGTGTTCGTCGGCGAGCCGTCGGTGGAGGACACCGTCGGCATTCTGCGCGGCCTCAAGGAGCGCTACGAGGTGCACCACGGTGTGCGCATCACCGACTCCGCGCTGGTCGCGGCCGCTACGTTGAGCGACCGCTACATCACCGCCCGCTTCCTGCCGGACAAAGCCATCGACCTGGTGGACGAGTCCGCCAGCCGGCTGCGGATGGAGATCGACTCGCGTCCCGTCGAGATCGACGAGGTCGAGCGCCTCGTGCGCCGGCTGGAGATCGAAGAGATGGCGCTGGCCAAGGAATCAGATGATGCATCCGCCGAGCGGCTGGAGAAGCTGCGCGCAGAACTGGCCGACAAGAAGGAAGAGCTGGCCGAGCTGACCACGCGGTGGCAGAACGAGAAGAACGCCATCGACATCGTCCGTGAGCTCAAGGAACAGCTGGAGGAGCTGCGCGGGGAGTCCGAGCGCGCCGAGCGCGACGGTGACCTGGCCAAGGCCGCCGAGCTGCGCTACGGCCGCATCCCCGAGGTCGAGAAGAAGCTCGACGCCGCAGTACCGTTGGCCGCCGGCAGCGGCACAGCCCGCGAGAACGTGATGCTCAAGGAGGAGGTCGGTCCCGACGACATCGCCGACGTGGTGTCGGCGTGGACGGGCATTCCGGCCGGCCGGCTGCTGGAAGGCGAGACGGCCAAGCTGCTGCGGATGGAGGACGAGCTGGGCAAGCGCGTCGTCGGGCAGAAGAAGGCCGTGCAGGCCGTGTCGGACGCGGTACGGCGGTCCAGGGCCGGGGTCGCCGACCCCAACCGGCCCACCGGGTCGTTCATGTTCCTCGGTCCCACCGGTGTGGGTAAGACGGAGTTGGCGAAAGCGCTGGCCGACTTCCTGTTCGACGACGACCGCGCCATGGTCCGCATCGACATGAGCGAGTACGGCGAGAAGCACTCGGTGGCCCGCCTGGTCGGTGCCCCTCCCGGCTACATCGGCTATGACCAGGGTGGTCAGCTGACCGAGGCGGTGCGGCGGCGTCCCTACACGGTGATCCTGTTCGACGAGATCGAAAAGGCGCACCCGGACGTTTTCGACGTGCTGCTGCAGGTGCTCGACGAGGGTCGGCTCACCGACGGCCAGGGCCGCACGGTCGACTTCCGCAACACCATCCTCATCCTGACCTCCAACCTGGGGTCCGGCGGTACCGAGGAGCAGGTGATGGCCGCCGTGCGGTCGGCGTTCAAGCCCGAGTTCATCAACCGGCTCGATGACGTGATCATCTTCCACGGCCTCGAGCCCGGCGAGTTGGTGCAGATCGTCGACATCCAGCTCAAGCAGCTGGACAAGCGGTTGGCGCAGCGCCGCCTGCAGCTCGAGGTGTCGCTGCCGGCCAAGCAGTGGCTGGCGCACCGGGGCTTCGACCCCGTGTACGGCGCACGCCCGTTACGCCGGTTGGTGCAGCAGGCCATCGGCGACCAGCTGGCCAAGATGCTGCTGGCCGGCGACGTGCACGACGGCGACGTGGTGCCCGTCAACGTCAGCGCGGACGGCGACTCGCTGATCCTCGGCTAAGAGGCCGGCGGTTTCGGGCCGGCGCCCAACTCGTACTCCCGGGTCTGGGCGCCGGCCTCGACTACCGCCTTGAGCAGTGCGCGGGCGGCGGGTTGTGCGACGGTTTCCCGCAGCAGCTGATCTTCGATCCGCAAGCCGGCCGTCAGGTCGCCCGTCGCCGCCTCTACCGCTCGTTTGGCTGCGGTTATGGCCGTTTGCGGACTCGACGCTATGCGTCGCGCGAGCCGGTCGACGAATGGGCGGACCTCCTCGCGCGGGAGTGCCCGGTTGATGTAACCCCACGCCTCGGCGGTTTCGGCGTCGACGTCCATGCCGCCCAGGATCACCTCGAGCGCCCGGGACCGGCCGACCAGCCGGGGGAGGTGTTGCGTCGCGCCACCGCCGGGAATGATGCCCACCGATACCTCCGGATGGCCCAGAACCGTCGTGCCGGTGGCGGCGTAGCGCAAGTCGAAAGCCATCGCGAATTCGCAGCCGCCGCCGCGGCACACGCCCTCGATGACGGCGATCGTGGCCTTCGGCAGGGTGCGCACCCGCTCGGTGATGGCGTGGAAGAACGACAGCTCGTCATGCAGCGCCACGTCGTCCGCGGGAAGGTCACTGACCAGCGAGACGTCGGCGTGGGCGATGAAGATCTCCGGGTCGGCGGAGTCGACGATCAGCACCCGCACGGTGTCGTCGTCGGCGACTTCGGTGAGCAGCCGGTCGATTTCGGTGAGCAGCGCGACGTCCAGCAGGTTGATCGGCGGGTGGTCTATCGTCGCCCGGCAAATCCCTGCTGTGTTGGCGATGCGAAGCAACGTGTAGTCCTCGAAAGCCATCAGGCTTCCGAGATTTTCACGTACCCCTGTTGCACCAGCTGCGTCAGCCTGGCCATCGCGTTCCGGTTGACCTTGACGCCGGCAATCAGGTCGGCGTTGCCCCAGCCCATCGCTCTGGCGGTGGCGCCACACAGCTCGATGTCGACGCCTTTGGCCATCAGGTCGGTGATCACCTGCTTGTAGGGATTGCCGGTCGCGACGTGCCGGTTCGAGTTGTACGTCCCGTCGTCCAGCGTCACGTGACCGGCGTTGGTGTGGAACACGACGACCACGTGCGGCGCCACGTTCCAGGCCGCGGCGTCGGCGACGACGATGCCGGCGTGGAAAAGGACCGCCGGCATGTCGCCCTCGAACGTCAGCGATGCCACGCTGAACGCGACCTTCACCTCGTCGAGATCGACCGGAACGTCGATCCGCAGTGCTTGTTCATCCGACATCCAGCTACTCCTCTACTAGGGTTGCCCGCCGCCCTTGCCGCCGGTGCCGCCGCTGCCGCCGGCACCGCCATTTTTCCCGAAGGCGGGTTGGCCAGGGTCAGGACTCCCGCCGGCCTGGCCGGGAAGACCCTTGCCATTGCCACCATTGCCACCGAAGCCGCCGGACCCACCGGCGCCGCCGGAACCTGTCTCGGATACACCGCCGCTGCCGCCGGTGCCACCGCTGCCGCCGTTACCCCCACGCAAGTCGGCGTCGCCGGTGCCGCCCTTGCCGCCAACGCCGCCCTGTCCGCCGACGCCGCCGGTGCTGGCGCCCTTGCCGACTCCGCCGGTGCCGCCGTTGCCGGCCTTCCCGCCCGGTGCGGCGCCGCTGCTGGCGTCACCGCCGTTGCCGCCGCCGCCACCGGTTCCGCCACCGGCGTCACCCGCCCCGCCGTCGCCACCCGAGCCGCCAAACCCGCCGCTGCCGGCGACGCCCCTGCCGCCGGCGCCGCCGTTGCCGCCCTGGCCGCCGGCCCCGTTGGTGGCGATACCGCCGTCGCCGCCGCGTCCGCCGGTACCCACCGAAGCGGTGCCCGAAATCGAGGTCCCGCCGATGCCGCCGTTGCCGCCGGCTCCGGCGTTGCCACCGTTTCCGGCGCCGCCATTCCCGCCTCGGCCACCGTCGCCCGCTGCGGAGGTGCTTCCGGTACCGCCGTTGCCGCCGCCGCCGCCTGTGCCGCCTCCACCGGCTGTACCGGAACCCCCGTCGCCTCCGATGCCGCCGTTTCCGCCGCTGAATCGCCCGGAGCCAGAGCCTGCACCGTTGCCGGCATTGCCGCCGGCACCCCCGGTGACGCCGTTGCCGCCCCTGCCACCGTTTCCTCCGTCGCCGCCTGAACCGCTTTGCCCGCCGGCCGGGCCGCCGCCCCGGCCGCCGTTGCCCCCCGCGCCGCCGGCCGCGGCGGGACCACCGTCACCGCCGGTCCCGCCGTTGCCGCCGGTGCCGCCGGTGCCGCTGCCGGCCTGAATGTCGCCACCGGCGCCACCATTACCACCCTGACCGGCTGTGACCGTGGTGCCGTTCGCACCGCCGGCGGCTTTGCCGCCGCTGCCGCTGCCTCCCGTGCCGCCGATACCGCCTACGCCGGAATTCCCGCCGTTGCCGCCGTTGCCGCCATTGCCGGCGGTCGGTGACGTCGGGGTTGCCGGGACACCGGCTGCGCCATTGCCGCCGTTGCCCGGGGTTCCTGCATTGCCACCGTTGCCGCCGACACCGCCCACGCCGCTGGCCGCCTGACCCGTTGAGCCGGTGCCGCCGCTCCCGCCGTCCCCGCCGTGCCCGCCATTGCCGCCATTTCCTGCATTGCCGCCGTTGCCGCCATTGGCGCCGGCGGTAGCACCGGTGACACCGGCGACACCGTTACCGCCCACGCCACCGGCGCCGGCGCTACCTCCGGCCCCGCCGACCCCACCGGAACCGCCCGCGCTGCCGCCGTTGCCGCCGCTGCCGCCCCAGCCTCCGTCGCCACCCCCACCGCCGTTACTGCCGTTGCCGGTCGGCCCGGTGCTGCCGGACGCGCCGGCCGCCCCGTTGCCACCGATACCGCCGACCCCGCCGTTGCCGTAGCGTCCGCCATCACCACCGCGCCCGCCGGCGGCACCGCTGGCGCCCGGCGTGGTGCCGTCGGCGCCGGTGCCGCCGGCCCCTCCATCACCACCGGTAACCGGGTGGAGGCCGGCCGTGCCGTTGGCGCCGGGGACGAATCCGGCTCCGCCGGTGCCGCCTTGTCCCCCCAGACCCGGGTCACCGCCGTCGCCGCCACGGCCGCCGATGCCGAAGTTGACGGTGGACGTCCCGGTGGCCCCGGTACCGCCGTTACCCGGTGTGCCGCCGTCGCCCCCGTTGCCGCCGGCGCCACCGACACCCTGGGCGGCCGCCTGCCCGAATGCGTTCGTACCGCCGGCTCCGCCCGCGCCGCCGTTGCCCCCCGTCCCGCCGGCTCCGCCGTTGCCGCCATTGGAACCGTCGGCGCCACGCGTGGCGCCCGCGGCTCCGTCATCGCCGAGCCCGCCGGCTCCGCCCGTTGCACCCGCGCCACCGGCGCCGCCCACACCACCGGTACCGAACAATCCGGCGCTGCCACCGGCACCGCCATTGCCGCCGGCGCCGCCCACGCCGCCGATGCCGCCGTCCGGCGCGGCCGCTGTCCCCGCAGCACCCGCACCACCGGCCGCACCCATCCCGCCGGCTCCGCCGACGCCACCGGCACCGAACAGCCGGGCCGCGCCGCCGGCGCCCCCGGCGCCTCCGCTGCCGCCGGGCACCGCGGCAGCGCCCCCCGCACCGCCGCCACCACCGTTGCCGTACAGCCAGCCGCCGGCGCCACCGCTGCCGCCGACCGCTCCGGCGCCACCGGTTCCGCCGATTCCACCGTTGCCGATCAGTCCCGCGGCGCCGCCGGCGCCGCCGGCCGCACCGGCCGCGGTCTGCGAGTAACCGTTGCCGCCGTTGCCCCACAACAGGCCTCCGGCCCCACCGGTGGGGCTTGCCGCGGTCCCGTTGGCGCCATTGCCGATGAGGGGGCGCCCGAGGAGCGCCTGCGTTGGCGCGTTGATCACTTGTTCGATGAGCTGCAGCGGCGAAGCGTTGGCCGCTTCGGCGCCGGCGTACGCCAAGCCGGACCCACTCAATGTGCGGACGAAATCGTCGTGGAAGACGGCTGCCTGCGCGGCAATCGCCTGATATTGGCGGCCGTATTCGCCGAACAACGTGGCAATTGCGCCCGATACCTCGTCACCCGCGGCTGCGACCACTGCGCTGGTCGGGGCCGCCGCGGTTGACCCTGCCCCTACCACCGCCGACCGAATTGCGGCCAGATCACCGGCAGCCCACGTGAAAGCCTCGGGTAACACCATCAAGGACATGAAATCCCCTTCGGAAATTGGCGCCGGGAGCCGAATTGGCATTGGCTCGACGGTGAGACGCTACTGGTATTTCGCGGTTTGAAGATGACGAATGCGTTAACCAAAATGCCATTCCAGGTGGCCTGCTCGGGCGGGTTGCCCGCCGCGCCCCAACCTGGTGAGCCGTACCTGGTGTTACGTCCTGTGATTGGGTTGTGACCTGGTCGGATTCTCTGTAAGCCCGACACAGCAGATACTCTGTTGGGGATGGTCCCCCTCTGGTTCACGCTCTCCGCACTGTGCTTCGTCGGTGCGGCGGTGTTGCTGTACGTCGATATCGATCGACGTCGCGGACGCAGCCGGCGCCGCAAGTCGTGGGCGCGCTCGCACGGCTTCGACTTCGAGCGCGAATCAACCGACATCCTCGATCGCTGGAAGCGCGGCGTGATGTCGACCGTCGGTGATGTCCCCGCCTACAACGTCGTGCTGGGCCAGATCCGCGGTGAGGCGGTGTACATCTTCGACCTCGAGGAAGTCGCCACCGTCATCGCGCTGCACCGCAAGGTCGGCACCAACGTCGTGGTGGACCTGCGCCTGAAGGGTCTCAAGGAGCCACGCGAAAGCGACATTTGGCTGCTGGGCGCGATCGGTCCGCGGATGGTGTACTCCACCAACCTGGACGCGGCCCGGCGGGCCTGCGACCGGCGCATGGTGACCTTCGCCCACACCGCCCCCGACTGCGCCGAGATCATGTGGAACGAGCAGAACTGGACGCTGGTCGCCATGCCGATCGCCAGCACCCGCGCGCAGTGGGACGAAGGCCTGCGCACCGTGCGCCAGTTCAACGACCTGCTGCGGGTGCTTCCGCCGCTGCCCGCCGAGACCTCGCAGGAGGAAGGCGAGTCCGAAGGGCGCCGCAACGCGGCACCGGGGCGTCCGCTGGCCTCGGCGGCCCGCGGCGAGTTGCCACAGCGCCGCGCGCAGGCGGACCCGATCGCCGGGGTGATGTCCGACCCGGCTCGCCGCGCCCCCGAGCCGATGGCCCGTGAGGAAAGCCGCTCCGAAGGTGTTCGGCGGCCGCCGCAGACGGGACGCAACGGCCAGCAGGCCAGCAACTACCAGCACTGAGAGCACATGCCTCGACCTGTTGCGGTGATCACTGGGCCCACGTCCGGCATAGGTGCCGGATACGCACGCCGCTACGCGCGCGACGGCTATGACCTGGTCTTGGTCGCCCGCGATGTCGAGCGACTCGAGCAACTGGCCGCCGAGCTGAAGACCGAGGGCGGCGGCATCGAGATCCTGCCGGCGGATCTGGCCCGGGCCGCCGACCGAGACAAGGTCGCCGATCGGCTTGCCGCCGGTGTGCGAGTGCTGGTCAACAACGCGGGTTTCGGCATGTCCGGCGAATTCTGGACCACCGATCCCGCCGACCTGCAGAAGCAGCTCGACGTCAACGTCGCCGCGGTGATGCACCTGACCCGCGCCGCACTGCCGGCGATGATGGACGCCGGAACCGGCACTGTCATCAACATCGCCAGTGTCGCCGGTCTGCTGCCGGGGCGGGGTTCGACCTACTCGGCGTCCAAGGCGTGGGTGATCTCGTTCACCGAAGGACTCGCAAACGGGTTGCAGGGCACCGGCGTCGGCGTGCACGCGGTATGTCCGGGTTACGTGCATACCGAATTCCACAGCCGCGCCGGGCTGGACATGGCCTCGGTGCCCTCGTTCATGTGGCTCGAGGTTGACGACGTCGTGGGCGAAAGCCTGGCCGACATCGCCCGCGGCAAGGTGGTCATCGTCCCGGGCGCACAGTACAAGTTCCTGGTGACTACCGGCCGGGCCGTGCCGCGCAGGCTGGCGATGTTGTTCACCAAGCGGTTCGGCGGCGGTCGTGGCCGGACCTGATCCGGATCGGAAGGCCGAACTGGCCGGGCTGGTACGGGAACTCTCGGTGGTCCACGGGCGGGTCACGCTGTCCTCGGGCAGGGAGGCCGACTACTACGTCGATCTGCGGCGCGCCACCCTGCACCACCGGGCCTCCGCGCTGATCGGCCGGTTGATGCGAGAGCTCACGCAGGACTGGGACTACGCGCTGGTCGGTGGCCTGACGTTGGGAGCCGACCCGGTGGCGACCGCCATCATGCATGCCCCCGGTCGTCCGATCGACGCGTTCGTCGTCCGTAAATCGGTGAAAACCCATGGGATGCAACGGCTTATCGAGGGCGCTGACGTCTCGGGCCGGCGCGTGCTGGTGGTTGAGGACACCAGCACGACCGGCGGCTCCGCGCTGACGGCGGTGCGCGCTGTTCGCGAGGCCGGCGGCGAGGTGGTCGGTGTGGCGACCGTGGTGGACCGCGCCACCGGCGCGGCCGAGGCGATCGAAGCCGAGGATGTGCCTTATCGCAGCGTGCTGGGCCTCGCCGATCTGGGGCTGGGCTAGGCCGCGTGCGCGTTCGAAGTGCGCTGGTTTCGGCGTTGGCCGTGTGCTGCCTGACGGGTTGTTCGGGATCGGATCGTTCCGGCCCGATCTTCGGAGCCCAGAGCGCCCGGATCGGCGAATCGCTGGCGGTGCTGGGCTGGAACGTGTCGATGTCGAATCTGCGCTGGGCGCAGGACTATGTACTGGTCGACGTCGACGCTGCTCCGGCGGATCCAAAGGCGCCGCGCGCCAAGGCCGAAGACGTCCGCTTCGGCCTCTACGGCGCGCTGTCGCACCCGATGGAAGCCAATGCGCTGGGCAGTTGCGACGACGCCATGACGAAAGTGCCCGACGTATCACCGCTGAAGGCGCCGCCCGACCGGCTCAGCGGCACGGTGTGCCTGGGGCCGTTGAAGGAGCGCAGCGCCGTGCGCGGCGTCTATGCCTACTCGCCCCATGAGCGGATCGCCGGCACCTCGGCCGCCTATGCGGCGCCGTTTCCGGTGGGGCTGTTGCCCACCAATGTCAACGACACCGGACTGGTGGTCAAGTCGACCAACGCATCGGCCTGGCGGGCTGACGGGCTGCCGATCAGCAAGGCGCAACTGAGCGACCCCGCGGCGTTCACCGGCAACGGCTACATGCTGCTGAATTTGGAAGCCGGCGCCATCGGGGCGCAGTACCGCGACGATTCCGCTCGCCGCGGTGGGCCTTTGATGCTGGTGGCCGCACCGACACTGCCCGGTCGCGGGTTGAGCCCCGCCTGCGCGCTCTACGGATCGTCGGTGCTGATCCTGCCCGACGCGTCCCGGGATTCGGTTCAGGTCAACGCATCGCTGTGCACGCAGGGGGAGATCAGTCAGGCGCTGCTGTATGCGACGGTGTCGGTCGAAGGCACCCACGCCGCGGTGTGGACCGCGAAGTGAGTGAGCCTGGGCCCACCGAATGGGGTGCCCCTGCCCCGGGTGTCGGCCCCTGGGCCGGGGCGCTGCCCGACGACCCCCGCTACGACCCGGAACTGTTGCGCGACGGCGACTCTCGCAATGTCGTCGACGCCTACCGGTACTGGACCCGGGAAGCCATCATCGCCGACATAGATAAGCGACGTCAGCCGCTGCATGTGGCGATCGAGAACTTCGGGCACGACGCCAACATCGGCTCGGTGGTGCGCACCGCCAACGCGTTCGCGGTGGACACCGTGCATATCGTGGGCCGGCGCCGCTGGAACCGCCGCGGCGCCATGGTGACCGACCGTTACCAGCGGCTGTGTCACCACGACAGCACCGCCGAGCTGATGGATTTCGCGGCCGGAGCCGGTCTGGTGGTGATCGCCGTCGACAACGTCCCCGGCGCCGACCGGCTGGAGGAGACCGCGCTGCCGCGTGAGTGCCTGTTGGTGTTCGGGCAGGAAGGACCGGGCATCACCGACGACACCCGGTTGGCCGCGGCGATCACCGTGTCGATCGCCCAGTTCGGCTCCACGCGCAGCATCAATGCCGGTGTGGCAGCAGGCATTGCGATGCATGCCTGGATCCGGCAGCACGGCGACCTGACGCGCGCCTGGTGAGTTTTCAGCCAGGCAGGCCGTCGCTGCCGGCTTTCCCGGCGGCGCCGGGCTGACCGAGGCCGCCGGCAACGCCATCGACAGAGCCATCCCCGCCGCTGCCACCTGCGCCCGGGTTGCCGCCGGCACCGCCGGCGGCGCCGGAACCCCCGGCCCCGGCCGTACCGGAGTTGCCGAACAGACCGCCCGCGCCGCCGGCGCCGCCGTTTCCGCCGTTGCCGCCGTTGCCGCCGTCGCCCCCGTTGCCGCCGGTTCCGCCGTTACCGCCGGTACCGCCGGCGTTAGCCCCCTCGCCCCCATTCCCGCCGGTTCCGCCTTGGTCGCCGGCGCCGCCCAGGCCTGCGCTACCGCCCAAACCGCCTGAACCTCCATTGCCGAACAGGAGTCCGCCACGACCACCCGCTCCGCCGGCGCCGCCGCTACCCCCGCCGCCGCCGGACGCACCGACACCGCCGGACCCGCCAGTCCCGCCGGGACCACCGCTGGCGAAGCCTGGACCGCCCGTACCACCATTTCCGCCCGCGGCGCCGACGCCGCCGACACCGCCGGTCCCGCCGGCGCCACCAAACCCGCCGATAGTGTTATTGCCGCCGATACCGCCGACGCCGCCGTCGCCGCCTGGGGCGCCAGCGCCGCCAGCCCCGCCCGTGCCGCCCGTCCCCCCTCGGCCCAAAGACACAGGCGACTGACCACCGGCGCCGCCAGTCCCGCCGGGAGCGCCGACGCCGCCGACGCCTCCTGTTCCGCCATTGCCCCCAGTTACGTTGCCCTCGCCACCGTCACCGCCAACGCCGCCAGCCTGGCCGACGGTGGGGGTGCTGACGCCGTTGCCGCCGGGTCCGCCGGGGCCAGCGATGCCCAGAATGTTGCCGGGCGCGCCGGGGGTGCCGGGGGCCGCCGCCGGGCCCTGGTCCTGCAACGGCGTCGGGTTGACGCCGGGGGCACCAGCAGCGCCGAGCCCACCCTGTCCACCGGCCCCGCCCTGGCCCCACAGGCCGGCGCCGCCGCCGATGCCGCCGTTGCCCCCATTGCCGCCGGCGACGACAGCGTTGCCGCCGGCACCGCCGGAGCCGCCGGAGCCGAAGAGCAGCCCGCCGGCACCGCCGTTGCCGCCGGGTGCGCCCGGCGCACCGAGCCCACCGGCACCGCCGTCACCGAACAGCCCCGCCGCTCCGCCATTGCCGCCGCGTGGATTCGCCACACCCCCCGACCCGCCGTTGCCGCCGTTGCCGAACAGCAAGCCGCCGGGGCCGCCATTCTGACCCGTCCCGGGCGAGCCGTCGGCGCCGTTGCCTATCAACGGGCGCCCGAGCAGCGCCTGGGTGGGCGCATTGATCAACCCCAGCAAGGTCTGCTGCGCATTGGCGGCCTCGGCGCCGGCGTACGCGCCGGAGGCTGATGTCAGGGCCCTCATGAATTCGTTATGTACAGCCGCAGCCTGCGCGCTGATCGCTTGATAGCTCTGCGCGTGTGCGCCGAACGCCGCCGCGATCGCCTCGGATACTTCGTCGGCGCCGGCGGCCAGGATCGTGGTTGTTCGAACCGCCGCTGCCGCGTTGGCCGTGTGGATCGCTGATCCGATGCCGGCCAGGTCCGTCGCAGTCGCGGCCAGGGCGTCCGGAAATACGGTGACAAACGACATGGCCCGGTCCTTCCGAACGACCCGGAGAAAGCCCAGCGCGAAGCAGCAGATCTGCGCTCGTGCGAGCAGACGTTAGCACCGCTGTGCCGATTAAGCCAGAATTTCGGCGAACTCTAATTCGCAACGGCCCCTAGGGCGTTGGTCCTAGAAGCGGATTCTCTTACTGCGGCTTGGCCGGTCTCATCTTGAACGAGACCTCCAGCTTGATGCGGTAGGTGATCGCGCCGGTGGCATCCACGGCCAAGTCCTGCTCGATCACCCGCGCCACCCGGATGTCGTCGACGCTCTCCCGCGCCCGATGCACCGCCTCGGTTGCGGCCTGCTCCCATGACGTGGGGCTGGTCCCGATGATGTCGATCACCTTGTACACGCTCATGGGGGTAAAGCGTATAGCTAACTCCACAGCGTGACGTGAACCTTCGGCCGAAACCGCGTCACACCCACCCCGCTGCCGCGGATCATCGCCTGGATGCAGCGCGGCGTGGTGATGAAACGGACCAGTTCGGACACCGCGGGCTGGCGCGCCGAGGGCGCCAGCGTCATCGCACACCACTCGCCGGCCTTGTCCAGTCCCGGCCCAGTCACGTGCGTCAACCGACCGGCGGCAAGGTCTTTGGCGACCGCGAAACCGACGGTCAGCGTGGCACCGCCCACTCGCAGCACTTCCTCGAGCGCGGCGGCGTCACTCTGGAAGATCCGCTGCTGCGACTCGGGAATCGCCAAGTTCCGCAACATGTTAGCGATCTCGCCGTCTACGCTGCCGGCCGACGGGCCCAGCATCCACTGCTGCTGGCGCAGCATCGCTGCGGTCGGAATACCCACGGCGAGAGGACTTTTCGGTGCCACCACGGTGATGATCTGATACTTCAGAAACGGGCGGACGAAGAGTTCTGCGTTGGCCGAGGCGTCGCTGCCCGGACCGATCGCGATGTCCACCGCCCGCGAGCAGATCAGGTCGCGGAACTGGCTCGTCGGATGCACGCTCAACTCCACGGAGAGGTCGTCGGCCCGGGAGGAGAACAACTCGATGAGTCCGGGCGCGGCCTGCTCGGCGAAGGTGCTCGATGCCGCGATGCGCAGCAGCCGGCGACCGTGGGCGGCCTCGGTGACTTCGATGGCCGTTTGCTGTTGCAGCCCTAGGATTTCCACCGCCCGGCTGGCCAGCCGCAGCCCTCCGGGGGTGAACGCCAATCCGGCCCCCGTCCTGGTGAACAACGGGTCGTCCAGCTCCTTGCGCAGTGCACTGACGTGCATCGAGACCCCGGCGTCGGACATACCCAGTTCGGCGGCCGCGGCACGCACCGAGCCCAGCCGCACCACCGCCGAATAGGCCCGAAGTTGAGCCGGGGTCATGACAATGAGCCTACGTTGAGAGCATGCGTGACGTGCTTGCCGAGCTGATGTCGATCTGGCGTGCCGGCCAGACGGCCGGGCTGGCGACGGTGGTGCGGACCATGCGCTCGGCCCCGCGGCCGCCGGGTGCGGCGATGGTGGTGGCGCCGGACGGCTCGGTGAGCGGATCGGTATCGGGCGGATGCGTGGAAGGTGCCGTCTACGAGCTGGCGACCGAGGTCGCCGGCTCCGCAGTTCCCCGGCTGGAGCGGTATGGGATCAGCAATGACGACGCATTCGCGATCGGTCTCACGTGCGGCGGTGTCATCGACATCTTCGTCGAGGCGGTGTCGCAAACGACGTTTCCCGAACTCGGAGCGGTAGCGCAGGACGTCGACGCACACCGGTCGGTGGCTGTCGCGACCGTCATCGCGCATCCCGACGCTCGCTGGGTGGGCCGCCGGATCGTGATCACCCCCGAAGGCACCGGGGGCTCACTGGGATCCGCACGTGCCGACGCCGCCGTCACCGACGACGCCCGCGGCCTGCTCGCACTCGGGCGCACCGGAATCCTGGAGTACGGGCCCGATGGGCAACGTCGCGGCGAGGGCCTGGAGGTCTTCGTGTCCAGCTTCGCCCCGCGTCCGCGGATGCTGGTATTCGGCGCGATCGACTTCGCCGCCGCCCTGGCGCGGCAGGGATCGTTCCTCGGTTACCGCGTCACCGTCTGCGACGCGCGCGCCGTCTTCGCCACCTCGACCCGGTTCCCCACCGCCGACGAGGTGGTGGTCGACTGGCCGCACCGCTACCTGGCGGCACAGGCTCAGGCTTCCGCGGTGGATCGCCGCACGGTGATCTGCGTGCTCACCCACGATCCGAAATTCGACGTGCCCGTGCTCGAGATCGCCCTGCGACTGGACGTCGGATACGTGGGGGCGATGGGATCGCGCCGGACCCACGACGACCGCATGCAACGGTTACGGGCGGCGGGGCTCTCCGACGCCGAACTGGCCCGGCTGTCCAGTCCGATCGGCCTGGACCTGGGCGCCCGTACCCCGGAGGAGACCGCGGTGTCGATCGCCGCCGACATCATCGCGCATCGGTGGGGCGGGGGCGGGCGTCCGCTGGCCGAGGTTGCCGGCCGGATCCATCACGATGCCGCAGAGGTGCAGGTCGAGAGCGAGTTAACGAATCACTTAACTCGGCATTGACGCCCCCTGGCCCCGGGCACACACTTCTCGCCATGCAAGTACCCGGGCCCTTCGAATACGAACGTGCGACGAGCGTCGATCACGCCATCGGACTACTGGACAGGCTGGGGGAGGAGGCACGCGTGGTGGCCGGCGGACACAGCCTGCTGCCGATGATGAAGCTGCGCATCGCCAACCCCGAATACCTCATCGACATCAACGATCTGGTACCCGAGCTGGGGTATGTCATCACCGATCCGACGCTGGTCCGGATCGGCGCGATGGCCCGCCACCGCGAGATTCTGGAGTCCGACACGCTGGCCGCGGTGTGCCCGATCTTCCGCGACGCCGAGCGGGTGATCGCCGACCCGGTGGTACGCAACCGCGGCACCCTCGGCGGCTCGTTGTGCCAGGCCGACCCGGCCGAGGATCTGTCCACGGTGTGCGAGGTGCTGGACGCGGTGTGCCTGGTGCGGGGGCCGTCGGGGGAGCGCGAGATCGCCATCGACGACTTTCTGATCGGCCCCTACGAGACCGCGGTGGCCCCGAACGAGATCTTGATCGAGACGCGGATCCCGTTGCGGCACAACACCTCTAGCGCCTACGCGAAGGTCGAGCGGCGGGTTGGTGACTGGGCCGTCACCGCCGCCGGCGCCACCGTCACGTTGCACGGCAACGAAATCGCCGCCGCACGGGTCGGGCTGACCGCGGTGAACCCGGACCGGGGTGCGCTAGCGGAGCTGTCGGCCGCGCTGGTCGGCCGGCCGGCGACCGGAGAGACGTTCGCCGAGGCGGGCCGGCTGGCCGAACAGGCCTGCGAACCGGTCACCGACGTCCGCGGCACCGCCGACTACAAGCGGCACCTGGCCGGTGAACTGACCGTCCGTACGTTGCGCAGCGCGGTTGAGCGCGTGCGCAATCAACCTGAGCCGGAGGGAAACTGATGATCAAGGTCACCATGACCGTCAACGGGGAGCCGGTCAGCGCCGAAGTGGAGCCCCGGATGCTGCTGGTGCATTTCCTGCGGGATCAACTGCGGTTGACCGGAACGCATTGGGGTTGCGACACCAGCAACTGCGGAACGTGCGTGGTCGACGTGGACGGGGTGCCGGTCAAGTCCTGCACCATGCTGGCCGTCATGGCGTCCGGCCACAGCGTCCGCACCGTCGAAGGGCTGGCCGCACCCGATGGCTCGCTTGACCCGGTGCAGGAAGGGTTCATGCGCTGCCACGGCCTGCAATGTGGTTTCTGCACGCCCGGGATGATGATCACCGCCCGCGCGCTGCTGGACCGCAACCCCGATCCCGACGAAGAGACCATCCGGGAAGCCATCTCCGGGCAGATCTGCCGCTGCACCGGATACACCACCATCGTGCGGTCTATTCAATGGGCCGCGGAGCACTGCAATTCCGAGGCGGCGACATCATGACCACGATCGAATCCCGGCCGCCCTCGCCCGAGGACACCGCGGACAACGACCAGAAGCCGTGCGGTTACGGCCGGATGCTGCGTAAGGAGGACCCCCGGTTCATCCGGGGCCGGGGCCGCTACGTCGACGACGTCGCGCTGCCCGGCATGCTGCACCTGGCGATCCTGCGTTCACCGTATGCGCACGCCACCATCGTCAGCATCGATGTGACTGCGGCGCAGGCACATCCGAAAGTCAAGGCGGTAGTGACCGGCGCCGACCTGGCCGCCAAGGGACTGGCCTGGATGCCGACGCTGTCCAACGACGTGCAGGCCGTGCTGGCCACCGACAAGGTGCGATTCCAGGGCCAGGAGGTGGCCTTCGTCGTCGCCGAGGACCGGTATTCGGCCCGCGACGCGCTGGAGCTCATCGATGTCGAGTACGACCCGCTGGATCCCGTCGTCGACGTCCGAAAGGCGCTGGACCCGTCGGCACCGGTGATCCGCACCGACCTCGACGGCAAGACCGACAACCACTGCTTCGACTGGGAGACCGGCGATGCCGCGGCCACCGACGCCGTATTCGCCAAGGCCGATGTGGTGGTCAAGCAGGAGATCGTCTACCCGCGGGTGCACCCTGCGCCGATGGAAACCTGCGGTGCCGTGGCCGATCTGGACCCGGTGACCGGAAAGCTGACGCTGTGGTCCACCAGCCAGGCGCCGCACGCGCACCGCACGCTCTATGCGCTCGTGGCCGGTCTGCCCGAACACAAGATCCAGGTGATCTCGCCCGACATCGGCGGCGGCTTCGGCAACAAAGTGCCGATCTACCCCGGCTACGTGTGCGCCATCGTCGCCTCGCTGGTGCTGGGCAAGCCGGTCAAATGGATGGAGGATCGCAGCGAGAACCTGACTTCGACCGGGTTCGCGCGCGACTACATCATGGTCGGCGAGATCGCGGCCCGGGCCGACGGCAAGATCCTGGCGATCCGCACGAACGTGCTGGCCGACCACGGGGCGTTCAACGGCACCGCAGCGCCGGTGAAGTATCCGGCCGGTTTCTTCGGCGTGTTCACCGGAAGCTACGACCTCGAGGCCGCCTACTGCCACATGACGGCGGTGTACACCAACAAGGCCCCCGGCGGGGTGGCCTACGCGTGCTCGTTCCGCATCACCGAGGCGGTCTACCTGGTGGAGCGGCTGGTGGACTGCCTGGCGTTCGACCTCAAGATGGACCCGGCCGAGTTGCGGCTGCGAAACCTGTTGCGGTCAGAGCAGTTTCCCTACACGAGCAAGACCGGCTGGGTGTATGACTCAGGTGACTACGAGACGACCATGCGCAAGGCGATGGACATGATCGGCTATGACGCTCTGCGTGCCGAGCAGGCCGCCAAGCGCGAGCGTGGTGAGCTGATGGGCATCGGCATGTCCTTCTTCACCGAGGCCGTCGGCGCCGGGCCGCGCAAGGACATGGACATCCTCGGTCTCGGCATGGCCGACGGTTGTGAGCTGCGCGTGCACCCGACCGGCAAAGCCGTGGTGCGCCTTTCGGTGCAGTCTCAGGGTCAGGGGCACGAGACGACGTTCGCCCAGATCGTGGCCGAGGAGTTGGGCATCCCGCCTGAGGACATCGACGTGGTGCACGGCGACACCGATCAGACCCCGTTCGGTCTGGGTACCTACGGCAGCCGGTCCACGCCGGTGTCGGGGGCGGCGGCGGCACTGGTGGCGCGCAAGGTTCGCGATAAGGCCAGGATCATCGCATCGGGCATGCTGGAAGTCTCGGTGGCCGACTTGGATTGGGAGAAGGGCAGATTCCACGTAAAGGGTGACCCGGCGGCAGCGGTGACCATCCAGGACATCGCAATGCGTGCACACGGCGCCGGTGACCTGCCCGAGGGCATCGAGGGCGGCCTGGACGCGCAGATCTGCTACAACCCGTCCAACCTGACCTATCCATACGGCGCGTACTTCTGCGTGGTGGACGTCGATCCGGGCACCGCGGTGGTGAAGGTGCGCCGGTTCCTGGCCGTCGATGACTGCGGCACCCGCATCAACCCGATGATCATCGAGGGGCAGGTGCACGGCGGCATCGTCGACGGCATCGGTATGGCGCTGATGGAGATGATCGCGTTCGACGAAGACGGCAACTGCCTGGGCGGTTCGCTGATGGACTACCTGATTCCCACCGCGCAGGAGGTGCCGCATCTGGAGACCGGTTTCACCGTGACCCCGTCGCCGCATCACCCGATCGGCGCCAAGGGCATCGGCGAATCGGCCACTGTGGGTTCACCACCGGCGGTCGTCAACGCGGTGGTGGATGCGTTGGCGCCGTACGGAGTTCGGCACGCCGACATGCCGCTGACCCCGTCGCGGGTGTGGGAGGCCATGCAGGGCCGGGCCAGGCCGCCGATCTGATGAAGCCCTGAGTATGAGCATCAACGAACGAGCCCAGCAACTACGGGCCACCCGCACACCGTTCGTGCACGCGACGGTGGTGCGCGCCGAGCAACCCACCTCCGCACGCGCAGGGGACGAGGCAATCCTGTTGTCGGACGGCACCATTGAGGGATTTGTAGGGGGTCAGTGCGCGCAGAACTCGGTCCGCAAGGCTGCGTTGGGCGCGCTGCAGGCCGGCGAGAGCGTGCTGCTGCGGGTGTTGCCGGACGGGGACGTGCACTTTCCGGACGCGCCGGGAGCATGCGTGGTGGTCAACCCGTGCCTGTCCGGCGGTTCGCTGGAGATTTTCTTGGCGCCGCAACTGCCGGCCCCGCTGATCCGGATCTACGGCGAAACGCCCATTGCGCAGGCGCTGACCCGGCTGTGCGGGCTGCTCGGATACGACGCGTTGCGAGATGGGCCGGGCGAGGACGAACCGGCCGACACCAGCGCCGTGGTGATCGCCAGCCACGGCGGTCCCGAGGGCGAGATCATCCGCGCCGCACTCGATCGCGGTGTCGGCTATGTCGGGCTGGTGGCCAGCAAGGCGCGCGGCGCATCGATCCTGAGCGGACTCGAACTCACCGACAGCGAAAGGTCCCGCATCCACACCCCGGTCGGCGTGCCGATCGGCGCCAAGACCCCGCCGGAGATCGCCGTCGCCATCGCGGCGGAACTCATCGCGGCGCTGCGCGCTGACCGCCCGATCCGCGCCGAGACGTCCCCGCAAGGCCCGAGCCGGGCGGACGACGGACACTGCCACGCGCATGCCGAGGGGCACAGCGGATGACGACGGCCCGCGTCACCGGTGTGGTGCTGGCGGCCGGCGCATCCCGCCGGCTCGGCCGGCCCAAACAGGTGCTGCCGTATCGGAATACGACGGTGCTCGGGGCCACGCTGGATGTGGCCCGGGCGGCCGGATTCGACCAGTTGATCGTCACCTTGGGCGGTGCCGCCGACGCGGTGCGCGAACAGGTACCCCTGGACGGGCTCGACGTCGTCACGGCCACCGACTTCGGCACCGGCTGTTCGGCTTCGCTGCGGGTGGCACTGGAAGTGGTGGACCCGCACTCGGTGGGTGTCGTGCTCATGCTCGGTGACCAACCCGGGATCGATCCTGCGGACCTGCGGGCCATCCGCTCCGCGGGCGCCGACATCACGGTGTGCCGCTACACCGACGCTATCGGGCATCCGTTCTGGTTCGGCCGCAACGTCTTCGGTGATCTTTCGCGGCTGCACGGCGACAAGGGTGTCTGGAAGCTCATCGAATCGGGTTCCTACCAGGTGCGCGAACTACGAGTTGATCGTCCGGTTCCACCCGACGTCGACACCTGGGACGACTACCGGCGACTTCTGGCGTCGGTGCCGTCATGACATTCACCGATCCCGGGGACGTGGTCCGCCGTTTCGACGCACATGACTACCTGCTGGATACCGGAACCGCGTCGGCGATCTTCCTCGCGGTGCAGCTCGGCAGGCCCCTGCTGCTGGAAGGCGAGCCCGGTGTCGGCAAGACGACGGCAGCCAAGACGCTTGCGGCGGTGCTGAACACCACCCTGATACGGCTGCAGTGTTACGAAGGCCTGACCGCCGGCGAGGCGCTCTACGACTGGAACTACCAGCGTCAGCTGCTGTCCATCCGGCTTGCCGAGGCGGGCGGCACCGGCATGACAGAGGGTGAGCTCTACACCGAGGCCTACCTGGTCGACCGGCCGATCCTGCAGTGTGTGCGCCACCGCGGACCCGTGCCGCCGGTACTGCTGATCGACGAAATCGACCGCGCCGGCGATGAATTCGAGGCGCTGCTGCTGGAGTTTCTGGGCGAGGCCACGGTCACCGTCCCGGAACTGGGTACGTTCGCCGCCGAGCGACCGCCGATCGCCGTGCTCACCTCCAATCGCAGCCGCGACCTGCACGATGCACTGCGACGGCGGTGCCTGTACCACTGGATCGACTACCCCGAACCCGCACGGGCCGCCGCGATCGTGCGTCGCACGGTGCCCGGTGCCACCGCGCCGCTCATCGAGCGGGCAAGCCAATTCGTCGGCGCCGCCCGCGAACTCGACTTGGACAAGCCGCCCGGAGTGGCCGAGACCATCGACTGGGTCGCCGCCCTGGTGTCGCTCGGGGTTGCCGATCTCGCCGATGAGGCGGCATCGATCAGCCTGGGAGCTCTGGCCAAGACGCCCGACGACCGCACTCTGATCCGCGACGCCTTGGTCGAATACAGCCGAACTTGAAAGGATTCACCCGATGAAAATCGCCAACCAATTCACCGTCAGCGCCCCGATCGAAGAGGCCTGGGACGTGCTCTGCGACCTCGAGCGGGTGATCCCGCTGATGCCGGGGGCGCAACTCGTCGGCCACGAAGGTGACGACTATCTGGGCAAGGTCAAGGTCAAGGTCGGCCCGGTCACCAGCGAATTCGCCGGCAAGGTGCACTTCGTCGAGCAGAACCGCGACCAGCACCGTGCGGTGTTCGACGCCAAGGGCAAGGAGGCGCGCGGCACCGGCAACGCGGCGGCCACCGTGACCGCGCAACTGCAAGCGGCGGGCGAGCGCACCAACGTCACCGTCGACACCGACCTGAAGGTCGTCGGCAAGCTGGCCCAATTCGGCAGCGGGATGCTGCAACAGGTTTCGGAGAAGCTGTTGGGCCAGTTCGTCGAGTCCCTGGAAGCCGAACTGGCCGCACCGGCCGCCGCCGAGGTCCCGGCGGCCACCAATGGCGAAGCGCCGATTCCGGCCTGGCCGGCGAACCCGGTCCCGGGCACCCGCCAGGCTGTCGAACCCGAACCCATCGACCTGATCGAGCTGGCCGGCGGCGATCAACTCAAGAAGTACGGGGCGGTAGCGGCCGCGGTGCTCGCCGTGCTGGCCTTGATCTGGTTGCTTGGCCGGCGCAGCCGCGAGTGAGCACTCCCGCTCTGCTGCGCGGCGTGGACCTCGCGGCGTTCGCGGCCGCCCTGGTGGCGCGGCTGCGCGGTGCGGGAGTATCGGTATCGGGCAGCGGCCAAAGGACTTTCGTGCAGGCGCTGCAACACCTGGCGCCGCACGACCGGTCGTCACTCTACTGGGCCGCGCGGCTGACCCTGGTCAACCGCATGGACGAGCTGGACACCTTCGACGCGGTGTTCGCGGCCGTATTCGGGGCCGGTGCGCCCGACGCGCGTGACACCCCGTCGCTGCCGCTGCCGGGACCACGCACCCCGGCCGCGGGCATCGTGCATCGCGGCGGCAGCCGGTCCGAAGCAGTGACTCAGACGCTGCCCTGGGCCACCGGAACCGCCGGCGAATCCGATGCCCACGCCGGCGTCCGGTTGCCCGAGTTCGTGCCCAGCCGCATCGCCGCGCTGGCCGACGAGCCGTTCGATGAGTTCGATCCCGGCGATCTGCGGCTGATCGGCGCCTGGTTGCGGGATTCGTTGCGGCACTGGCCAAGTCGGCGCAGCCTGCGATCGCAGGCCAGCCCGCACGGTAGCCGGATCGACCTGCGGGCAACCATCAACGCGTCGCGCAGGACCGGTTGGGAAACCCTGATGCTGGCGCGGATCCGGCCGCGTCGCCGGCCCAGGCGGGTGGTACTGGTCTGCGACGTGAGCCGGTCCATGCAGCCGTTCGCGACGGTCTACCTGCATCTGATGCGAGCGGTGATGACCGGCCGGATGACGGTCCGGCCCGAGGTGTTCGCGTTCTCGACGTCGTTGACCCGGCTCACCTCGGTGCTGTCGCACCGATCCGCCGAGGCGGCACTGGAACGGGCCAACGCCCGGGTGACCGACCGCTACGGCGGCACCTTCATCGGTCGCAACCTCAACGGGCTGCTGAATTCGCCAGGTCACGGCAACGCGCTTCGCGGCGCCGTCGTGATCATCGCCTCCGACGGTTGGGACAGCGATCCGCCCGAGGTGCTGGAACATGCGCTGGTCAGGCTGCGCCGCCGTGCGCACCGGCTGGTGTGGCTCAATCCCCGTGCGGCGCAGCCCGATTACCGACCGCTGACCGGTTCGATGGCGGCGGCGCTGCCGTTCTGCGACCTGTTCCTGCCGGGGCATAACCTGGCCGCGATGCAACAGGTTCTGTGGCTGCTGGCCGACCCGATGCCGGTCAGCCGGCCAGTTGCCCGTCCGGCGCACTGCTGATCAACCGGTGTCGGCCGTAGCAGCCGAAATACAGCAGAAACCCGCAGAACACTGCCAGACAACACACCGCCGCCACGCCGTCGACTACGAACGTGGCGAGCAACGCGAGCGCAGCGACCACCAGCGCGAAACCCGTCGTGACGATGCCGCCGGGGTTCGGTAGGGACGGTCCATTTCCGGTCGGCAGGTAGCCCGCTCGCGACAGTGCGAACAATTGCCGCGAATACGCATAGATGATCGAGAAGAAACTGGCGACCAGGCCGGCCAGTCCAATGTAGTTGACGGCCCCTCTGACCGGACTGGCCGCGCCGGCCGGGCCCAGCGCCGCCACCAGCGGGTTGCCAGACGTCGACATCGCCTGCGCGCCACCGGAGCCGGCAGCAGCAGCACCAGCACGCAGTTCACTGACAGAACGGCGAAAGCCGCGGTGATGCCACGCGGAACGTTTCGGGCCGGATCCGTCGTCTCGTCGGCTGCCAACGGCACAGCGCCGACGACAGTTCGGCCAGCCCCAGCACCAGAGCCAGATACATGGCGGCTATCACCACGCTGGCGATCACCATTCCGCCGAACCCGCCGCGCGCCAGCCCGAATTCCAGCCCGAATAGTCGCCCGACACCACGTAGCTGACGCCCAGCCCCGCGAGCAGCACCCAGCCTGCGCTACCGGTGCGCAGCTGGCGCTTCTCCAGATATCTCCACGACTTCGCGTGCCCCTGCAAGGCTGACCTCCCGTCACCGCAAACCGTAGGGCAGGATCGGCAGGTATGGACCAGGTATGGGCAAACCGCGCCGCCACTTCGGAAACCGCGGTCACGCAACGAAACCTGCGGCGACTGTGGGGGTTACCCGCGACCCAGCTGGGGGTGGTCGCCTGGCCCTCGGACCGCAGCGACCGGATGTTCGGCACCTGGCACTACTGGTGGCAGGCGCATCTGCTGGATTGCCTGATCGACGCGCAGTTGCGCGACCCGCAGACACAGCGCCGCACCCGCATCAATCGGCAGATCCGTTCGCACCGGCTGCGCAACACCCTGCGCTGGACCAACAGCTATTACGACGACATGGCGTGGCTCGCGCTGGCCCTGGAACGCGCCGCGCACCTGGTCGGCGTCGAGCGCAGCCGCGCGCTGCACACCCTGGCCAAGCAGTTCGTCGACGCATGGGTGCCCGAGGACGGCGGCGGCATCCCCTGGCGTAAGCACGATCAGTTCTTCAACGCCCCCGCCAACGGCCCGGCGGGCATCTTCCTGGCGCGCTACGAAGGGCACCTGCGCCGGGCGCAGCAGATGGCCGACTGGATCGACGAAACCCTGATCGACCCCGAGACTCACCTGGTGCTCGACGGCATCAGGGACGGGTCGCTGGTCCGGGCGCAGTACACGTACTGCCAAGGTGTGGTACTCGGGCTGGAGGTCGAGCTCGCCAACCGCACTCACGACGATCGGCACCCGCCCCGCGTGCACCGGCTGGTCGCGGCCGTCAAGGAACACATGGCTCCCCGAGGCGTGCTCAAAAGCGCCGGCGGCGGCGACGGCGGACTGTTCGCCGGCATCACCGCCCGCTACCTGGCCCTGGTCGCCACCGGCCTGCCGGGCGACTCCGCCGAGGACCGGGCCGCCCGCGACACCGCACGTGACATCGTGTTGTCGTCGGCGAAGTCGGCATGGGACTACCGCCAGACGGTGGACGGCCTACCGGTGTTCGGCGCTTTCTGGGACCGCGACGCGGAAATCCCGACCACCGGGGGTCAGCAGGCCCAGTTCGTCGAGGGCGCGGTGAACAGTTCGGCGATTCCCGAGCGAGACCTGTCGGTGCAGCTGTCCGGCTGGATGCTGATGGAGGCGGCGCACAGCGTCGCGATGGTCAAGTCAGTCCGATAACGGCAGCGACTCGTCTTTGGGCTGCCGATGCCGTGACCGGTAGGCCCGCCAGGCCCCGATGAACGCCGGGATCATCGACACGAACAGGATGCCCAGAATGATCTTCTGCAGATTGTGGTGCACGAACGGAACGTTGCCCAGGAAGTAGCCGGCCAGCGTCGTACCGCCGCCCCACAGCACGCCGCCCACGATGTCGAAGGCCAGATATACCGGGTAGCGCATGTACGACACACCGGCGATCACCGGGGTGAAGGTCCGGATGAACGGCATGAAGCGGGCCATGATGATCGCCCAGGCCCCGTACTTCTCGAAGAACGCGTGTGACTCGGTCACGTAGTGCTTCTTGAAGAACCGGGAGTCTTCCTTCTTGAACAGGGCGGGGCCGATGCGCCGGCCAATGAAGTAACCGGTTTGGTCGCCCAGGATCGCCACCAGCGCCACGGACGGCGCCAGCACCCAGATGGTGACCGGCGGATTGGGCGACGCGGCCAACAGGCCGCCGGTGAACAACAGGGACTCGCCCGGCAGCAACGGGAACAGCAGGCCCGTTTCGATGAAGACGATGACCAGGATGCCCGGCAGCACTGCGGACCCGAAGACACCGTCGCTGCCCAGCCAGTACATCGGGTCGAGGAAGTCCCCCAACGCCACCACGGTGGTGCTCATGGTGCTTCAACATACCGGCGTTGCAATACTGATCAGACCAAGTTCCGTACAAGGAGTCCTTCATGCCCATCGCAACGCCCGAGATCTACGCCGAGATGCTGGGACGTGCCAAGGAGAATGCGTACGCGTTCCCGGCCATCAACTGCACGTCGTCGGAGACCATCAACGCCGCCATCAAAGGCTTCGCCGACGCCGGCAGCGACGGCATCATCCAGTTCTCGACCGGCGGTGCCGAATTCGGTTCCGGCCTCGGGGTCAAGGAGATGGTGACCGGCGCGGTGGCGCTGGCGGAGTTCACCCACATCATCGCCGCCAAGTACCCGATCAACGTCGCGTTGCACACCGACCACTGCCCCAAGGACAAGCTCGACACCTACGTGCGCCCCTTGTTGGCGATCTCGTCCGAGAGAGTGCGCGCGGGTGACAACCCGTTGTTCCAGTCGCACATGTGGGACGGTTCGGCGGTCCCCATCGACGAGAACCTGGAGATCGCGCAGGAGCTGCTCAAGCAGGCGGCGGCGGCCAAGATCATTCTGGAGATCGAGATCGGCGTGGTCGGCGGCGAAGAGGACGGCGTCGCCAACGAGATCAACGACAAGCTCTACACCACCCCGGAGGACTTCGAGAAGACCATCGAGGCGCTGGGGCACGGCGAGCACGGCCATTATCTGCTCGCCGCGACCTTCGGCAACGTGCACGGTGTCTACAAGCCCGGCAATGTCAAGCTGCGTCCGGACATCCTGGCCGAGGGGCAGAAGGTGGCGGCCGCCAAGCTCGGCCTGTCCGATGACGCCAAGCCGTTCGACTTCGTCTTCCACGGCGGCTCGGGTTCGGCGAAGTCGGAGATCGAGGAGGCGCTGCGGTACGGCGTGGTGAAGATGAACGTCGACACCGACACCCAGTACGCGTTCACCCGACCGATCGCCGCGCACATGTTCTCCAACTACGACGGCGTATTGAAGATCGACGGCGAAGTGGGCAACAAGAAGGTCTACGACCCGCGCAGCTACCTCAAGAAGGCCGAAGCCGGCATGACCGAGCGGGTCATCGAGGCCTGTAACGATCTGCACTGCGCCGGCAAGTCCCTCGCCGGTTAGCTGGTCAGCTGGACTGGCAGATCTTCCACTGGTCGTCACGGTACTGCAGGTCCAAGCTCCGGGTGGACCGAGTTTGCGGGTCGTAGGCCATGAACGTGGTGATGTTGGCCTCGGCGTGCTGACCGTTGACGACGACCTGGTCGATGCTCGCGATCACCGGGTACTGCTTGGCCGCCGACACCCGCTGATAGGTCTCTGACCACGACTTCTCGTCGTATTCGACGTAGCCGTCACGGGTGGTGCCGCAGGTGATGCTGCGCAGTGCGGTCAGATCGCCGCGCTGGATAGCGATGTCGAAATTCTGGATGGTCTGCTTCACCTGGTCCTCCTGCGAGACGCTCGCGCGCTTGCTGCGGGTGAGCAGGACGGTGCCGAAGATGGCGATCGCCGCCAGGGCCAGCACGATGACCACCACGGCCAGCACCCAGCCCCAGTTGCGCTGCTTGGCGCCCTGTTTTCCGCCGTCTCTCGGCGGAATCGATTGTGGGACAGCGGTTTTGGGCGGCAGTGGGGGGGCGGGCGGGGCCGGCGGGGTGCCCGCCGCCGGATGGGCGTGGAAGGCTTCGGTGGCCGCATCCTGACCGGTGGCGATCACCTGGGTTTCTTTCGCGTCGAAACCGGGTGCGGTGAAGCGCCGCTCGGCCTGGCCCTCGGGGAGAGTCGCCTCCGAAGCCTCGTCCGGTTGGTGCGTGGCAATCACCAGAGTCTCGGTTTCCGAGTCGCCCGGCACCAGAGGCTGGGCCTGGGTGGCTTCGGCGTCGCGGTTGCGCTCACCGTCGGCTTTGCCGCTGGATACTGTGCCGTCGCGGTCGGACTCAGGTGCGTTGGGCATGGGTGCAGCTTAACCGAGCCGGATTGGCAGAATGGGCGCCATGACACCGACCGGTGACCTCCTGGGACCTGACCCGATCCTGCTACCCGGCGACAGCGAGGCCGAAACTGAACTGCTCGCCGGCGAGAAGCCGGGGATAGTCGCCGCCGCCCATCCGTCTGCGTCGGTGGCGTGGGCGGCGCTCGCCGAGGAGGCGCTCGCTGAAGACAGGGCGATCACGGCCTACGCCTACGCCCGGACCGGCTACCACCGGGGCCTGGACCAGCTGCGCCGCAACGGCTGGAAGGGCTTCGGCCCGGTGCCCTACGCGCACGAACCCAACCGGGGCTTCTTGCGGTGCGTGGCAGCGCTGGCCCGTGCCGCCGACGCCATCGGCGAGACCGACGAATACGGACGCTGCCTGGATCTGCTCGACGACTGCGACCCCGCGGCCCGCGCGGCGCTCGGTTTCTAGAACGTCTCCTCGCAATGGCCGTCCGGGCAGTCGATCTGCACGGTCGCGTGGTTGAGCCCCCGGGCTGACAGCAGTGCCCGCGCGTCGCTGAGTACCTGTGCCGAGTCGGTGGTGCTGGTCAGGTGGGCGGTCACCATGTCCTTGCCGGGCGACAGCGTCCAGACATGCAGGTCGTGCACGTCGGTCACGCCGTCGACTCCGCCCAGTGCGGTCCGCAACTCGTCGACGTCGATATGCGCCGGGGAAGACTCCGACAGGATGCGCAGGGCGGCGCGGGCCAGCGCGATCGCCCTGGGCAGCACCCACAGCGCCACCAGCACCGCGACCACCACGTCGGCATACGGCCAGTGCGTCGTGACGGTCACCACGCCGGCGATCAGCACCCCGATGCTGCCGACCGTGTCGGCGACGACCTCCATGTAGGCGCCCTTGACCGCCAGGCTCTCCTCGGAGTGTGACCGCAGCAGCATCGCCACTCCGAAGTTGGCGGACACCCCGGCCAGCGCCACGACGATCATCGGCACGCCGGGGACCGACGGTGCGCCGCCGAGCCGGTCGATCGCCTCGTAGAGGATGAAGAGCGCGACACCCACCAGCAGCACGGCGTTGGCCACCGCGGTGAACACCTCGGCGCGGTGCCAGCCGTAGGTGCGCTCCGGTGACGTGCTGCCGCGCCGGGCGAGGATGACCGCCACCATGCCCATGAACACCGCAACCACGTCGGTGAGCATGTGGCCCGCGTCGGCCAGCAACGCGATCGAGTTGATCAGCAACGCGGTGGTCAGTTCGATGACGAAGAAGGTCGCCAGGATGCCCGCGGCAAAGATCATCCGCGGGATCATGCGCGATGCGTCCGCCTCGGCGGGGGTGTGACTGTGTCCGGCTCCCATGGCTCAGTAATTTATGCGTAAACGCGCATATATTGCAATAGCCCGTGCCTCCGCGACATTGACGCCACGCACACGACACGCCGTGAACGGTGTACCTGCGTTAAATGTCGACCAAGACCGGCCACTCACGCCAGGGCGCTCCAGAAGCGGGTCAGGGCACCGCCGGCCATCGAAAGTCGCGGCGCCACCCCGGACAGCTGGAAGAGCCAGTACACGATCTCGAAGAACCACCGGTTCAGCCCCGGTGCCAGCAGCACGACCAGCAGGACGAACAGCCCAAACTGCTTGGCCGGTGCCACCGCCCGCTGCGTCTGGGGGCTCAGGTGCGGCTCCACCGCGTCGTAGCCGTCCAGGCCGGGGACCGGCAGCAGATTCAGCACCACCGCGGTGACCTGCAGGAAGCCCAGAAACGCCAGCGCGGCGGCCAGCACCAGGTGCGCCGGGTCGTAGAGCAACCGGGTCGCGGTCAGCAGCAGCACAGCCAGCAGCAGGTTCATCGCCGGACCGGCCAGGCTCACCGCCGTGCGACGAGCGGGCGTCATGAACGAGGTCTGCAGGTACACCGCCGCGCCCGGCAGGCCGATCCCGCCCAATGCGATGAACACCATCGGCAGCACCAGTGACAACCCGAGGTGGCTGTAGCGCCGCGGGTCGAGGTTCAGGTAACCGCGCACCGCGACGTCGTGGTCACCGAAACGCCAGGCGGTGTAGGCGTGTCCGAACTCGTGCAGGCACAGCGACACCAGCCAGCCGGCGATGACGAAGATGAACACTCCGGCGTAGGCCAGCGGCCGTACCTCCGACCCGGCCGCCCAGGCCAGCGCCGCACCGACGCCCGTCAATCCGACCAGGCCGAGAAAGATCGGGCTGGGCCGCACCCTTGAAAACCTACTGCAACTACTGCAACTACCGAACCAGCAGCCAGCCCTCCACGTGGCGGTAGAACGCCGAGCGTCGCACCGGCCTCGGCGCCGGCAGCCCGTCGCGCCACACGACGGCCCCCGTCGTACCCAGCTGGGCGGCGCGTCCGCTGACCCAGCGGGGCCAACGGCGCCGAACGGCCGCCCGCAGGCCCGGCAGCTCGGGCGTCGGTTCGATCCACACCCCGGTCGCGTCGCCGTCGAACAGCACGGTGTCGTCCACCACCGCCTCGCCCCGGATCGAGCCGGCGGCGTCGGACGGCAGCCAGCCGGCCCGCCCGACCAGCACTGTCCCGGTTTCATCCCGGATCAGCGGCACCCGGCCGGCGGTACCCCGCAGCGCCCGCCGCGCCGCGCGCCCGCCGGCCGGCAGCCGGTAGATCCGGGTCGCCCGGGTGCGCCTTCGGGGCGCATACGCGACCTCTACGTCGAGCCGTTCGGCACGCAACAGCCGGGTCAGCGCGGCGGCCAGATCGCTGTCGGAACCGACTACCACCACACGCCGCAAGCTGCCGATCTCGTCGCCGTCGAAGCTGGGCAGACCGCGCAACGGCCGCGGCAGGCGGGCGTCATGAGACGGAAACACCGCAACACCCGGCGCGTTCTGACCCGCATTCATGACACTCCTCGCGAACCGCTCGGTAGGGTAGGTCACCGGCTGGACCACAATAAGGGGGCCCAACCTGCCAGACGAGTTGGGAGCACGTCATGCCGGCAATCGTCCTCATCGGAGCCCAGTGGGGTGACGAGGGCAAAGGTAAGGCCACCGATCTGCTCGGCGGACGAGTGCAGTGGGTGGTGCGCTACCAGGGCGGCAACAACGCCGGGCACACCGTGGTGCTGCCGACCGGCGAGAACTTCGCCCTGCACCTGATTCCGTCGGGCGTGCTGACACCCGGGGTCACCAACGTCATCGGCAACGGCGTGGTGATCGATCCCGGCGTGCTGCTCGACGAGCTCAAGGGCCTGGAAGATCGCGGCGTCGACACCTCGAAGCTGCTGATCTCCGCCGACGCGCACCTGCTGATGCCATACCACGTGGCCATCGACAAGGTGACCGAGCGCTACATGGGCAGCAAGAAGATCGGCACCACCGGCCGCGGCATCGGACCGTGCTACCAGGACAAGATCGCCCGGATGGGCATCCGGGCCGCCGACGTACTCGACCACGCCCAGCTGCAACACAAGATCGAGGCCGCCCTCGAGCTGAAGAACCAGATCCTGGTCAAGATCTACAACCGCAAGGCCCTGGAGCCCGACCACGTCCTCGAGGCGGTGCTGCAGCAGGCCGAGGGATTCCGTCACCGCATCGCCGACACCCGGCTGCTGCTCAACAACGCCCTCGACGCCGGTGAGACGGTGCTGCTGGAAGGTTCCCAGGGCACCCTGCTCGACGTCGACCACGGCACCTACCCGTACGTGACGTCGTCGAATCCGACGGCCGGCGGCGCGGCGGTGGGCTCGGGTATCGGCCCGACCCGGATTGGCACCGTGCTGGGCATCCTGAAGGCCTACACCACCCGGGTGGGTTCCGGCCCGTTCCCGACCGAGTTGTTCGACGAGAACGGCGAGTATCTGTCCAAGACGGGCGGCGAATTCGGCGTAACGACGGGCCGGCGGCGCCGGTGCGGCTGGTTCGACGCCGTTATCGCCCGCTACGCCACCCGCGTCAACGGCATCACCGACTACTTCCTGACCAAGCTCGACGTGTTGTCCAGCCTGGAAACGGTGCCGGTGTGCGTCGGCTACGAGATCGACGGCAAGCGCACGCCGGAGATGCCGATGACGCAGAGCGACCTGTGCCGCGCGCAGCCGATCTACGAGGAGCTGCCCGGCTGGTGGGAAGACATCTCCGCCGCCCGGGAATTCGACGACCTGCCCGCCAAGGCCCGCGACTACGTGTTACGTCTGGAAGAGCTTGCCGGAGCACATGTTTCGTGCATCGGGGTGGGACCGGGACGGGACCAGACCATCGTGCGGCGCGACATCCTGGCGGCCCCCGCGTGACGCACTACACGTCGCTCAGCCCGCAGGACGATCCCCGAGACGAAGATCCCGAATACGAACACCACGGTGGCTTTCCGGAATACGGCCCGGCCAGTCCCGGACCCGGGTTCGGCAAGTTCGTGGCGACCATGCGCAGACTGCAGGACCTGGCGGTGTCCGCCGACCCCGGCGACGACATATGGGACGAGGCGGCCGAGCGGGCCGCCGCGTTGATGGAGTTGCTGGAGCCGTTCGAGGCCGGCGCGGGCGAGTCGCCGGCCGGCCGCACCCCCGACCTGCCCGGCATGGGCAGCCTGCTGCTGCCGCCGTGGAAGCTCACCCGCTACGCCCCGGACGGTGTCGAGATGACCGGCCATTTCACCCGCTTCCACGTCGGCGGCAACTGGGCCGTGCACGGAGGCGTGTTGCCGCTGCTGTTCGACCACACCTTCGGCATGGTCTCGCACGCCGCCGGACGACCGATCAGCCGAACGGCCTTCCTGCACGTCGACTACCGCAAGGTCACGCCGATCGACACGCCGCTGACCATTCGCGGGCGGGTCACCCGGATCGAGGGCCGCAAGGCGTTCGTATCGGCCGAACTGGTGGACGCTGAACAGGCCCTGCTGGCCGAGGGCAACGGCCTGATGGTGCGCCTGCTGCCCGGCCAGCCCTGATCACGGGTTGGGATTCGGTGGTACCACGATGATGGTCGCGCCGGGGATAGCGGCCAGCGTCGCAGCCAGATTGGCCACCACGCCCGGCGGCAGGCCCTGTGGCAAACCCGGAAAGTGCGCCGCGGTGGCCGCCGCGGGGATTGCGGGTGTGTTGGCGGCCGGCCTGGTCGCCGCACCGCCGGCGGCACCCCCGGCCGCGGGTGCGGCCTGCGACGGGGTCGACGACGCTCCGCCCCGTGCCGCCAGCCCGGCCAGGGCGGTTCCGGCCAGACCCGCCGACGCCATGCCTGCGTAGCCGCCACCGTCCTCGGCCGCAGTCAGATACATCGGCGTGCTGTTGGGGAACATGGCCGCGATCTGGCGTACCGCCGGCGGCATGTTCCACGTTGGCGGCACCGACAGCCCGCCGATGCTGCTGGAGTACCCCGACAGCGCCGCGACCGGCGGCCCCGGCGGGCTTGCGAGGCGCTGGCCACCCAAAGGTGAGGGTCCCGACCGCGAGGGGGGTACACCGGCGGCACGGTCAGCCGCTTCGGTCTCCTCGAGGCTTTCCTCTTTCTCGACCTCATCCACCACGTCGTGGCGGTAGACCTCGCTCAGCTGGATGCCGGACACCCCCAGCGAAGCGGCTGAGACCCCGACAGCCGCCAGCACCAGAATGTCGAGATCCTCAAACGGATTAGGTATGTCGGAAAGCGGCGAGGGCAGTAAGGACTGCAGCGTCGGCAGAACGCTCGTCTCCGCCGGTCCAATCGCCGCGGCAGCTGCCGCTTCGCCGGCCAGCGCGCCTTCGGTGGTGGTCGCCGGGGGCAACGTGAATGGCGACAACTGGGAGGCGGCTTCCGAGTTCCCGGCGTAGCCCTCCATGGCGACGATGTCCTGGGCCCACATCTCGCCGTAGTCCGCCTCGCTGGTTGCGATCGCGGGCGTGTTCTGACCGAAGATGTTCGACTGGACCAGCGACATCGTGACGCTGCGGTTGGCCGCGATGGCCGCCGGGGGCACCGTCGCCGCGTACGCGGCCTCGTACGCGTTCGCGGCTGCCAGGGCCTGCGCGGCGGCATGCTCGGCCTGAGCGGCGGTCGCGCGCATCCACGCCACGTACGGCGCCGCCGCCGCTGCCATTGACAGAGACGACGGCCCCAGCCATTCCTGGCTGGTGAGACCGGACAGCACCGCGGTGTACGACTCGGCGGTCGAATTCAGTTCGTTGGCCAGCCGTTCCCAGGCCGCCGCCGCCTGCATCAATGGTGCCGACCCGGGGCCGGAATAGATTCTGGCCGAATTGATTTCGGGGGGGAGCGCGCCGAACTCCATGCCCAGCATGGCCTTACCCCCCGCCCGGGCCGGCCGCCGCGCTGTTGACAGCCTCGGTGCCGGCATATGACGCGCCACTGGATGCCAGGACGGCGACGAACTGCTCGTGAATCGCCGCAGCCGCAGCGCTGACAAGCTGATACAGCCGAGCGTGGCAGGCGAACCGGACGGCCGTTGTCGCGGAGACCTCGTCGGCCGCAGCGGGCACCACCGCGGTGGTCAGCGATGCCGACGCATCGTTCAACGCGCGCATGGCCGACCCGATGTTCGCCAGGTTGCTCGCGGCAGTGCTCAGCATCTCCGGCTGGGTCGTCACGAATGACATGCACATCTCCTCGGCGAAACTTTGTGGCTCTCAGCAGAGTTACATAAATTCTCTAAAAATGAGTCCAGACGCGTCGTTCTCATAAGCGCACCTATCCTTGAATGCGTGACTGACGGCTTGAGCGAAGGAACAGAGGGCACGACGACGTGGGTCGTCGAGGACCCGGCCGAAGCCGAAGGCGGTACCGACGCCGATGCCGGGCCGCGGGTGTTGCTGCTCGGTTCCGACGAGTCCGGCCAGGAACTGACGGTCGCCTTGCAGCGCCTCGGCGCCGAAGTTATCACCGCGGACGCCGATACGCTCACCGACCCGGACGAGCTGACAGCCGTCGTGGCGGCCCTGCAACCGGACTTCGTGGTGACGCTCACCGGCGCCTTCCGGACCGCTGCCGAAACCGCCGCCTCGGCCGCAGCCCTCGACGCCCTGGAAGGCCAGGACACCGAACTGGTGCCCAGCGCCCGCGCCGTGCGGCTGACGGCCGACCGGGAAGGCCTGCGCCGGCTGGCCGCCGATGAACTCGGTCTGCCCACCGCCCCGTTCTGGTTCGTCGACTCACTTGCCGAACTCGAGGCGGTCGCCGCTCACGCCGGCTTCCCGCTCCTGGTCAAGCCCGTCAGCGGGCGAGACCGCAGTGGGCGGTCGGTGGTCCGCGGCACCGAGGAGATCGCGCGTGCCTGGGAACTGGCCAGCGGAGGCGACGGCGGCCGGCTCTGGGCCGAGACGGTGGTCGACGTGGAATTTTTGGTCACGCTGATCGTGGTGCACACCGAAGGGCCCTCCGGGCCCGTCATCGAGTTCTCTGCGCCCATCGGCCACCGCGTCGACGACACCGGCGCGCTGGAATCGTGGCAGCCACAGCACATGACCACCGCCGCCCTCGATGCCGCCAAATCCATCGCCGCACGCATCGTCAAGTCGCTGGGCGGCCGCGGCGTCTTCAGCGTCGAGTTGATGATCAACGGTGACGAGGTGTACTTCGCTGAGGTGACCGCCGGTCCCGGCGACAGCGCCTGGGTTACCCTGCGCAGCCAGCGACTTTCGGTGTTCGAGTTGCATGCGCGGGCGGTACTGGGGGTGGCCGTCGACACCATGATGGTCTCGCCCGGCGCCGCCCGGCTGATCGATCACGGCCCCGCCGCGCCGGGGGCGGCGCCCAGCGGCGACGTACTCGCCTCCGCCCTCGGGGTGCCCGAAAGCGATCTGCGGGTGTTCGGATCGGTCAGTGCGGAACAACCGGTGGCAGTAGCGGACAAGTGGGGTGTGACGCTGGCCACCGCGCCGGAGGTGTCGGCCGCCCGCGACCGCGCCCGAGAGGTGGCAGGCCGGCTGAATGTGCGAGACTCACGCGGGTGAGCTACGCAGGAGACATCACGCCGCTGCAGGCGTGGAAATTGCTCAGCGACAACCCGCAGGCGGTGCTGGTGGATGTGCGCACCGACGCCGAATGGCGGTTCGTGGGGGTGCCTGACCTGTCGAGCCTGGGGCGCGACGTGGTCTACATCGAGTGGAACAAGTCCAACGGACAGCACAACAACAACTTCCTCGCCGAACTGAGGGACAAGGTCTCCTCCACCGGCGAGGGCGAGCGGCCGGTGGTGTTCCTGTGTCGTTCGGGCAACCGTTCCATCGGGGCCGCCGAAGTCGCCACCGAGGCCGGCTTCACGCCGTCGTACAACGTGCTGGACGGCTTCGAAGGCCAGCTTGACGCGCACGGTCACCGGGGTGAGACGGGTTGGCGTGCGGTCGGACTGCCTTGGAAACAAGGCTAGTAACAAGGCTAGTAACAAGGCTAGTAACAAGGCTAGAACGAGGCTATTGACAGGGATGACTGACGGCGACTCGATCCGCACGCCCAAGGCGCTGCCCGATGGCGTGAGCCAGGCGACCATCGGTGTACGCGGCGGCCTGACGCGATCGGGTTTCGAAGAGACCTCCGAGGCGATGTTCCTGTCGTCGGGCTACGTCTACCCCTCGGCCGCCGTCGCCGAGCAGTCGTTCACCGGCGAGGTGGACCACTACGTGTACTCCCGGTACGGCAACCCGACCGTGAACATGTTCCAGGAAAGGCTGCGCCTGATCGAGGGCGCGCCGGCGGCGTTCGCGACGGCCAGCGGCATGGCGGCCGTCTTCGTCTCCCTCGGCGCACTGTTGGGTGCCGGCGACCGGCTGGTTGCGGCGCGCAGCCTGTTTGGCTCCTGTTTCGTGGTGTGCAACGAGATCTTGCCGCGCTGGGGTGTGGAGACGGTGTTCGTCGACGGCGACGACCTGTCGCAGTGGGAGCAAGCGTTGTCCAAGCCCACTCAAGCGGTGTTCTTCGAAACGCCGTCCAATCCCATGCAATCACTCGTCGACATCGCCGTGGTCACCGAGCTGGCACATTCCGCGGGCGCAAAGGTGGTGCTGGACAACGTTTTTGCGACGCCCCTGTTGCAGCAGGGCTTCCCGCTCGGGGTCGACGTGGTGGTGTACTCGGGCACCAAGCACATCGACGGCCAGGGCCGGGTGCTCGGTGGCGCGATCCTTGGTGACAAGGAGTACATCGACGGCCCGGTGCAGAAGCTGATGCGCCACACCGGCCCGGCGATGAGCCCCTTCAATGCCTGGGTGATGCTCAAAGGACTTGAGACGCTTGCTGTTCGGGTTGAATACAGCAACGCCTCGGCGCAACGCATCGCGGAGTTCCTGGAAGGCCACCCCGCCGTGAACTGGGTTCGCTACCCATTCCTGCCGTCGCATCCGCAGTTCGACCTCGCCAAGCGTCAAATGTCTGGTGGCGGAACGGTTGTCACCTTCGAGTTGAACAGCGGCAACAAGGGTGCCGCGAAACAGCGTGCCTTCGAAGTGCTGGACAAGCTGCGGCTGATCGACATCTCCAACAACCTCGGGGACACCAAATCGCTTGTCACGCATCCGGCTACGACGACACACCGGGCCATGGGCCCGGAAGGCCGCGCCGCCATCGGGCTCGGTGACGGCGTGGTCCGCATCTCGGTCGGCCTGGAAGGCACCGAGGATCTGATCGCCGATATCGACCAGGCCCTGAGTTAGCCCCTGAGTTAGCCCGCCGCCCGCTGTTCGGCCGCTTCGGCGCGTTCGGCGGCGGCCAGCGTGCCTTCTTCGGCATACTCCTTCACCCAGTTCACCGCCACCCGCGCGTAGATCATCTGACTGGTGATGGCCATCTGGCCCCGGGTGCGGCCGAGGAAGGCCAGGCCCCAGGAGAACATGGCGGCGATCCGGTTGCGGTGGCCGACCAGGTAGATAAGGTGCAGCCCCAGCCAGGCCAGCCAGGCGAAGAATCCGGCGAACTCCAGCTTGCCGATCTGCGTGACGGCGTTGTAGTGGGAGATGAGGGCCATGCTGCCCTTGTTGAAGTAATGGAACGGCTCGCGCGCGGCCGGGTCGTCCTTGCCTTTGACGACGTTCTTGATAATGCCGGTGGCGTACTTCGCACTCTGGATTGCGCCCTGGGCCATCCCCGGCACGCCAGGCACCGACATGAGATCCCCGACGACGAAGACGTTCGGGTGTCCCTTAAGGGTGAGGTCGGGCTCCACGACAACCCGTCCCGCGCGGTCGGTCTCGGTTCCGTCGGACTGCTCGGCGATGAGCTTGCCCAGCGAACTGGCTTGCACGCCCGCCGCCCACACCTTGCATGCGCATTCGATGCGGCGTTCGGTGCCGTCCTTCTCCCTGACCGTGATGCCCCTGTAGTCGACCGCGGTCACCATGGCGTTCAGTTGGACCTCGACGTCCATCTTCTCCAGCTTGTGTTGCGCCTTGAGGCCCAGTTTGGGACCCATTGGCGGCAACACCGCGGGGGCGGCGTCGAGCAGAATCACCCGGCACTCGCTGGGCGTGATGGTGCGGAACGCCCCGGCCAGGGTGCGCTCGGCGAGCTGGACGATCTCGCCGGCCAGTTCGACGCCGGTGGGCCCGGCCCCGACCACCACGAAGGTCAACCGGCGTTCGCGCTCGGCATGGTCAGTGGCGACCTCGGCGGCTTCGAATGCGCCCAGGATGCGGCCGCGCAGCTCCAGTGCGTCATCGATGGTCTTCATGCCCGGCGCGAAGGTGGCGAATTGATCGTTGCCGAAATAGGACTGCTGGGCGCCGGCCGCCACGATCAGGCTGTCGTAGTGCGTCACCGTCTCCATGTTGATCAGCTTCGAGGTGACCGTCTGGGATGCCAGGTCGATCCCGCTGACCTCACCCAATATCACCCGCACGTTCTTCTGCTTGCGCAGGATCAACCGGGTGGTCGGCGCGATGTCACCCTCGGAGAGGATGCCGGTCGCCACCTGGTAAAGCAGCGGCTGAAACAGGTGGGTGGTCGTCTTGGAGATGAGCGTGATGTCGACGTCGGCTCGCTTGAGCGACTTGGCCCCATTCAGGCCGCCGAACCCGCTTCCGATGATGACGACGTGATGGCGTTTTTCGGCAGTCGGGGGTTCGCCGGATGCGGGCGTCATGGTCCTCCTTCAGTCGGGTCACTGCAGCGCATCTACCGTACGACTCAACGAGCCGAAAGTCGCATGTTTGCGGTCCGCGAGCGGTTCGGCCGGCCCGGAACACGCCGGCCTCGAGTGATGAACACCCCCGGTCCCGCGCGTCGAGCCACGTGTCGGTCCAGCCGGGTATTATCGAATATATGTTCGATGGGCCGGTCGGGGTGTCGCCTGTCGACGGTGAGCTGTCTTTCGCCGAGCGGGTGGCGCGTTTTGATGCGCTGATGGGCGAGGTGTTCGCCCGCCGGGACGGGTTGTTGGGTGCCACCGAGGAGTCGCGCGGCTGGGTGGGGCGGGTGTGTGGGGCGGCGCGGGTGGTCAATCAGGCCGCGGCGGCGGAGTTGGTGGCGGTGGGGGAGTTGTTCGCCTACCGGTTGGCTCGGGGTGGGGAGTGTGAGGACTGGGCCATCGACACGATGAAGGCGGTGGCCGGCGAGGTGGCGGCGGGGTTGAAGATCAGCCAGGCCCGCGCGGAGACCAAGCTGCGCTATGCCCGGGTGATGCGCGAGCGGCTGCCGCGGGTGGCGGCGGTCTTTGGTGCCGGGGATATCGATATGGAGGCCTTCGCCACGATCGCCTACCGCACCGATCTGATCGAAGACCCGCAGGTGCTGGCGCGGGTGGACAGCAGGGTGGCGGCCAACGTGACGCGCTGGCCCTCGCTGAGCCGGCGGCGGCTGGCCCAGAAGGTGGATGCGATCGTGGCCCGCGCCGATGCCGATGCGCTGCGTCGCCGCAAAGAGGTGCAGGCCCAGCGGGAGGTGTACATCGGCCCGCCCCTGGATGGGGTGTGCGCGATCGAGGCCCGGGTCCGGCTGTCCGATGCCCAGGCCCTGGATCAGCGCCTGTCAGGGTTGGCGGCCACGGTGTGCCCAAATGATCCGCGCGCCGCCGCGCAACGCCGCGCCGACGCGCTGGGGGCGCTGGCCGCCGGCGCGGCCCGCCTGGGCTGTGAGTGCGGACGCCCGGACTGCACCGCCGCGGGCCGCACACCGGCCGGCCCGGTGCTCATCCATGTGATCGCCGAGGCCGCGACCCTGGCCGGGCACAGCGACACCCCGGCCTGCCTGCTCGGCGCCGAAGACCTCATCACCGCCGAGCTGCTGGCCGAGCTGGCCCTGACCGCCCGGCAACGACCCCTGATCCACCCCGGCTACGGTCCCCCCGAACCCCGGCACACCCCCTCGGCAGCGCTGGCGGATTTCATCCGGGCGCGGGATCTGACCTGCCGCTGGCCGGGCTGCGACGTCCCGGCGACCCGGTGCGACCTCGACCACACCATCCCCTACGCCAACGGCGGGCCCACCCACGCCGGCAACATCAAGTGCTACTGCCGCACCCACCACCTCCTCAAAACCTTCTGGGGCTGGACCGAAAAACAACTCCCCGACGGCACCCTGATCCTGACCTCCCCGGCCGGCGAAACCCACCTCACCACCCCCGGCAGCGCCCTGCTGTTCCCCAGCCTGTGCCACGCCGTGGGCGGCATGCCCGCCCCCGAAGCCCAAAACCCCGACGACTACTGCGCCCCCCGCACCGCAATGATGCCCACCCGCCGCCGCACCCGCACCCAAGACCGCGCCTACCGCGTCGCCGCCGAACGCCGCGCCAACCACCAAACCCGCACCGCCCACCCCGCCAACGCCGCAGACTACTTCGCCTACGCCGACCACCGCCCACCACCAAACCCCGACGACGAACCCCCACCCTTCTAGTTGGGCCAGGCGCTTGCCGAACTCCGGAAGTTGGCGTTCGGAGGGTTGCAGAAATCCGAGTTGGTGCCCGACAGCAGGACGAAATAGCCTTCGCCCTTGCGGGTCATGCTGTACGGGGGGTAACTCCAACCGCTGTTACACATGGACGTCGGGGTGCCCATTGTCGCCCGGCGCCAACTGGACTTGGCGCAGGCGGTGAGGGCTTCGACGTCGGGCACGCTGCTCTTGGCGATCACCAGCATCCCGCCGCCCCATTGCCCGTCGGCCCGCCGGTAGGCGCGCGCCCCGAAGCCTGCCCCGTTCACCTGGCAGCCCAGCGCACGCTGCAGCGGCTGAAAAACGGTGGCGAGGTCGCGGTTGGCGACAGCGGCGGCGGCGGTGATGAATTGGGCTGCATCGGAGCCGTCGACCTCCTGCACGTTGGGGTCATGAAAGCTGAACAGCTGCTGCGCGATCCCGCTCGCGTTCCCACCGCCGCCGATCACCGGGCCGCTGCCGGTCGGGGTCATCGGCGGCAACCCGCCGGCCGGGTCCGCCGCTGCCGTCGGAGCCAGGCCGACAGACAACACCGCAGCCAGGACCACGCGTGCAACAAGTTTCATCGCTACCTCCCGGGTGGCATGGGTGGGGCGTCGCCGGGAACCAGCTCGGCGCCGATCTTGCGGAACAGGATGTCTGCCTGATTGGTGTAGTTGCCCCGCTCGTCGAAGGCCTCGGGTGCGTAGGTGACCGCGACGGCTATCGCGACCTTCTGCGACGGCAGGTACGCCTCCACGGCAGCCTCGCCGGAGAACAGGGGATTCTGCATCAGCCACTTTCCGGAGATCACGATCCCGAGACCATAGGTGTATCCGTCACTTTGATCGAAACACGTCGGACAGCCCGGTTGGGGCCGGGTCTTGCCGCGCAACTCTGTCGACACCATCTTCTTGTACGAATCGGCCGACAGCAACCTGCCGGACCCGATACCGGCCGCGGTGGCCTCCATGTCGTAGATGTTCGTGGTCTGGATCGCGCCGTGGGTGATGGTCCAGGACGGGTTCCAGAACGTCGACTCCTCGTAAAACGGCACGCCGGCAGGTACTTTCAGGAACTCGCGGCGCTCGGAGCTGAACGCGTGCAGGGCGGGTAGCGGAATCTCCGGAGTCTCGGAGTTGGCTGTCGATGTCAGGCCCAGCGGCGCAAGCACTTTGGTCTGCAACAGCGACGGCATGTCGTGGCCGGTGGCCTTCTCCAGCGCCAGGCCCAGCAGGACGTAATTGGTGTGCGCATAGTTCCAGTTGGTACCCGGCTCGTAGAGCAGTGGCCGCGATGAGATCTGAGCGAGAGTCTCCTGAGTGGTCCACTGCCGGAATGGGTTTGCGTACAGCTCGTTACTGAAGGCGTCATTGCCGATGACATAATCGGGGTAGCCCGACGTCATCTGTGCGAGCTGGCCCAGTGTGACGCGGTCGGCGTGCGGGAAGTCGGGCAGCCACTTGGCCAACTTGTCCTGCAGGCTGACCTTCTGCTCGTCGACCAGCTTGAGCAGGAGCGTCGACACGTACGAAATGGCCACGGCCCCATTGCGAAAGTGCATGTTGGTGCCGGCCGGCACGCCGGTCACCGAATCACCGGCGGCCTGCGTCACCACCTCCCTCCCGTCGACCGTCACCCGCACGATCACCGCCCGCAGGTGTGCCTGGCCCATGAAGTCGCGGACCACCCGCATCACCGCGTCGGCCTGGGCCGCCGGGCCGCTCGATGGTGACGGCGGCGTCACCCGCGGCACTGTGCAGCCGGCCAGGACCGCCAGCAGGGCGACTACAACGCCGGCGCGTCGCATCACCGGAATGCGGGCAGGCCCGTGAACGCCTGGCCCAGCACCAGTTGATGCATCTCGGGCGTGCCCTCGTAAGTCAGTACCGATTCCAGGTTGACCATGTGCCGGATCACCGGGTATTCCAGCGATATCCCGTTGCCACCCAGGATGGTTCGTGCGGTGCGGCAGATCTCGATCGCCTCCCGGGTGTTGTTCAGCTTGCCGAAGCTGACCTGATCCGGACGTAATCCGACGCTGTCCTTGAGGCGGCCCAGGTGCAGTGACAGGAGCTGACCCTTGTGCAACTCGATGGCCATGTCGACGAGCTTGGCCTGGGTCAACTGGAACCCGGCGATCGGGCGCCCGAACTGGGTGCGCTGACTCGCATACTCCAGGGCTGACTGCCACGCCGAACGTGCCGCACCCATGGAGCCCCACACGATGCCGTACCGCGCCTCCGACAGGCAGGCCAGCGGCCCATTGAGCCCCACGGCACCGGGCAGCAACGCGTCGTCGGGCAACCGCACGTCCTCGAGCACCAACTCGCTGGTGATCGACGCCCGCAGCGATAGCTTGTGGTGAATGGTGTTGGCCGAGAACCCCGGTGTGTCCGTCGGGACGAGGAACCCGCGTACCCCTTCGTCGGTGGCGGCCCACACCACCGCGACGTCGGCGATCGAACCGTTGGTGATCCACATCTTGCGTCCGTTGAGCACCCAGTCCGTTCCGTCGCGCCGGGCCCTTGTTTTCATCGCCGCCGGATCGGATCCCGCGTCGGGCTCGGTCAAACCGAAGCAACCGAGCAGCTCGCCTGCCGCCATGCCCGGCAGCCACCGCTGCTTCTGCTCCTCCGAGCCGTTGTTCCAGATCGCGAACATCGCCAGCGAGCCCTGCACCGACACCAGCGACCGGATACCGGAATCGGCCGCCTCCAGCTCGAGGCAGGCCAGTCCGTAGTGCACCGCCGACGCGCCCCCGCATCCGTAGCCGTCCAGATGCATGCCCAGCAGGCCCAGTTCGCCGAACTGCTTGGCCAATTCACGTGCCATCGGCAGGTCGCCGTCCTCGAACCACTGGCCGACGTACGGGATCACCTGCTCGGTGCAGAACGCCCGAACCGTGTCGCGCACGGCGATCTCGTCACTGGACAGCGACGCGTCCAGGCCCAGCGGGTCGAATGGATCGAATGCGGGCGGCTTGCGGTCATGGCTATCGGTGCTCATGGGTCAATCCTGCACCGGGCCGGTATTCTCGCTGCATGCAACCGCGGCGGGGGCCGGCCTGGCTCGGTGTGGACGTGCTGGCCGTGCTGGTCTTCTGTGCGCTGGGGCGCCGCAGTCACGACGAAGGCATTACCGTCGGCGGGCTCGCGACCACCGCCTGGCCCTTTCTGAGCGGGACGGCACTGGGATGGCTGGTGTCGCGCGGCTGGCGCCGGCCCGCCGCGGTGTCGCCCACCGGAGTGATCGTCTGGGTATCGACCGTGGCGGTCGGCATGCTGTTGCGCAAAGCCAGTTCGGCCGGGGTGGCGGCGGCCTTCGTGGTGGTCGCCACGACGGTGACCGCCGTGTTCCTGCTCGGCTGGCGGGCGGGCGTCCAACTCGCCGACCGGCACCGCTCGGACCGCTGACGGCCAGATGGTACGAACCGACGGCGACACGTGGGATCCGGCCACCGGCGTCGGCATGACCGCCACCTTCGGTGCCGTGGCCAGAGCCGTGGCAACCAAGAAAGGTCTCATCAACGATCCATTCGCCGAGTCGCTGGTGCGCGCCGCGGGGGTCGAGTACTTCATCCGGATGATCGAGGACGAGCAGTATGCGGCCGACGGGGGCGGTGACCCCGTCAGGTCCGGCATGCTCAATCTTCTTGCCGTGCACGGGAAGTTCCTGGACGAATTCCTGGCCAGAGCCACGCGGGCCGGTATCCGCCAGGCGGTCAACCTGGGCTGTGGACTGGACACCAGGGCGAACCGATTGTGGTGGCCACCCGGAACAACGGTGTACGAATGCGACCAGCCGGGGGTGATGGAGTTCAAGTCGCAGGTGCTGCGGGACCTGGGCGCGAAGCTGACCACGCACCGGCGCACGGTGGGAGTCGATCTCCGCGGCGACTGGATGACGGCGCTGCGCCGGGTCGGATTCGACCCCGATCAACCCACCGTTTGGATAGCCGAGAACCTGCTGGTGGGATATCTGCCGCCCGACGCGCACGATCGGCTCCTTCATGAGGTCAGCGCGGCGAGCGCGAACGGAAGCTGGTTCGGCGCCGATTACATGCCGTGGACCGAGGTGCAGCTGCGCGAGGCGCGGGCCTTCATCGACGGCTGGCGTCAGGAGGGCCTGGACATCGACCTGTCCAAATTGACGTACGTCGCCGAATTCCGTTCCGTCCCCGAGAATCTGGAAGCACACGGTTGGCAGACCGCCGAACGGACGCTGATCGACTTGCTGTCCAACGCCGGTCTGGCCGGGCGTCGACGGGTCAGCCCGCACGACCTGGCCGTCACGCCCCGGTACGTGACCGCGACGATGGCAACCCGGTGACGGGTGAGCTGCGCTTCGTGCCGGCGGGCTTACATGATCCGCTGGCGCGGCCACTGCTGGTCGAGCTTGCCGACGAGTACGCCCAACGTTACGGCGGAGAGCCGAAGCGGTATTTCGACTGGCTCATCGACAGTCCGGACGGTGAGTTCTCGGCGCCACACGGCGGGATGCTGATCGGACTCGTGGACGGCCAACCGGTGACCGGCGGTGCCTTCTGCCGGTTCGACGCCGAGACGGCCGAGCTGAAACGAGTCTGGACCCATCGCGACCACCGCCGCCGCGGCTACGCCCGGGCACTGCTGGCCGAGCTGGAATCGGAGATTGCACGGCGTGGTTACACCAGGGTGTACCTCATCACCGGTGACCGCCAGCCCGAAGCCGAGGAGCTCTACGAATCGACCGGGTACACCCGGCTGTCCGAACCCTTGCCATCGCGGGGCCCGGTGTTTCCCATCGCGTTCTTGAAGGCACTCCCATGACGTTTCATCTCGGCGTCGGCCTGGACGGGTACGGCTGGCACACCCGGGCGTGGACGCTCACCGGCGAAACCCGCTCGGTACTGAGCGGACGGTACTGGGCCGAGCTGGCGGCCACGGCCGAGCGCGGCCTGCTCGACTTCTTGACCGTCGACGACTCGCTGATGCCGCAACCCGGACGCCGCGAACGCATCGATCCGCATCGCCTCGCCGGACGTGGCGACGCGGTGCTGGTGGCGGCGCGTATCGCCCCGGCGACGCGGCACATCGGGCTGATCCCGGTCGCCACCGTCACCCACACCGAACCGTTTCATATCTCGAAAGCCATTGCGACACTTGACCATGTCTCGCACGGCCGGGCCGGTTGGCAGCCCAGGGTCAGCGTCACCACGCACGAGTCAGCGCTGTTCGGCCGCCGCAGGGTACGTCCCGAGGAGCTGTTTCCCGAAGCGCGCGACTACGTCGAGGTGGTGCGCAGGTTGTGGGACAGCTGGGAGGACGACGCGATGATCCGTGACGTTGCCACCGGACGTTACGTCGACCGCGACAAGCTGCATTACATCGACTTCAGCGGAATGTACTTCTCGGTCAAGGGGCCCTCGATCACACCGCGCCCGCCGCAGGGGCAGCCGGTGATCGCCGTCCTGGCGCACGCCACGCCGGTATACGAGTTCGCCGCCGATACCGCCGACGTCGTTTTCGTCACGCCCGCCGACACGTCGATCGGTGATCTGGTCACCGAAGTGCGCGCCATCGGTCCTCGCCTGAAAGTATTCGCCGACATTGTGGTTTCGTTCCACGGTGCAACCGACTTCAAGTCCGACACGCTGGTGTGGGGCGGCAGTGCGGCCGAATTGGTCGACCTGTTGCTCGAGTGGCAGCGCGCGGGCATCGACGGCGCGCGGCTGCGCCCGGCCGTGCACGCCACCGACCTGCCGGCGATCGTGGACGAGGTGGTGCCGCTGTTGCGGCGCGCCGGCCAGTTCCGTGACCGTTATCGGGATGGCGAAACGCTGCGCGAACGACTCGGGCTGCCGACAGCGCCCAACCGGTACGCGGCGGTGAGCCGATGATTCCGCTGTCGGTGCTGGACCTGGCGCCCATCAGCGCCGGCAGCGACGTAGCCAGGGCACTGCACAACACCATCGACCTCGCCCAGCACGCCGAGCGGTGGGGCTTTCGGCGCTACTGGATAGCCGAGCACCACTTCGTGGGCGTAGCCAGTTCGTCCCCGGCCGTACTGATCGGACAGATCGCGGCGGCCACCAACAGAATTCGGGTGGGCGCGGCAGCGGTGCAACTGGGCTATACGACCGCGGTCGCGGTGGTCGAGAACTTCGGGATGCTGGAGGCCTTCTATCCCGGGCGCATCGATCTGGGTGTGGGCCGCTCCGGCCAGCGCCGGTCCCAGGAGGGCAAACCGAAGAAGCCACGCGAGCCCCGGCCGCCGCGGGTGTGGCACGAGGTCGACGGCGTGGTGATTCCGACGCCGTTCGACCTACGCGGGATGCTCGATCTGGAGCGACTGCAGGCCACCATGGAAATCCTGCAGCAGCCCGAGGCGATATCGCCGGACTTCGCCGAACAGGTCGACGACATCCTCGCGCTGCTGGACGGGCGCTACCGCGCCGGCGCATTCGACGTGCATGCGGTACCTGGCGAGGGAAGCGGGTTGCGGCCGTGGATATTCGGCAGCACCAGAGGACAGAGCGCGCGGGTCGCCGGCGCCCTTGGCCTGCCGTTCGTGGCCAGCTACCACATCACCCCGGCCACCGCGCTGGAAGCCATCGAGGCCTACCGCGAGACGTTCGTGCCGTCCGCGGCCCTGGACGAGCCCTACGTAGTGGTGTCGGCCGACATCGTGGTCGCCGACGACACGGCGACGGCTCAGCGTCTGGCCGCCGGGTACGGCCACTGGGTCTGTTCCATCCGAACCGGAGTGGGCGCGATGCCCTATCCGGCCCCCGAAGACTGCGGGCCGCTCACCGATGCGCAATTCGAGTTGGTAAAGGACCGCATCGCAACACAATTCGTCGGGGATCCGGACGAGGTCGCCGACCGTTTGCGCGCGCTGGCGCGGGTCGCCGGAGCCGACGAACTCGTCGTCACCTCGGTCACCCACCGCCACGAGGACCGGCTGCGCTCGCACGAGCTGATCGCACGTACCTGGGGCTTGACCCGTTGAGTCGCAAGCCCGTTCATCTCGCAGCTCACTTCCCGGGTGTCAACAACACCACCGTGTGGACCGACCCCAGTGCGGGCAGTCAGATCGAGTTCGAGTCGTTTGTGCACCTGGCCCGCACCGCCGAACGCGGGTTGTTCGACTTCTTCTTTCTGGCCGAGGGGTTGCGGCTACGCGAGCACCGCGGCCGCATACACGACCTGGACGTGGTGGGCCGGCCGGACACCTTCACCGTGCTCGCGGCGCTGGCCGGAGTCACCGACCGCATCGGCCTGACCGGCACCATCAACACCACCTTCAACGAACCCTTCGAAGTGGCAAGGCAATTCGCGACGCTCGATCACCTTTCCGAGGGCCGTGCCGGCTGGAACATCGTCACCTCGTCGGATGCGTTCACCGGCGCCAACTTCCGCAGGGGCGGCTTTCTCCCGCACGCGGACCGCTACCGGCGGGCCGAGGAGTTCGTCACGGTAGCGCGGAAGTTCTGGGACAGCTGGGCGCCGGACGCCGTGGTGCGCAAGGACGGCGTGTACGTGAACCCGGATGCGATCCGCCGCGTCGAGTTCACCGGTTCGCACTTCGACGTCACGGGTTTCGCGACGCTGCCGGCCGGGCCGCAGGGCCATCCGATATTGCTGCAGGCGGGTGACTCCGACGAGGGGCGGGCATTCGGTGCGCGGTATGCCGACGCGCTGTTCACCCTGCACGGCTCGCTCGAAGACGGTCAGCGCTACTACGCCGACGTCAAGGGCCGGGCCAAGAAGTTCGGGCGGAACCCCGACCAGCTCAAGGTTTTTCCGGCAGCCACCTTTGTCCTGGGTGACACCGCCGACGAAGCCGCGGACCGGGCCCGCCACATCCGCCATCAGCAGGTCAGCGGTGCGACCGCGATCGCCATGCTCGAACAGGTCTGGGGCCGTGAGCTTTCCGGTTACGACCCGGACGGTCCGCTGCCCGATTTCGACCCGGTCGTCGACAGCGACATCACCCAGGGCCGCGTGCGGCACGGCGACCCGGTTGCGGTAGCGCGGCGTTGGCGGGAGTGGGCGCAAGCGGAGAAGCTGTCCATCCGTGAGTTGGTGATCGCGGCGACCAGCAGGGAGCAATTCGTCGGCACGGCCGGCCATATCGCCGACGAAATCGACCGCTACGTGCAGGCCGACGCGTGCGACGGGTTCATCCTGGTGCCGCACCTGACGCCACACGGGCTGGACGAGTTCGTCGACCGGGTGGTCCCGTTGTTGCAGGAGCGTGGCGTGTTCCGGACCGAGTATCCCGGCATGACGCTGCGCGAGAATCTGGCACTAAGCGACCCGCGCAGCGACATGTAGCCGGTCGGGCGTCAGGGGCACATGAACGAAATCGGCGGGCAGACGAAGGTGCCCGGCGGAAGCGGGCCCTCGGCCCAGACCCCTCCGGATACTTGGTGGACTTCGTGGCACGTGTTCATGTCCCACCCGGCCGCCAGGTCTCGGATCTGCCACCACACGGGGTCGCCCGGGCACCAAGTGCCGTGGCCGACCGGGTCATATACCAAATCCGCGTGCGCCGGCGCGGTGCCCGGCCCCAAGGCGGTGAGCCACAAACTGGCGACTGCGCCGAAGCCCGTAATCAGAACGCCGGCGAGAGTTCGCTTCACCGTGTTGGCCATGTCGTATTCCTTTCCACAATTCCGCGCCGTTCACGGCAGCGGATTCTTTACGCCGTCCATTGCACATAAGGGGTTTTGCTGTCGATCCCGAATTGCGTAATCGACGGGACACGTTGACGGCCGACATCAATGTCGAGCTGACCGCGGAGCGGCGCATTGGCTGCAAGCGTAGCGACGTAGCTGCGCCACGCCGGCGAGAGTCCGCTTCGCCGATACGACGATATCGTGTTCCTCTTGCATAATTCCGCACTCATTGTCATGCAACTGATTGATTACGCGGTGACAAGTAGACACCAGCGGCATACGTCCCGATCCTGAAATTGCTCAAATGGTGGGAGATGTTGGCGGCCCGACGGGCTTCCGATCCTGGATCAGCTCGCCCCGGCTCGCCGCAATGCGGCGTCGGTGGCCTCGCGAATGGGGCCCCGCCAGACCGGTCCGTGCCCGGGAGCCAGGAGTTCGGTTTCCACCTGGGCCAGCACCGACAGCGTCCTGATGCAGTTCTCCTGGCTGTAGCTGAAGATCGCCGGCAGCAGCTGGGGTCCGTCCCGGCGGATCAGCGGATGGCCGGTGACCAGTGCGTCGCCACTGGCGAGTACGCCGTCGACCAGGTACGAGCAGTGGCCGTTGGTGTGGCCTGGACTGAACACGGCCTGCGGGTGGCCGGGTAGGCCCGCGGCAATCTCGGGCGTCAGCGGCCGGCTGGTCGGTATGCCCTCGCGGATCAGGCCGCCGCTGCGGACGACGTGGGCGGTCCAAACTGCCCACCGCGGCCGCCAGAGGCGGAGCGCAAGGTCGGCGATAGCCACCTGTTCGAGGTATTCGCGCTTGGCGTGGCCCACCTCACGGGCATGGCAGTACACCGGAGTGCCGTGCTCGGCGGCGAACCAGATCGCGGTGCCCAGGTGGTCGATGTGAGCATGGGTGAGCAGGATCGCGCGCACATCCGCAGGTTGGTACCCCAGCCGGCGCAGCGAGTCGAGCACGTCGGCGCGGTCGCCGGGGTAGCCGGCGTCGATCAGCATCACCCCGCTGGCATCGGTTACCAGCGTCCAGTTGACTGCAGCACCCTGCGCGAGGTGAACCTTGTCGGTGATCTGTACCAGCTGCGTCTGCCCGGACATGCCCATCAGCCTAGAAGCGGGTCGCGGCCATCGGTGCGGCAGCGCCTAGGAGTAGAAAAGACTAGTGGCTGAATTGAAACTTGGGTACAAAGCGTCCGCTGAACAATTCGCACCGCGTGAGCTCGTCGAGCTGGCCGTCCTGGCCGAAGCACACGGCATGGACAGCGCCACCGTCAGCGATCACTTCCAGCCCTGGCGGCACAAGGGCGGTCACGCCCCGTTCTCGCTGTCGTGGATGACCGCCGTCGGCGAGCGCACCGAGCATCTGCAGCTGGGCACCTCGGTGCTAACCCCGACGTTTCGGTACAACCCCGCCGTCATCGCCCAGGCCTTCGCCACCATGGCCTGTCTTTACCCGAACCGCGTGTTCCTCGGTGTCGGCACCGGCGAGGCGCTGAACGAGATCGCCACCGGATACGAGGGCGCCTGGCCCGAATTCAAGGAGAGGTTCGCCCGGCTACGCGAGTCGGTGCGCTTGATGCGCGAGCTGTGGCGCGGCGACCGCGTCGATTTCGACGGCGAGTACTACCGGCTCAAGGGTGCCTCGATCTACGACGTCCCCGAAGGCGGGGTGCCGGTCTACATCGCCGCGGGCGGTCCGGCGGTGGCCAAGTACGCCGGCCGCGCCGGCGACGGATTCATCTGCACCTCCGGCAAGGGCGCGGAGCTCTACACCGAGAAACTGATCCCCGCAGTGAAAGAGGGCGCTGCCGCCGCCGAGCGCAACGACGACGACATCGACAAAATGATCGAGATCAAGATCTCTTACGACACCGACCCCGACCTGGCGCTGGAGAACACCCGGTTCTGGGCGCCGCTGTCCCTGTCGGCCGAGCAGAAGCACAGCATCGACGACCCGATCGAGATGGAGAAGGCCGCCGACGAGCTGCCCATCGAGCAGATCGCCAAGCGCTGGATCGTCGCCTCCGATCCCGACGAGGCCGTGGAGAAGGTCGGCCAGTACGTGACGTGGGGCCTCAACCACCTGGTTTTCCACTCGCCAGGGCACGACCAACGACGGTTCCTGGAGCTGTTCGAGAAAGACCTGGCACCGCGGCTGCGGCGGCTCGCCTGACGGTGCCAGCCTCCAGCATCTACATCGCGGCTCCCGAATCGGAGACCGGCAAGTCGACGGTCGCGCTGGGTCTGATGCACCGCTTGGCCGCCACCGTCGCCAAAGTCGGTGTGTTCAGGCCCATTACCCGGCACGGCGAGGACCGCGACTACATCCTGGAGCTGCTGCTCGAGCACTCCACCGCCGGCCTGACCTACGAACAGTGCGTCGGGGTGACCTACCAGCAGTTGCATGACGACAGCGACGCCGCGATCGCAAGCATCGTCGACAAGTACCACGCCGTGGCCGACCACTGCGATGCGGTGGTGATCGTCGGGAGCGACTACACCGACGTGACGAGTCCGGCCGAGCTCTCGGTGAACGCCAGGATCGCGGTCAATCTGGGTGCGCCGGTGCTGCTGACGGTGCGCGGCAAGGGCCGCACGCCCGGCGAGGTCGCCAGCGTGGTCGAGGTGTGTCTGTCCGAACTGTCCGCGCAGCGGGCGCACACCGCGGCCGTCGTCGCCAACCGGTGCGAATCCGGCGACATGCAGGCCGTCGCGGAGGCGCTGCGCAAGTTCACCCCGCGCGCCTACGTGCTGCCCGAGGAGCCGCTGCTGGCCGCGCCGACGGTGGCCGAACTCACCACTGCGGTGAACGGCACACCCATCCGCGGCGACGAACAACTGGCGCAACGCGAGGTGATGGGCGTGATGGTCGCCGGGATGACCGCCGATCACTGCCTCGAGCGGCTCGGTGAGGGCATGGCGGTGATCACTCCGGGCGACCGCTCGGATGTGGTGCTGGCGGTCGCCAGTGCCCATGCGGCCGAGGGGTTTCCGTCGCTGTCGTGCCTCATCCTCAACGGCGGCTTCGACCTGCATCCCTCGATCGCGGCCCTGGTTTCCGGTCTGCGACTGCGGCTTCCGATCATCAGCACCACGCTGGGCACTTACGACACGGCCAGTGCTGCGGCGACCGCCCGCGGCCGGGTCACCGCGTCCTCGCAGCGCAAGATCGACACCGCCTTGCAGCTGATCGACCGGCACGTCGATGTGGGCGACCTGCTAGAGCAGCTCACCATCCCCATCCCGACGGTCACCACGCCGCAGATGTTCACCCACCAGTTGCAGGAGCGGGCCCGCGCGGACCGCAAGCGCATCGTGCTGCCCGAAGGCGAGGACGACCGTATCCTGCGCTCGGCCGGCCGCCTGCTGCAGCGCGGCGTCGCTGACCTGACGATCCTGGGCGACCAGCCGCAGATCCGTTCCCGCGCAGCCGAACTCGGCGTATGTTTGGACGACGCGACGGTGCTCGACCCGCGCATCAGCGATCTGCACGAGCTGTTCGCCGGACAATACGCCGAACTGCGCAAGGCCAAGGGCGTCACCCTCGAGCACGCCCGCGAGATCATGAACGACGCAACCTATTTCGGCACCATGCTGGTGTACAACGGCAAGGTGGACGGAATGGTGTCCGGAGCCGTACACACCACCGCGCACACCGTCCGCCCAGCACTGGAAATCATCCGCACGGTGCCCGACGTGTCCACGGTGTCCAGCATCTTCCTGATGTGTCTGCCGGACCGGGTGCTGGCCTACGGGGACTGCGCCATCATCCCGAACCCGACCACCGAACAGCTGGCCGACATCGCGATCTCCTCGGCGCGCACGGCCGCACAATTCGGCATCGAACCGCGAGTGGCCATGCTGTCCTACTCGACCGGCGACTCGGGCTCCGGTGCTGACGTCGAAAAAGTCAGGAAAGCAACAGAGTTGGTACGTTCCCGGGAACCTCAGTTGTTGGTTGAGGGGCCGATCCAGTACGACGCCGCGGTCGATCCGTCGGTAGCCGCCACCAAGATGCGTGACTCGCCGGTGGCGGGCCGTGCGACGGTGCTGATCTTCCCGGACCTGAACACCGGCAACAACACCTATAAGGCGGTGCAGCGTTCGGCCGGCGCCATCGCGATCGGCCCGGTGCTGCAGGGCCTGCGCAAACCGGTCAACGACCTGTCGCGGGGCGCGCTGGTCGAAGACATCGTCAACACCGTTGCGATCACCGCGATTCAGGCGCAGGCCATCGATGGTTGATCGTCTGGTGCTGGTAGTCAACTCCGGCTCGTCATCGCTGAAATTCCAGCTCGTCGATCCGGACTCCGGTGTGTCGCGGGCGGGGGGCACCGTCGAACAGATCGGTGAGCCGTCCTCGCCGGTAGCCGACCACGACGCGGCGCTACGCCGTGCGTTCGAGATCCTCGACGACGACGGCATCGACCTGCACGACTGCGGACTGGCGGCAGTGGGCCATCGAGTGGTGCACGGAGGCAACCGCTTTCATCGTCCGACCGTGCTGGACGACGAGGTGATCGGCAAGCTTGACGAGCTTTCGCAGCTGGCGCCGCTGCACAATCCGCCTGCGCTGCAGGGCATCGAGGTGGCCCGAAGGCTGCTGCCCGGTGTGCCGCACATCGCGGTGTTCGACACGGCGTTCTTCCACCACCTGCCGGCGGCCGCCGCGACGTACGCCATCGATCACGACCTCGCCGAAAAGTGGCAGATCCGCCGGTACGGGTTCCACGGCATCTCGCACGAGTACGTCAGCCGGCAGGCGGCAGCATTTCTGGGCAGGCCGTGGGACGGGCTGAATCAGATTGTGCTGCACCTGGGCAACGGTGCGTCGGCGTCCGCCATCGTCGGCGGGGCGGCGGTGGACACGTCAATGGGCCTGACGCCGCTGGAGGGACTGGTGATGGGCACCCGCAGCGGCGACGTCGACGCGGGTGTCTTCAGCTACCTGTGGCGCACCGCGAAGATGGACGTCGGCGAGATCGAGTCGATGTTGAACAAGCGGTCCGGAGTATTGGGTCTGTCGGGCGAGCGCGACTTTCGCCGGCTGCGCGAGATGATCGAATCCGGCGACGGCGCAGCCAAGTTGGCCTACGACGTGTTCATCCACCGGTTGCGCAAGTACATCGGTGCCTACCTGGCGGTGCTCGGCCACACCGATGTGGTGAGCTTCACCGCCGGGATCGGCGAGCACGACGCGCTGGTACGCCGTGATGCGTTGGCGGGGCTGGGGGAGTTGGGCATCGTGCTGGACGAGGACCGCAACGCCTCGGGCACCGGGACGCGGCGGATATCCCGTGCGGGGTCCCGAATCGCCGTCCTGGTGGTACCGACCGACGAGGAACTGGCCATCGCCCGCGATTGTGTCAGCCTGCTATAGGAAACCCAGGGTGGTGCGGCCGGTGCCGACCGACGGAGTGGGGTCGGTGCGCAACGTCCCCACCAGCAGTTCGTGGTAGATGTCGCGAAAATCGGTGGTGTACTTCAAGTCTCCGTGGTCGAGGTCGGTCAGGCTCGGCTGCTCGCCGTAGAACCCACCCTTGACCGGCTCGCCGGCGACGAAGACCGGTCCGGCGGTGCCGTGGTCGGTGCCCTGCGAGGCATTGGCGACTACCCGCCGGCCGGTGCGGCATCGAGCGCCGAATTCAACTGTCGACCGCGATAAGCATCAGCTAAAAGGACAATTTTATCCTCAACCGGTCTTTGCTTGGTCGATCTTGACGCATCCGCACAGAATTGCGCCCCGTGACGGTGTGTACTCGACATATGGAGGTATGACGAATCAATCACGCCCTGTTCGACCCTTCCATTCTAGATAGCTGAGCAAAAAGTCAACAAACCTATCATCTTTCAGATCCATAGACTTCACAGTCGGCACCGAAAAATCAAACCGGAGAAAGTACTCGTCTCCACGTTTTGCAAGGTTGCCGTTATCGCCGCAGAAATAAAACATGTTGCGTGGCGCTCGCTCTTTGGCGAGTATCGCGTCCATAGGCTTTACGAGGTAGCGCAAGCCGCCGCCATGCATACTCTTTTGGTTAAACCACATCACCAATCGACGCAGTTCCATCCCCGCAGCGTAGACCGCCCAACTGTATTGTCCCTTTTCCGAATGTGTGGGGGAGACCATGAACGATGTCCAAGGGTAGGCGGCGCTAGGTACAATTAAACGAAGACCGCCACCCGGCGCATTAATGCTCCGCGTTGTTCCTCGTATTCTATTTGTTTGAATAAATACCAAGTCCGACAGCGTCGGAGATTGGTGGATGCGGAGCGCCCCTACATTCGAAACCAGTCGATCACATACAATCTTTACGTTTGGACCGGCTATGAAGTCGTTTACGGTTCCGCCCAGTTCAACAGCCATGCTCGGAACGTGAATTTCGCACCGATTTATGCTCCTCGTAAGGGGAATGACAATCTCCTCTGGCGAAGTGGCGGCGGAATCTGTAGTGATTGATCCGATCACATTGGTAGACTCAGAAAGTTCGAGCCAAAGTCGTGTACGGTCGCCACCGCCACCAGGCGACGCTAATTCGACTTGCTCCTCTATCCACAATGAGGTCTCATCATGGCCAACTCTGGAGGAATGAGAGTCAACAACCAGTCCGATGGATTCGATTGGTATAACTTTGTCTGAACCCATCCGACTCGAAAACAAATAGCGTGATAGTATTGGTGAAGGATTAAACCTCGAATCGGCAGCCTCCGAATTAGCCACAATAATCTGGTCTATAAATTCAGCTGAGGTTAGAGCTACCGCCAGTGCGTAGTCACGGAAAGCTACATTGGAAAACCTATAGAGCACGTCACCAGGAGGTATCGGGCCATTCCGCAGCAACATCGGATGATCACGCAGAACCGCATGGAGTGAATCCTTTAAGTCATTCTGCAACTTCTGTGGTTGCCTCAAGAACGATTCGGAATCGTATTCCATCGGCGCATCTGCTAGTAGCAATTCGATCTGTTCCCGGGGCCCGTACACCTGTTGTGCAGCGGCAGCTCTTGCACGGTCTTCTCCGCCTTTTGAGAACGAATCAATAAACTTCTGCTGCTCCCGCGCCAGAATCGATTCAACCACGTCGAATAAAAGGTCCCATACATAGCTGGAACCATTACCATCAATCCCTTCGATAACTCCAAAGGGATTAAACTCGCTTTCGCTCTTGAAAAATGATACGAGCGAATCAAGAACGGGAGCGTAGCCCAAGAAATCCTTCGAGTCATCCCACTGTTCAGTTGAACCAAGAGCTGTTTGAACAGCGGAGAAAAAAGAGTCAAGAAAACTGGTGACGCGTTCCGCAACTTGATCGGCTTTAGGCACCTTCAACATAAAAAACTGCTCGGCTTGAGGACGGTCGAAAAAGTCAACCTTAAGGCGGCAAATTGGTATAGCGTGGTCTAGCAGATAGATCGCGGTATCCGCGATTGTGTCGTAACGACCAGTAACCAGCACCGTAGGACGTTCAGCAAGTCTAGGCAGTAAACCGGCGAGGTCATTGATTGCCGATTGAAAGTGCCCAGCGCCGCTGCGCGCAAAAGCTTCGTCAGCCGCATCCAAGATCAAGCAGCATTCGCCGCTGGCGAGCGCATGTGTAAACTTCTCGAAACCGCTACCGCCGTACGCCTTGAGCAGTGTACCGGTAAAGGTATAAGAGCCAAGATCGAGCTTACTTAGGTCCCAGACCGGATTGCCTGTCGCCGAGCCCACGCAATTAGCGAGAGATGTTTTGCCGACAGCTGCGGCGGCTTCAATCAGTATGACCGAAGCTGTTGATGGGTCGCCTTCAGCTATGATCAAGTTCGGCTGGATGTACTGTTGAGGCGCTAGCGCGGGCTGTTTGATTAAGCCAATCGCATCATTCTTCTCGGGAAGCTCGGCAGGACGCGGCAGCAGGCTAATTAGTCCACTCAACCCTGAACCGTCGCCGATTCTTTCTGACTGATTGCCTTCGGTCATGCGATTTCCTCCCACCCGCAACGAGGCTGACGATGAACCATCCCGCGACTGCTAATCCTATGGATGTTAAGAAAGCAATCAACGCAATGGCTCCTGATTGCAATCCGACGGTGCCAATTTTGGCTGGTAGGACGTTTATTCCTAAATATCCAAACCAAAGCGTTGGAAGAACGAGCGCAGCGACCCATTGAGCCAGGCGCCTGTCGCGATTGTCGCGACGGTCAAAATCTTGCTGCTGGCTGATTCTGGCCAAGTTGACTTGGAGCTGTAATTCATAGATTAATCCACTAATGGCTACCAGGCCTAGGGAATCGAGTTCAGCAACATTAGCAGTCAGTGCGGCCTCGAAGTCTGGCCGCGACATGCGGGCGGAGGCGACGAGATTGCGGAGCTCGGATATCCGAAGACGCATATCGATGATTCGTCGCACAACTTCGGGTACGTTACCTCGCGGATCGGCCTCGGCTGCCATCCCGTATTCCAGCTGGTAAATTTCACTGAGTTCGGTGCGCATGTCGTCGATGTCAGCCGATTCCGTTACATCCGCGAGGTGACTAATGATTTCACTTGCCAATATCGATTTACGTGCCTTTACGTACCGCTCAATTAATCTAGCGATTGAATCTTGATCAGTGATTCCGCCACCTACGGGCCATTTAACACTGAGCCTCTTCGCGGTCCTAAGTTCTATAAGGGTGACGTCCTCGTTGGTTGCCCCGGAGGCTACTACCGCATCACTGCCGCTGCGTATCACGCAGCGGGGTAGTACTGCGCTCGAAGTTTGGTCATCCCCGGATTTAATAGATGAACTCGCATCGCACATACGTTCAACAAACTCACGTAACTGGGTTTCGACACGTTGGCTGTGATCGATCGACAGTGCTTTGATCCCGTCGTCTTTGTCCACTACCTGCAAGATGACGAGATGCTCGCCCCCGGTGGATTGCCGAAACGATCGGTTTGGCAGGGAGTAAAGGCGCAAGCAGCGTCTACGAGAGTGGACGAAGTAGAAACACTGCACCTGATCAATCTAGCGCGTCGCGCACACATGCAGGATGGCGTGGACCTAAGCTGTTTCGCCGACGGCGTCCCGCGCATCGGCGACCACGGGCGATTCTGTGCTGTGAAGAAGAAGGGAGTGCCTCAACAATGCGCACCAACCCGTACAGCTGCTGCATCAACAACAACCAGCTCAACATCAACACTGTCTGGTCCCTTGCTCCGGCCTGGGTCGTCATCGCGGCGGGAAGCACGATTTCAACCATCACAGACTCACCAATGCCTTAAGTGTGCGTCCATTGCATTGGTTGTGCGGCTTTGACGCGGATTTCGACGGTGGACGCACACCCGATTGGGCGCGCAAGGGGGGCGGCCGGCGCCCGCCCCGGCCTTTTACCGCCCGGATGGGCATGGCGTGCTTGAGGGAAGAGCACGCTCACTTGTTGGCCGGGGTGCGGGCCGCTCGGCTGTGTCTACTGCGATGCCATCACCTGCCTCTCTGTGCTCAGTTGTGTTGCTGCTCGGGGGAAGCCGGAGGGCTGCGCTGGACCGCGCGCACCTGGTGGGCCGGGCCACGCCGCGGTCTGAGCGGGACACACGCCGCTACTGGTGGGGTGGACGGCCGGCGGTCAACCGCCACGGCCGCACACAAAATGGCTTCCACCTCGGCGATCAGCTCGGCGACTTCAGCGTCCAAGGCGTCCAGGTCCAGCTCAGCCGAAATCAACAGGCTGGTCATCTCGCGGCCGATCAGGCGTTGATGACCTGGTGTCCGTTGCTTCGCGCGACCGAGATCTTGCGGGGTTTCGCCTTCTCTGCCACCGGGATTCGCAGCGTCAGCACGCCCGTGTCGTAGGACGCCTCGATCTTGTCGGTGTCGAGGTTGTCGCCCAACACCAATTGACGACTGAACACTCCACGGGGGCGCTCGCTGGCCAGCATCTCCCGGCCAGGATCGATTTCGGGGCGCTCCGCGCGCACCGTCACCACGTTGCGCTCGATGTCGAGATCCAATGAATCTGCATCAATGCCAGGCAGGTCGAATTCCACGACGAATGACGTGCCGTCCCGCCAGGCGTCCATCGGCATCACCGACGGACGGGACGCCGTCCCCGACATCGGCCGGGTGAAGCGTTCGAAGTCACGGAACGGATCGGTTCGCATCAGCATCGTCGCCACCTCCAGTTCTCAATGTGGTGTCACAGCCGAAGTAAATGTATGCCGAAAGGCATACATTTGATTTACCACCGAGCACGCGCGATCGCAAGATCTCGGGCCGAAAATTTACTCAATCCCGTTGTGGCCGTGGGCTACAGGTCAGAACGTGCTGGTAGGCCGCACCTGGTTGGCCATGTCGACCAGCGTGTAGCGGTGTCGCTGCGTGGGGGCCACCCGGGCCAGGCTGCGCAGCGACGCCTCGACGCCCAGCCGCAGCCCGTGATCGGTGAACGGGAAGCCCAGGATGTGATTGGTGCTCGCCTCGTTGTCCTGCAGCCAGTCCATCGCACCGCCGAGCACCAGTGCGCGGATCTGCAACACCCGGGGTTCGGTGGGAGGCAGCGCCTCCACCCGTCGGGCGGCGTCGCGGATCTGCTCCTCGGTGATCTCGCTCTGCGTGCGTCCGGACAGCAGGGTCACCGCACTGGTCAATCGCGCGGTGGTGAAATGCCTTGAGGTGGGCGGCACTTCGTCGAGGGTTTGCACCGCCCCGGTCCGGTCGCCCAACGCGGATCGGGCCCTGGCCAATCCGAATGCCGCCGAGATCACGCCGTCGTTGGTGCCCCACACCGTCTGGTAGAACTTGTGCTCGTCGGGCTCGCCGGCCAGTTCGTAGGTCGCGGCCAGCGCCAGCTTGGGCGCCAGCTCGCCCGGGAACGTGTCCAGTACCTCGGTGAAATGTTTGATGGCCTTGTCGTAATCACCGGTGAGCAACGCGGCGACCGCGCGGTACCAGACCAGTCGCCACTGCCAGCCGACCCGGTCGGCGAGGTCCTCGAGCTTGCGGGTGGCCTTGCTGACATCGCCCAGGTCGAGTAGGGCCCGTACCTCCATCAGCGGCAGCTCCACCGACTCGCTGAGGTCCAGCCCCTCGGCGTCCAGCGAGCCGTGGCGGGCGGCCCGCAGCGAGTCCAGCGTCTGCACCGGCTGCGAGAGCACCGTGGCCTGCAGCACCGGAGCGGCGACGTCGGTCGGATCGACCAGCGGCACCGACAGCGCGGTGACGATCTCCTTGGCCGTCAGCTTCTCCGAGTGCACCTGGCCGTCGAGGTACACGTCGGTGTGGGCGACCAGCAGGTCCACCCCGAACGTCGAACGGCTGGGGCTGAAGATCGTCGACAACCCCGGCCGCGGTATCCCGGTGTCCCGGGCCACCACCTCGCGCAGCACACCCATCAACTGCCCGGAAATCTCCTCGGCGCTGGTGAAACGGCGTCGCGGGTCGGGGTCGATGGCGCGGCGCAGCAGTCGCGCGAACGAGTCGTACTGGTCCAGCACCGGCTCGTCCTCCGGCAAGCCGTCGACGTAGCGGCCGTTGCGGGTGCGCAGGTTCAAGGTGAGCGCCGCCAGCGTGCGGCCCACGGTGTAGATGTCGGTCGCGACCGTCGGCCCGGTACGCACGATCTCGGGAGCCTGGAAACCCGGGGTGCCGTAGAGATAGCCGAACGAGTTGATCCGTGACACCGCACCGAGGTCGATCAGTTTCAGCTGCTCCTCGGTGAGCATGATGTTCTCCGGCTTCAGGTCGTTGTAGACCAGGCCGATCGAATGCAGGTAGCTCAGCGCCGGAAGGATCTCCAGGATGTAGGCGATCGCCTCGGCGACCGGAAACTTCTCGGACTTCCCGTTCTTGCGGCCCCGCTTGAGCGACTGACCGCCGATGTACTCCATGACGATGTAGCCGACCGGATCGCCGTGCTTGTCGCTGTGCTCGACGAAGTTGAAGATCTGCACGATCGACGGGTGCACCACTTCGGCCAGGAACTGCCGCTCGGCCATCGCGATCGCCTGAGCTTCGGCGTCACCGGAGTGCACCAGGCCCTTGAGCACCACCGGTCGGTCGTTGACGTTGTGGTCGACCGCGAGGTAGACCCAACCCAGGCCGCCGTGCGCGATGCAGCCTTTGACCTCGTACTGACCGGCGACGATGTCGCCCGGGTTCAGCTGCGGCAGAAAGGAATACGGGCTGCCACAGTAGGGGCACCAGCCCTCGGAGGCGCCTTTGCCCTCCTGTCCGGACCGGCCGACCGGCCGCCCGCAGTTCCAGCAGAACCGTTTGGATTCCGGAACCACCGGGTTCGTCATCAACGCCTTGAGCGGATCGATGTCGGGGGTCCGCGGGATCTCCACCAGCCCGCCGCCGAGCTGCCGCACGGGCGGGAGCGCCCGCGTGGCCACCGACATGCGGTCCTGGGGCTGGGTGTCCATGCTGCCCAGCGAAATCTGGAAGTCGTCGTCATCGTCGTCGTCGAAATCCGGCCGGAACAGGGCTTGGGTGGCCTGCGGCCGGCTGCCTGTCGTCGCGGTCGCGCCCGTCTGCGCGTCCTCTGGCTGAGCCGCCGGCTGGGTGCCGGGAGACTCCTCCCGGCCGGCCTGGTCCTGCTGGTCTTCTTGCACCGGTTTGCCCATCAGTCCAGGTACCTCGGCTGGGGCGGCAGCGGCGCGGGGCCCAGCACCGTCAGCCACTTGCGATACAGCGTGTTCCAGGTGCCGTCGGTGCGGATGCGCTCCAGGGTGCCGTTGACGAACCGGACCAGGCCGGTGTTGTCCAGGTTGATTCCGATGCCGTAGGGCTGCGTGGCCATGTTCGGCCCGACGATGTGCAGGTAGGGGTCCTCCTCCACCAGCCCGGCCAGGATCGAGTCGTCGGTGCTGACGGCGTCGATCTGGCGCTGCTGCATGGCCACCAGGCAGTCGGCCCAGTTCACCACCGACACGATCACCGGCGGCGGTGCGATCTCGCGGATACGGCGCAGGGAGGTGGTGCCGCGAGCCACGCAGACCCGCTTGCCGGACAGATCGGACACCTTGGCGATCGTCGAGTCACGCGGGGCCAGGATGCGCTGGTTGGCATCGAGGTAGACGGTGGAGAAGTTCACCAGCTTGCGGCGCTCGCAGGTGATGGTCATGGTCTTGACCACCACGTCGACCTGTGACTTCTGCAGCGCGGTGATGCGTTCGTCGGCCGACAGGATGCGGTACTCGACGTGTGAGGGTCCGCCGAAGATGTCGCGCGCGACCTCGCCGGCGATGTCGACGTCGAAGCCGGTGATCTCGCCGGTGATCGGGTCGCGGAAGCTGAACAGGTTGCTGCCGATGTCGAGGCCGACGATGAGCCGGCCCCGGCTGCGGATGTTGGCCACCGCGGCCTCGGCGTCGGCCCTGTTGGGGAAGGGGCGCAGGCTCGCGGTGGGATTGCAGTCCTGACTGGTGTTGTCCGGCGCCAGGGGAGGCTCCATCGGCAACTCCTGCATGCCCACCGGAGTCGGCAGCGGCAGCGTCGGCGTCACCTCCACCTTCAGCGGCTCGGAGTGCCCGCAGCCGGCCAGCAGGACCGCCGAGGCGACCACCGCGGCTATCCGGTGTCCCGATCTCACCGGTACTCCTTCAACCGGGGCCACAGGCCCAGCGCCACCGCGATGGCCGCACCCAGGCTGAGCACCACCGCGCCGACCTGCGCTCCGGCCAGCCCGCGTTTGGCGTTGAGGACGTCGTTGCGCAGGTGGTTGCGGCTCTGCTCCATGGCCTTGGTGAGGGCTTCGTCGAGCTTGTCGAACGCCGGGGTGGAGTCGTCTTCGCCCTTGCCGAGCGCGACCTGGGTGGCAGCCCGGTAGTTTCCGACCGAGATGTAGGCGTTGATCCGGTCGTTGGCCTGCTGCCAGCGGACCAGCAACTGGTCGGCGCCCTGCAGGTCGGGCTTGTCGACGGCGTCCCGGCGGGTCATGTATGCGTCGAGCTGGTGGTGCATGGCGTCGATGCGCTGATAGAACGCCTGCTTGCGGACCTCCTCGTCGCCACGCCGGATCAGCGACAGCGTCTCGTCGGCGCGGGCCTGCTGCGCGGTGATCGCCAGGTTGGTGACGGACCTCAGCGACTCGGCCGCAGTGTCTTTGGCGCTCCGGCTGGCCGTCGTCGAGATTGTCAGTGCCGTGCCCACCCAGACCACCATGATGAGGATACCGAGACCCCCGACGACCAGGCCGGGGTTGACCCGTCGCCGGGTGCGCCGCGCCAGCCAGCGATGGGCGAACGCCCCGAACGCCACGGTGGTGGTGACGACCAGGATCACCGGAGCCGGGATCTGGGTGGACGCGGTGGTCTCGCGGTCCACCCGGATGGACGTCGCCTGGTAGAGCTGCTGGGCGTCGGGCAGAATCCGCGACTGCATCAGCCCCGAGGCTTCCGACAGATACGACGAGCCGACTGGGTTGCCCGCCCGGTTGTTGGTGCGGGCGATCTCTACCAGCCCGGTGTAGACGGCGAGTTCGGCGTTGATCCGGCCCAGCAGTTGCACCAGCGGTTCGTCGGTCAGGCCACTGGATGCCCGGGTGACGGCGACGGCCGCGTCGGTGATGGCCTGCTCGTAGCGCAGCCGGACGGCCCGCGGTTCGGTCTGGGCGATGAAGGCGGTGGCGGCGGCGGCGTCGGCCACCGACAAGGTGGTGTACAGCCGTCCGGCCGCGAACGACAGCGGCTCGGTGTGGTCGAGCACGGTGGTCAGCACCTGCTGGCGGTGGTTGATGGTGGTCGAGGTGGCGAACGCGCTGGACACCCCCAGCGCGGCCAGGACGATGCCGATGGTCAGGATGCGCCCGGGTGTTGTCGAGATGAACCACCAGCGGGGGTGGGCAGGTTCTGCGGGCGAGCGCGAGCCCAGCGGCTCGGTGGACGGGTGCGCCAGCTCAACCGTCACGTCTGCTCGGACCTCATCTCGGCCATACTACGAACCCGAATAAGCGAATTCTAAGAGCATCTGGCGGCGGATGGGGGGAGGCGTGACCGATTGCCCGCGTGGGTTCCGCGAAACGCTGTCGGCCACGGTATCGGGCCGTCCGTTGGGCAACGCCATCGTCGCCGGGCGGAGCCACGCATATCCTGAAGCCGTGCAGGGCGACGGTGACGGATGGGTGATCTCCGAGCGCGGCGCCCACTACTGGGGTCTCTATGGCGCGGCCGGTCTGTTGCTCCGGGCCCCACTCCCTGACGGCCAACCCGCGGTGCTGTTGCAGCATCGGGCGGTGTGGAGCCATCAGGGTGGTACCTGGGGATTGCCCGGCGGGGCGCGTGACAGTCACGAGACCCCGGAGCAGACGGCGGTCCGCGAAGCACTCGAAGAGGCGGGCCTGCCCGCCGACCGGCTGACGGTGCGGTCGGTAGTGGTGACGGCGGAGATTCCGGGCCTGGACGGGACGCACTGGAGCTACACCACCGTGGTTGCCGACGCCGGGGAGTTGCTGCAGACCGTGCCGAACGGGGAAAGCGCCGAGTTGCGCTGGGTCGGCGAGGACGACGTCGCCTCGCTGCCGCTGCACCCCGGGTTCGCCGCCAGCTGGCAGCGGCTGCGCACCTCGCCGGCGACCGTGCCGCTGGACCACCGCGACGAACTGCGGCACCGGCTGCCCTGCACCGTGGAGATCGAGGACGGCGTCTTCGTCTGGTGCATGCCTGGCACCGCGGACCAGGCGCATTCGCAACTCAGCCTGAGGGTCAGCGAGTTGCTGCAAGCGCTGCGCTGAGTTCGGCCGCCGCCGACCGCGGGTCCGCGGCGGCGGTGATGGCCCGTACCACCACGATGCGGCGGGCGCCGGCATCGAGCACCTCGGGGAGCCGCTGCAGGTCGATGCCACCGATGGCGAACCAGGGTTTGTCGGTGCCCAGGGCGGCGACGGCGCGGACCAGGCTCAGCCCCGGTGCCGGACGGCCCGGTTTGGTGGGCGTGGGCCAACAGGGGCCGACGCAGAAATAGTCGACCCGTGAGCCGGCCGCCTTCGTGGCCTCGCCCGCGTCGTGGCTGGACCGGCCGATCACGGTGGCGGGGCCGACGATGTCGCGGGCAATGCCCAGCGGCAGGTCGCGCTGACCGAGGTGCAGCACGTCGGCGCCGGCCGCGCGGGCGATGTCGGCGCGGTCGTTGACCGCGAACAGCGCGCCGTGCCGGCGGGCCGCGTCGGCCAGGACCTCGCAGGCGGCCAACTCGTCGAGCGCCTCCAGCGGTCCGAATCGCTGCTCACCGGCCGAACCCTTGTCACGCAGCTGGATGATGTCGACTCCGCCGGCCAGGGCGGCGTCGGCAAAGTCGGCCAGATCGCCGCGCTCGCGGCGCGCATCGGTGCACAGGTAAAGGCGTGCCTGGGCGAGACGTGAGCGGGGGTCCTGCACACCGCGACGTTAGCGCGCTAGCGTGGAGGCTGAACAACACACGGGAGTCCCGGGGACCAGCGGGGCTGAGAGTGGGCTTTACCAGTCCTTACCGTCACACCTGATCCGGGTCATGCCGGCGAAGGGAGCGAAGGATGTCCAACGCGCTGGCCGTGATCGGCGGGGGCGTCATCGGCCTGTCGGTGGCGCGCCGGGCGGCCCGGGCCGGGTTTTCGGTGACGGTGCACCGCAGTCAGGACCGGGGCGCGTCCTGGGTGGCCGGCGGCATGCTGGCCCCGCACAGCGAAGGCTGGCCGGGCGAGGGGCGGTTGCTGCGGCTGGGTCTGGAGTCGCTGCGGTTGTGGCGCGAGGGCTTTCTCGACGGGCTGGATCCGGCGGTGGTGACCGCGCGTGAATCGCTGGTGGTGGCGGTCGATCGGGCCGACGTCGCGGACCTGCGTACCGTCGCGGACTGGCTGACCGGACAGGGCCATCCGGTGGTCTGGGAGACGGCCGCCCGTGATGTCGAACCGCTTCTGGCGCAGGGTATCCGGCACGGCTTCCGGGCACCCACCGAGTTGGCGGTGGACAACCGCGCGGTGCTCGACGCGCTGGTCGCTGACTGCGAACGGCTCGGCGTCCGGTGGGCGGCGCCGGTCACCGACCTGAACGCCGTACAGGGTGACACGGTGGTGATCGCCAACGGGATAGACGCCCCCGCGTTGTGGCCCGGCCTGCAGGTGCGGCCGGTCAAGGGCGAGGTGTTGCGGTTGCGCTGGCGCAAGGGCTGTATGCCGTTGCCGGACAGGGTGGTTCGGGCCCGTGTGCACGGTCGGCAGGTGTATCTGGTGCCGCGGCCGGACGGCGTGGTGGTTGGGGCCACCCAGTACGAACACGGTCGGGACACCGCGCCGGTGGTGTCGGGGATACGTGACCTGCTCGACGACGCGTGCGCGGTGATGCCGGCGCTCGGGGAGTACGAGTTCGCCGAATGCGCCGCTGGTCTGCGACCGATGACTCCCGATAACCTGCCCATTGTGCAACGACTCGACGAGCGCACCGTGGTGGCCGCCGGTCACGGCCGATCGGGATTCCTGCTGGCGCCGTGGACCGCGGAAAGGGTTGTCTCTCTTCTTCTTCCGGTGGGAGCCAGTTCATGATCGTGATGGTCAACGCGCGGCGGCTAGAGGTCGGTGACCAGACGACGGTGGGCGCACTGCTGAGCTCGCTGGGCTTCCCGGACCGCGGTGTGGCCGTCGCCTTGGACGACGCGGTGCTGCCCCGATCGGACTGGGACAGGAAACTTCCCGACGGTGCACGATTAGAGGTGGTGACGGCGGTGCAGGGTGGCTGACAAGCTGACGATCGCGGACCGAAGTTTTGCGTCGCGGCTGATCATGGGCACCGGTGGGGCGACCAGCCTTGCGGTGCTGGAGGAGGCGCTGGTGGCATCCGGAACCGAATTGACCACCGTCGCGATTCGACGGGTCGATGCCGAGGGTGGCACCGGCCTGCTCGACCTGCTCAGCCGCCTGGGCATCACGCCGCTGCCCAACACCGCCGGCTGTCGTGGTGCCGCCGAGGCCGTGCTGACCGCCCGGCTCGCCCGCGAGGCGCTGGACACCAACTGGGTCAAGCTCGAGGTGATCGCCGACGAGCGCACCTTACTACCCGATGCCGTCGAATTAGTCAGGGCGGCAGAACAATTGGTGGATGACGGGTTCGTGGTCCTGCCTTACACCAACGACGACCCGGCGCTGGCCCGACGGCTGGAGGACGCCGGTTGCGCGGCGGTGATGCCGCTGGGGTCACCGATCGGAACCGGGCTGGGTATCACCAACCCGCACAATATCGAGATGATCGTCGCACGCGCCGGTGTTCCCGTGGTGCTCGACGCCGGCATCGGCACCGCCAGCGACGCGGCGCTGGCGATGGAGTTGGGTTGTGACGCTGTGCTGTTGGCCACGGCGGTCACCCGCGCTGCCGATCCACCGGCGATGGCCGCGGCGATGGCCGCCGGGGTCACCGCAGGCTTCCTGGCGCGCCGCGCCGGCCGCATCCCGAAACGATTCTGGGCGCAGGCTTCCAGCCCCGACCGAGAAGATTAGCCGCGGCTTGTGAAACGCTATGTCGCGCTGGGGAGTTCGATGGCTGCCGGCCCCGGCATCCGGCCGCGGGCAGCGGGCGCGCCGTGGCGCTCGGGCCGGTCGGCCGGCAACTACCCGCAGCTGCTCGCCCGGCGCGCCGGCCTCGAACTGGTCGACGTCACGTATTCCGGGGCCACCACCGCCAACGTGCTCACCGACGCCCAGCACGGGGCGCCGCCCCAGATCGAAGCGCTGGACGGTTCGGAGGCGCTGGTCACGGTGACCATCGGTGGCAACGACGTCGGCTATGTGCCGTTGCTGATGGCGGCTTCGCTTCCGGCGTTCGCGCGACGCCTGCCCCTGCTCGGTGGCCGCATCGCCGAGCTACTGGACCGCGATGCACGCGACGAGGCGCTGACCGAGATTTTCGATTCGCTGTGCGAGGTGGGTCGATCGATCCGGCGGCGTGCTCCGCATGCCCGGATCATGTTCGTCGACTACCTGACGCTGCTGCCGCCCGCGGGCGAACCGGCGCCGCCACTGTCCGGTGAGCACGCCGATCTGGGCCGGCACGTGGCCACCACTTTGGCGCAACTGACGGCGAAGGCCGCCGCGGCGACAGACTGCGAAGTCGTGCCCGCCGCGGCGGCCAGCCGCGATCATCACGCGTGGTCACCGCAACCATGGACGGTGCGGCCCCCGAAAACGGTTGTGCCGCTGCCGGGCCGGCCGGCTCCGCTGCACCCCAATGAGGCGGGAATGCGGGCCGTGGCCGGGTTTGTCGCGGCGGCGCTGTAGCCGGGTCAGCCGTTGGTGCGCCACCACTGGTAGAGCGAGGCCGTGTCACCACCGGATGCACGCACAAAAGCCAGCACGTTCTTGGCGTCGACGGTCCAGATGACCTCGGCTTTGCCTTCGTCCGTCCCGCAGGCCACCTGGCCGGCCGAGTCATTGGAAGTGCCCTGGCGCCACGTGGTCGGTGACTTGGCGTCCCCGCAGTTCACGAGCTTGTCGCTGCCAATGAGTTTGGTGAATGCGCTGGCCAGGTCCGCGCTGTTGGGGAATTGGAAATACTTCGCCGAGGCCGGTCCGCTGCTGTCGGAGTTCTGCCCACACTCCAGGACCGACTGCACCGTCGGGAACGCAGACTGCACCTCGGAAACCGCCTGCGAGGAGCAATTGCTGGAGTTGTAGCCCTTCGACAGTGAACCGGCGAAAGCCTCGGTGGGGTCGGCGGATGCGGTGGCGGCGCCCAGGCAGGCGGATCCACCGACGAGTGCCGCGGTCGTGATGCCCCGCAGCGCGTTAGCGAGAACGGTCATATGTAGCTCCTTAGTCATTGTCACACCGTGGTGTGGCTGCGCTGATCTCGAGAAATCGGTTCCGTCGCTCATCGGCAACACGACATTCTTTGCCACCGGCATCGTAAGCCTGTCTTGGGACCGCGCAACAGCTTTGCGCGATAATTGGCGAATCGACGCCTTCTTTCCCTAACCGGTGTGTTCGAAGGCGCCGGGGTGCTGCCCGAAGTTCCTGCGGCACAGCGGATTTCTCAGCCGTTGGTGCGCCACCACTGGTAGAGCGCCTGCACGTCGGTGTTGGATCCGCGGATGTAGCTCAACACGTTCTTCGCGTCGGTGGTCCAGATGACCTCGGCGGCACCCTGGTAAGTCCCGCAGGCGACCTGACCGGCGGTGGTCCCGGCACTGCCGGTGTGCCAGGTGGTCGGTGACTGGCCGCTGTCGCCGCAGGCCGTCAGGCTCTCGTCCTTGATGCTGGCGGTGAATCCCCCGTTGAGGTCGTTGGAGTTGTTGTACAGCAGGTAAGTCGCTTTCACGGGGCCGGCAGCGTCGGCGTTCTGTCCACAGTTGATCGCGGCTGCCACTCCCGCGGGTGGCTCCTTGGCCGTGCAGTTGCTCAACGAGTAACCCTTGGAGAGCGAGGCGGCAAGGGTGTCAGTGGGATCGGCATTAGCGGTGGCGGTACCCACGCCGGCGGCGCCGCCCAACAGAGCTGCCGCCGTTGCGGTCCGCAGCACCGTTTTGAGAACAGACATCGTGGGCTCCTTAGAAAGTCGTCTGACCGACGGTGGCGGCTGCGTTGATATCGGTGAGTGTATTTCTCGCACTCTCCACAGAACAGGGCGGTAATGCCGATTGGCATCGTAGAGCTACGCCGGCACCGAATAAATCATTCCGCGGGAAATTGTCTGTGTGTGCATTAATTCCGGATGTTGCAGTGTGCTGCGGCGGCGGTTCGAGGGTCTGCAGGTGCTTCACGTAATGCATTATGCTGCACGGGTTTTTGCTGTCCCGCGGGAAGTCCGGCGGATGCCGCTGGGGGACCCGCGCCGCAGGCGTCGGAGGTGCCGAAAAGCCAATTCCAGATTGGTGATGCCCTCGCGACTGCTCTCCGGTATGGTAAGCCTCGCTTCACGCCAGCTAACTATTCTGATCTGGAGAATCAATGACACAACCACCGCCTCCCGGTTACCCGCCGCAGCAGCCGCCGGCCGGTCAGCAGCCCGACAACTACCTGGTCTGGTCGATCCTGGCGACGCTGTTCTGCTGTCTTCCGCTTGGGATCGTGGCGATCGTCAAGTCCACGCAGGTCAGTGGTTTGTGGGCGCAGGGTCAGTACGCCGAGGCGCAGGCCGCGGCTGACAGCGCCAAGAAGTTCGTGAAGTACTCGGTGATCGCCGGGGTGGTCGTGGCCGTCATTTACGGCATCCTGATTGCCGTAGGCGCGATGAACACCGATGTGAACACCGCGATGGTTGCGTTCGACCTGCTGAACCTGGGCTGATCCGATGGTGACCCGCCAAGGGTCGGTACCCGCGACACTGGGTGCGCGAATGAGCGCCCCAGTACTCGTGGCTGCAGCCTCGGCTGTGGCGTGTGCCGGCATTTGGTTGGGCGATCCGACGAGCCCCGACGGCCCGCTGCCGACCTGCCCCACCAAGACGCTACTGGGAGTCGACTGCCCCGGTTGCGGCAGCATGCGGATGCTGTACAGCCTGATGCACGGTGACATCTTGGCGGCCGCCAGGTTCAACGCCCTCGGCCTGGTGGCCGTGGGACTGCTGGTATGGGCCTACCTGGCCTGGACGTACGGCCGGGTGACCGGTCGGCGGATCAGGGGCTGGCAGCACAATCGCTGGGCGGCCGCGGTGACGCTGTCGCTGGTGGCGATCTGGTTTGTGGTGCGCAATCTGCCGTTTGCCCCATTCAGCGCGCTGTACGTCTGACAGTTGATGTGGAAGCCGCATCCGCTTGTGCGGATGCGGCTTCCACGTCTGCGGGGCGGCCCGTCTAGTCTGGGCGCAATGGTGCACAAATCGAAGACGATTCCGGCGGCGCTTGCCGTTCTTGCGCTCGTCGTTTCACTGGCGGTGGGCTGTGGGCGTGGATCGCAGCAGGCCGGGTCGAGTGGCGGCAATCAGGCCGCGGGCGAGTTCGCCAACACGCTCCGGAACAAGGTCACCGCCGATGCGATGATGGCGCACCTGACGAAGCTGCAAGATATCGCCAACGCCAACAACGGCACTCGGGCGGTGGGCACGCCCGGATACGACGCCAGCGTCGACTACGTCGTCGAAACGTTGCGCAAGAGCGGTTTTGACGTGCAGACCCCCGAGTTCTCGGCCCGGGTGTTCCACTCCGAGAAGGGTTCGGTGACGGCCGGTGACCTGACCGCGGATGCGCGTGCGCTCGAATACAGCCTCGGCACACCGGAAGGCGGGGTGACCGGACCGCTGCTGTTCGCGCCCACCGGTGAAAGCCCGGGATGCGCGGCGGCGGACTACGACAGGCTGCCGGTGCAGGGCGCGGTGGTGGTGGTGGATCGCGGCAATTGTCAATTCGCTCAGAAAGAAGACGCCGCCGCCCAGCGCGGGGCGGCGGCCCTCATCGTCGTCGACAATGTCGACGAGCAGTCGATGGGCGGCACGCTCGGGGCAAACACCGAAGTCAAGATCCCGGTGGTCAGTGTCACCAAGTCGGTCGGGTTTCAGCTGCGTTCCAAGTCCGGCCCGGCCACCATCAAACTGTCCGCGAGCACCCAAAGTTTCAAGGCCCGCAACGTCATTGCCCAAACCAAGACCGGATCGTCGTCGGACGTCGTGATGGCCGGCGCGCACCTGGACAGCGTGCCGGAGGGCCCGGGCATCAATGACAACGGCTCCGGGGTGGCGGCAATTCTTGAAACTGCTGTGCAGCTTGGCAATTCGCCACAGGTGCACAACGCGGTGCGGTTCGGCTTCTGGGGAGCCGAGGAGCTCGGGCTGATCGGTTCGCGCAACTACGTCGAGTCTCTGAACCTCGAGGGCCTCAAGAACATTGCGCTGTATTTGAACTTCGACATGCTGGCATCGCCGAATCCGGGTTACTTCACCTATGACGGCGACCAGTCCCTGCCGCTGGACGCCCGCGGCCAGCCGGTGGTTCCCGAGGGATCGGCCGGCATCGAGCGGACCTTGGCCGCCTACCTGAAGCAGGCCGGAAAAACGGCCCAGGACACCTCGTTCGACGGTCGCTCCGACTACGACGGATTCACCCTCGCGGGTATCCCGTCCGGCGGGTTGTTCTCCGGCGCCGAGGTCAAGAAGTCCGCCGAACAGGCCAAGCTGTGGGGCGGCACGGCAGATGAGCCGTTCGATCCGAACTATCACCAGAAGGGCGACAACCTCGAGCACATCGACCGCACCTCGCTGGGCATCCAGGGCGGCGGCGTCGCGTACGCGGTGGCGCTGTACGCCCAGGATCTGGGCGGACGCAACGGTGTTCCGATCATGTCGGACCGGACCAGGCACGTGCTCGTCAAGCCATGACCCGGACCTGCGCAGCCCTGCTGCTGACGATCCTGGTTGCGGCGTGCTCGGCCCCGCATTCGTCGCAGCCGCCGGCCGGCCCGGTCTCGGCACCCGACCCGGGCCGTGCGCTCGCCACGAAGGTGACGGCCGACGGCATGTTCGTGCATCTGCGTGCGCTGCAGGAGATCGCCAACACCAACAAAGGTAACCGGGCGACGGGTACCACAGGGTATGACGCGAGTGTTGACTATGTAGTGAAAGCGCTGCGGGACAAGGGTTTTGAGGTTTCGACACCCCAGTTCCAGCGTATCCGCAATGTGGCGGAGGGCAAACCGAATGTGACCGTCGGCGGGCGTAGCTTTCCCGTCGACCAGGCTTCGGTACTGGTGCGCACCCCGGCCGGCGGCCTGACCGGCCAGGTGGTGCGCCCCACCCAGCCGGCCGGCTGCGGACCGGCAGACTACCCGGCCGCTTCGCCCAAGGGTGCGATCGCCGTCGTCGACGACAGCCGCTGCTCGGTGGTCGACAAGCAGAACGCGGCGGTGGCCCGGGGCGCTGCGGCGGTGATCGTGATCAGTACACCCAGCGGCCAGGGCGCACCGCCCTCGCTGTTCAACCCTGGCTACTACAACCAGCTCACGGTGCCGGTTGCGGTGGTCGGTGCCAACGGGGCGGCCGCGCTGGGTCGGACCACCGCGCCGGTCCGGCTGGTGCTGGACGCCGAGAACGTGACGGTCACCTCGCGAAACGTGCTCGCGCAGACCAAGACCGGCTCGGCCAACGAGGTGGTGATGGTCGGCACCCATCTGGACAGCCCGGCCGACAGCCCCGGTATCAACAATGCCGGCACGGGAGTGGCCGCCGTCCTCGAGACCGCTCTTCAGCTGGGCCCGCTTCCGCCGGTATCCAACGCGGTGCGGTTCGCGTTCTGGGGCGCCGCGGAGAACGGGCTCAACGGCTCCATGGACTACGTGTTCGGGCTCGACAGCGAAGCCCTGAACAATATCGCGCTGTACCTGAACTTCGACATGCTCGGTTCGCCCAACCCGGGCTTCTTCACCGACGACGGCGACCAGTCGGGCCCGGCCGGACCGGGCGTGGCCGCGGCGGATGTGCCGGACGGTTCGGCCGGCATCGAGCGCACTCTGGCCGGTTATCTGAACCTGGCCGGCAAGCGGCCGGCCGACATGCCGTTGAACACCCGGACCGACTACCACCCGTTCCTGGTTGCCGGCGTGCCGGTGGGCGGCATGAACACCGGTGCGTCGCAGACGAAAACTGTTGTGCAAGCTAGACTTTGGGGAGGTCAGCCGGGTGCCCCGTTCGATCCCGGTTATCAGAGCGCCCGTGACACCGTCGATGCGATCAACCGGGAGGCGCTGGCGGTCATGGGTTCCGGGGTGGCTTTCGCGGTCGGCACCTACGCCCAGTCGATCGGGGGAGTCAACGGCGTCACCCCGCACGACAAACGCCACCGGACCCGGATTTCCTGAGCAGGGACGCAGTGCTGGCCGCGATGAGGCACCGGAAGTAGAGTGTGCCTCTGGCGCAACTCATCTGCGTAGGAGGTTCCAATGACGGACCAACCACCGGGCTACCCGCCGCCGCCGGGCTACTCGCCGCCACCCGGCGGCTACCCACCACCCGGGGGCTACCCCCCTCCGAGTGGGTACCCGCCGCAACAAGGCTACGGCTACTCCCAGCCGGGATACGGATATCCGGCCCCGGCGTCGGCTTCGACCAACGGCATGGCCATCGCGTCGTTGGTGTCCTCGCTGCTGGGGTGGATTTGTGGCATCGGGCCGATCCTGGGTGTGGTCTTCGGCATCCTCGCGTTGAACCAGATCAAGCAGAACGGTCAGGGCGGCCGGGGCCTGGCCCTGGCGGGGATCATCATCGGCGGGGTCGGAATCGCCTTCATGGTGATGTATCTGATCTTCATCATGATCGGCGCCGCTGCATCGATCGGCGGATCGCATGCGGCCGCGGAGTTCATCACCATTGGGCAGCAAGCTTTTTCGTACCGGGTAGCCGCTTAGTAAGCCAGCGGCGCGAACTGCTCATTAATGGCGAGGCACCCATCTAGAATGAGGTTCCCTTGATGCAGCCGGGACGGGGTTGGTGAAATGAAGTTGCGCTCGCGCAGGGTGGTCGCGTCGTCACGCGCGCTGACGGCCCTGCTGGCCGCGGTGCTGGTGGTTGCGGGCTGTACCACCATGGTCACCGGGCGGGCGGTCTCCGTCCTCAACGATCCGTTCCGGGTTGGCGGGCTGCCGGCCACCAACGGGCCCAGTGGGGCCAAGCCGAACGGGCCGGCACCTTCGGGCACCGTGCTCAATACCAACAACGGGCCCATCGACAAGTTGTCCCTGCTGTCGATCAACGACATCGAGGAGTACTGGAAGGCCAACTACACGGCGCCTCTGCAGGGTTCGTTCAAACCCGTCGACAAGTTGGTGTCCTACGACTCCAACGACCCGAACAGCCCGATCGTCTGTCGCAACGAGACCTACGAACTGGTCAACGCCTTCTTCACCTCCCGGTGCAACATGATCGCCTGGGACCGCGGCGTGTTCATGGCGGTCGCACAGAAGTACTTCGGAGACATGTCGGTAAACGGCGTGCTGGCACACGAATTCGGGCACGCGCTGCAGACCATGGCCAAACTGGTCACCAGAAAAGACCCCACCATCGTGCGCGAGCAGCAGGCCGACTGCTTTGCCGGCGTCTACCTGTACCACGTGGCCTCCGGTCAGTCGTCCCGCTTCGACATCAGCACCGCCGACGGGCTCGACCACGTGCTGGCCGGGATCATCACGACACGCGACCCGGTGATGGACGCCGACTCCCAGAACGACGACGAGCACGGTTCGGCCCTGGACCGGGTCAGCGCCTTCCAGATGGGCTTCGTCACCGGGACGCCGGCGTGCGCGGCGATCAACAAGGCCGAAGTCGAGCAGCGCCGCGGCGATCTGCCGACCGCGCTGCGGGTCGACACCACCGGAGCGCCGGAAACTGGTGAAGTGCAGATCAGCCAAGACACCCTGAACACGCTGATGGAGCTGATGGGCAAGATCTTCTCGCCGAAGAGTCCGCCCACGCTGATGTTCAAGGAGGCCGGTTGCTCGGACGCCAAGCCGAGTCCGCCCGCGTCGTACTGCCCGGCCACCAACACCATCAACGTGGACCTGCCCGCACTGGCGACGATGGGCAGGATCGCCGGCTCTAACGAACACAGCCTGCCGCAGGGGGATGACACGGCGCTGTCGATCGTGATGTCGCGTTACGCGCTCGCCGTGCAGCACGAGCGCGGGTTGGCGATGCAGAGTCCGTGGACCGCGTTGCGCACGGCGTGCCTGACCGGCATCGCGCACCGCAAGATGGCCGAAACCATCGAGCTGCCGTCGGGCAATTCGCTGGTACTGACGGCCGGCGACCTCGACGAAGCCGTGGCCGGACTGCTGACCAACCACATGGTCGCCAGCGACGCCGACGGCATCAGTGTGCCGGCCGGATTCACCCGGATAGCCGCCTTCCGCTCCGGCGTGCTCGGCGAGATGAACGGGTGCTACTCGCGCTACCCGGGCTGACCGAGCTGGCCCGCGCAGCGCAAAGCCGCAGACACGGCCAGCGCCGCGACGTCGAGGCTCTTCGAGCCGAGATCGTGGCGCGCGCCGGTGATCTCCACAATTTCGGTGGGCGCGGGAATCAGCATCGCGGCGTCGCGCAGTTCGGTGATGGTGCCGAACGGGTCGGACGTGCCGTGGGTGAACACGGTCGGCACGCTGATGCGAGGCAGGTGCTCGGTGCGGGCGCGTTCCGGCTTGCCCGGCGGATGGACCGGGTAGGAAAACAGCGTCAGAACGTCAACAGGGACGTCCCGGTCGGCCACCACCATCGAGGTCTGACGGCCGCCGTAGGAATGCCCGCCGGCGATCAGCGGCCCGTCGGCAAGCTCACGGCATACTCCGATCGCTTCGGCGACGCCCGCCTGGTCGGCAGCGGCGGACCCCGACGGCGGGCCCTTCGGGCGCCGTCGCCGGTAGGGCAGGTTGTAGCGTACCGCCAGCCAGCCCCGGCGCGCCCACTCGTCGCAAACCCGTTGCAACAGTGCGGAATCCCGGTTGCCGCCGGCGCCGTGGGTCAGTACCGCCACGCCGTGCGGCGTGCCGTCCGGGTGGTGCGCGATGCCCGCGATGGCGTCGAGGTTCACGAGTCGAGCCGGAATAGCGGGGACACCGGGCCGTGGCCGCCGCCCAGCGGGTAGGCGGCGCGCAGACATTCGGTGACCCAACGTTTTCCGAAAGCCACCGCGTCGGGCATGTCGTATCCGTGCGCGAGCGCACACGCGACCGCTGCCGCCAGCGTGTCGCCGCCGCCGTGGTCGTTGCCGGTGGGCAGTCGCTCGGTGTCGAACTCGTAGCAGTCCGACCCGTCGTAGAGCAGATCGCAACTACGGTCCGACGATCGCAGGTGTCCTCCCTTGACCAGCGTCCAGCGCGGACCCAGCGCATGCAGGGCTTCGGCGGCCGCACGCTGGGACCGCCGGTCGGTGACATCGACACCCACCAACAGCTTCACCTCATCCAGATTGGGCGTCACCAGAGTGGCCAGCGGAAAAAGTTGACTACGAAGCGAATCCAGTGCCGATGCGGCCAATAGCCGATCGCCGTGCATGGACGCGCACACCGGATCGACGACCAGCGGCACGGTCAGGCCGAGCCGGCGCCAGGTCCGGGCCACCGTGTCGATGATGGACGCCGACGCCAGCATCCCGGTCTTGGCGGCCGCAATGCCGATGTCGGTGCTGACCGCTTCGATCTGCCCGGCCACCACGTCGTCGGGGACCTCGTGAAAACCTTTGACACCCAACGTGTTCTGAATCGTGACCGCGGTAACCGCGACGCAGGCGTGCACACCCAGCAATGCGATGGTGCGCAGGTCGGCCTGGATGCCGGCGCCGCCGCCGGAGTCCGAACCGGCGATCGTCAGCACCCGTAGCGGCGTTGTTCCCGACGGCGCCAGCGGCAGGAAAGTCACTGGGTCAGCGGGTCATTGGGTCAGTGGCAGGTACACCCGGTTGCCGTGCTCGGCGAACTCGCGGGACTTCTCCGCCATGCCGTTGGCCAGCATTGCCTCGACGTCCTCTTCGGTTTCCAGCCCGTGCTTGGCGGCGAAGTCCCGCACATCCTGGGTGATGCGCATCGAGCAGAACTTCGGCCCGCACATCGAGCAGAAGTGCGCGGTCTTGGCCGGTTCGGCGGGCAAAGTCTCGTCGTGGTACTCACGCGCGGTGTCGGGATCCAGGGACAGCGCGAACTGGTCGTTCCAGCGGAACTCGAAACGCGCCTGCGACAATGCGTTGTCACGGTCCTGCGCGTGCGGATGGCCCTTGGCCAGATCGCCGGCATGCGCGGCGATCTTGTAGGCGATCACGCCGTCCTTGACGTCCTTGCGGTCCGGCAGTCCCAGGTGCTCCTTCGGGGTGACGTAGCACAGCATCGCGGTGCCGGCCTGGGCGATGATGGCCGCGCCGATCGCCGACGTGATGTGGTCGTAGGCCGGCGCGATGTCGGTGGTCAGCGGGCCGAGGGTATAGAAGGGAGCCTCCTCACACAGCTCTTCTTCCAGTCGCACGTTCTCGACGATCTTGTGCATCGGGACGTGTCCGGGTCCCTCGATCATCACCTGCACGCCATGGGCTTTCGCGGTCTTGGTCAGCTCACCGAGGGTGCGCAGCTCGGCGAACTGCGCGGCGTCATTGGCGTCGGCGATAGAGCCCGGGCGCAGTCCGTCGCCCAGGGAGAAGGTGACGTCGTACCGGGCCAGGATGTCGCACAGTTCTTCGAAGTTGTTGTACAGGAACGACTCCCGGTGATGCGCCAGGCACCAGGCGGCCATGATGGAGCCGCCGCGCGACACGATGCCGGTGACCCGCTTGGCGGTCAGCGGGACGTAGCGCAGCAACACTCCGGCGTGCACGGTCATGTAGTCCACGCCCTGCTCGCACTGCTCGATCACCGTGTCCCGGTAGAGCTCCCAGGTGAGTTCGGTCGGGTCGCCGTTGACCTTTTCGAGCGCCTGATAGATCGGGACGGTGCCGACCGGTACAGGAGAGTTGCGCAGGATCCATTCGCGGGTTTCGTGGATGTTCTTGCCCGTCGACAGGTCCATGATGGTGTCCGCGCCCCAGCGGGTGGCCCAGACCATCTTGTCGACCTCCTCGGCGATCGACGAGGTGACGGCCGAGTTGCCGATGTTGGCATTGACTTTGACCGCGAAGGCCTTGCCGATGATCATCGGCTCGCTTTCAGGGTGGTTGTGGTTGGCCGGGATGACGGCACGGCCGCGCGCGACCTCGTCGCGCACCAGTTCGGCGGGCAGGCCTTCGCGCGCGGCGATGAACGCCATCTCCGCGGTGATCTCCCCGGCCCGGGCGCGCTGCAGCTGGGTGCCGCGGTCGCGGACCACGCCCGGCCGCGGCGGCAGGCCGGCGGCCAGGTCGATGACGGCCTCGGAGTCGGTGTAGGGCCCGGAGGTGTCGTAGAGGTCGAAATGTTCACCGGTGGACAGGTGCACCCTGCGGAACGGGACGCGCATGCCGGCGAATCCGTCAGCATCGCGGTAAACCTTGCTGCTGCCCGCAATGGGGCCGGTGGTGACGGACGGTGCTGACGGTTTGACGGTCACAGTCATCTCTAACTCCCTACGCCGGCATTACCCGGTCAGGTTCGTACGGTCGACGGCCCCAGCCGTCCTCTCAGCGCATAAGGGTTGCGCTCCCGCGTGATTAATTGGGCTTGCCCGGTTTCCCGGGCACCCCCCACGCTAACCCACGGCGGGGCCGATGTCAGGGTGCTCGCCGGGTGGGCTTGTCGCGCCGGGCCCGGCCGTGCGAGCCAAGGCTGGCAGCGGCCACCCGTCCAGGGGGCGCAGATTCCGGTGCGGTCGTGAAACGCGCAGGTCAAAACGCTGCGAGCGGGCGGCGGTCGGTAGACGAAGTAGCCGTCACCGGTGCGTAATGGGATGATGCCGATATGCAGAGCGAGGGTGGTGAGCAGTCGATCAGTCCCACGCTGCCCGCCGGCGCCAGGCCCTATCTGAACGTCGGCAGCTTTCGCTTCTGGTTCGTCGGACAACGCTGGGAATGGTCCGACGAAGTGGCCCGGATGCACGGCTATGAGCCCGGCTCCGTGGAGCCCACGACCAAACTGCTGATGTCGCACAAGCATCCGGACGACCGCGCCCACGTGCAGGATCTGCTGGACTACGCCTTGCAGTCGGGGGCGCCGTTCTCGAGCCGGCACCGGTTCATCGACACCGGCGGCACCGTGCACGACGCGATCGTGGTGGCCGACCGCATGCTCGACGAGAACGGTGCCGTGTTGGGCACCGCGGGCCACTACATCGACCTCACCGACAGCTTCGACGAGGCGCGCCAGGAGGTGCTCGACGAAGCGCTGCCGGACCTGTTCGAGAGCCGCGCGGCAATCGAGCAGGCGAAGGGTGTGCTGATGTACGTGTACCGGGTGAGTGCCCGACAGGCGTTTCGCGTTCTGCAGTGGCGGTCCCAGGAAACCAACACCAAGCTGCGCGAGCTGGCCAGGCAGCTGCTCGAGGACGTCGGTTCGCTGGACAGCCCGTCGGCCACGGTGCAGAGCCAGTTCGACCATCTGTTGCTGACGGCGCACGAGCGCATCCCCGAGGAGTCCTGAGGCCGATTCGGCGTTAAGCTGCACGTATCTGGGACGGGTCAGGTAGCGGATTCGGGCATCCGCACCTCAGCCACCGGCCGAAATTTGACGGATTTAGGCGGGTAAGCAATGGAGTTGCTGGAGGTCGGGTATGAGACGGGCGAGGAGGCGGTAGTCGTGCTCGTCAACGGCGATGTCGATTCCAGCACCGCAGACCAGCTGCGCGATCAGCTGAATACGGCGCTCGACGTCGCCGTGACACACCCGTCGCGGCTGGTGATCGTCGATCTTCAGGCGGTGAACTTCTTCGGCAGCGCCGGTCTGAACGCATTGCTCGACTGTCACGAGGCAGGCCAGGCGGCGGGAACGGCGGTCCGGCTGGTGGCCGACCACCCGCAGGTGTTGCAGCCGATCAGGGTGACCGAGTTGGACCGAATCTTCGATATCCACCCGACCATGTCGGACGCGCTGAAACGATGAACTCCCCTGCGCTGCCGGCTGACCTCACATTTGCGGTCAAGCTCGGCGGCGAGATGGGACAGCGGTTCGCCGGATTGGATTGGGCGGCGCATCCGCTCGGCCCGCCGCGGCACTGGGCGCCCGAGCTGCGCACGACGGTAGCGCACATGCTTGCGTCGGGGGCCCCGCTGATCGTGCTGTTGGGCGCACCCGAGCTGTTCGTATGGCACAACGACGCTTACCTTGCCCTGCTGGGGGACAGGCAACCGGACGCTATCGGCCGGACGGCCCGTCAGGTGTGGTGGGAGGTCTGGGACCGGGTTGGCCCGATGCTGGCCGGCGTCGTGTCGACCGGCGTCGCGACCTGGTCTGACGACTTGATGCTTCCGGTGGCACCCGACCCGGCGCACAACCGGTACTTCACCTTCGCGGTCAGTCCGGTGCTGGGCGGCGATGGCACGGTCACCGCGGTAACGGCGTCCGTCACCGACGTCACCGACGGGGCACTGGGCGAGTTCGACCTCTTGTCGTCGCGGCCGCGCCCGGCGGCCGGGGCGCCCGCCGAGCGGTCCGCCGGCCTGGTGCAATTGGACGCCGCGGTCCAGCAGGCCGACTCCGTCGCCGGTCTCCTCGACGCGGTGTTGAGCTCGCCGGTCGGCTCTGCCGACGCCGCTGCCGCCGCGATCGGTGTCGTCGTCGACGGCGAGGAGTACGTGCAGTTCGAATTCGCCGGATCGCTGCCCGCCGAATTGCGCGACCGCTACCACGTGGCGAGGTTGGACAGCCCGCTGGTAGGGGTCGACGTGATCGGGTCGGGCCGGCCGATGGTCGTCCCCGATACCCTCGAGCTTCCCGTGCGCTATGACCACGCCGTGCACGACACCGCCGCCAGCGTCCGCGCCTGCGTGGCGCACCCGTTGCGCGCGGGCAGCGGTCGCGTCGTCGGTGCGCTGATCCTGCTGTGGCCGCAACCGCGGCGATTTTCCGGCACCGAGCTCGAGATGTTCACCTGCACAGCCGATATCACGCAGTCGGCCCTGGACCGGATCAGGCTTGCGACACGTGAACACCGAATGGCCGTCGACTTCCAGGAGCACCTGCTGGACCTCGATCGCGGGTCGACCGCCGCGGTCGTTGCAGCGCTCTACCAGCCGGCCGGTGAGGTCATGCGGGTGGGCGGTGACTGGTATTCGGCGACCAAGCTCGACGATCCCGACCGCGTCGGGGTATCGGTGGGCGACGTGGTGGGCCACGGTCTGCCCGCGGCGATCGTGATGAGCAGGTTGCGGGCGGCGGTCACCGTGTCGGCGTTGACGGCCCCCGATCCGCCCCTGGTGCTCGGCGCCCTGGACAAATACGCGCTCACGGTCACCGGTGCGCACGGCGCGACGGTCGCCTACGCCGTCATCGACGCCGGCGGGGAACCGGCCTGCATCAGCTACCTGTGTGCCGGGCATCCATATCCGTTACTGGTGCTTCCGGAGCAGGGTCCGGTCTGCCTGGAAGCGGGGCGGCGCCCCCCGGTCGCGACCAGGGCCGGCGACGAGGCGCCGGCCGCCGCGACCGCCGAACTGCCGCCGGGCACCCTGGTGCTGCTGTACACCGACGGGCTGATCGAACGGGCCGGCGAATCGCTGGACGCCGGATTCGACCGGCTGAAGGCCGCCGCCGCCGATTGCGCCGACCTTCCCGTCGAATCGGTGTGTGCCGAGCTGCTGCACCGGTTGAGGCCGCCGGGCGGCTACCGCGACGACGCGGTCGTGCTTGCGCTGCGTCCCCGTCACGCGGCAAGGCGCAGCTTTGCCGTGGTCGTGCCGGCCGGTGCGCATCACGTTCCCGCGGCGCGCACCAGGCTGCGGGATTGGCTGAAAACGACGGCCATCGGGCGGGAAGAGGACATTCTGCTGGCGGTGGGCGAAGCCGTCACCAACGCGATCGAGCACGGCAGCGGCGGCCAGCCCGACAAGACGGTCTCTATCGAGGCGTTCCTGCGGCAAGACGCGGTGTCGATCACCGTCAGCGACTCCGGCCGCTGGGCCGGCGACTCGTCGGCCAGCCGGCGCAGCCGACGCCGTGGTCGGGGGCTCACCCTGATCAGCGGACTGGCCGACTACGTAGACACCGTGCGCACACCCGGGGGAACCCGGGTGACCCTACGTTTCGACCACGCGGCCGGTGCCTAGTCGACTTCTTCCAGCGCCTCGCCGATCTCCTCGAGGATCTGGCTGTGATGGTTGCTGGCCAACAGGTGTCCGGTGCCGATCACCAGGGCCACCGGCCAGTCGATCAGTTCGAACGCCGCCAAGGCGGCCAGCCCGCCGAAATAGGCCAGCTGCTCGGGTGGGGGAACGGTTACCCGTCCCACGATCGGCAGGTTCACCGCAAAGGTGTGTCCTGCGCGAATCTTCTCCACCGCCTCGCGTTGCGGCGTGTGCCGGCGCTCTTTCTTTTCCGCCATCATTTGCCTTTCGGTAATGAAGGATTTGCCGTCCTGCCGGTTGGCAGGGTCACCGTCGGAGCTATGACGACGACAGAACACCCGACCGAACCGTTAGCTTCGTCGTTCGCAATGTTGCTGAGGGGGCCCCTGACCGAACTTTATGCCCTGCTGTGGCGCGCTGGCGTGCTGGAGGTGGTGACGACCAAGCGGCGACAGTCGGAGTCGGAGCCCACTCCACCGGCATACCGCAGTGCAACGGGTTGATTATCCGGATCGGCTGAATCGACGCCTCGTCAGTTGGTGCTGCGCAGGTCGCCGGTGCCGGCCCTGCGGCCCGTCGTCTTCTTTGCGGCGGCCTTGACGGGCGACTTCCTCGGCGCCGGCTCGTCGGGTACCGGGGCAAGCTTGGCCTTGGCCGGCTGCACGGGTTGCACCGGCGGCTCGGGTTTTTGGCTCAGCCTGCGCAGCAGGAGGGCGCCGCCGCCGACGGCCAACAGGATCGGCCATTCCACCAAACCCGCCGCACCGATCGCGCCGATGGCCAGCGCGGCCGCCGGTGTCGACTTACTGCCGGTGCTGATCCCTTGCTGGATACCCTCGGCGGCGCCTTTGACGCCGCCCACGATGCCGTTGACGGCCGCCCCGCCGACGGCCCCGGCGGCCGACGTTGTCGCGGTCGCAGCGCGACTCACTGTTCGACCCATACTCCGCACTGCTCGATCGACGACGCCCATGATGACTCCTGGCCTAGGTTTTTCTCTGCTTTGTATACCCCGATGCCGTCCACATGACCAGACATTCACCCGGCCCGCAGATCGACGATGACCGGCGCGTGATCGCTGGGCGCTTTGCCCTTACGTTCCTCCCGGACGATCTGCGCGTTCACCACCCGGGCGGCCAACGCCGGTGAGCCGAGGATGAAGTCGATCCGCATGCCCTGCCTCTTCGGAAAGCGCAGCTGGGTGTAATCCCAGTAGGTGTATACGCCCGGGCCCGGTGTGAAAGGCCTTACCACGTCAGTGAATTGGGCGTTCACGATAGCGTCGAACGCCTGCCGCTCCGGGCCGGAGACGTGCGTGCAGCCCTGGTAGAACTCGGTGCTCCAGACGTCCTCGTCGGTGGGCGCGATATTCCAGTCCCCCATCAGTGCGATCGGCGCTGACGGATCCGCCTGTAGCCAGCCTTCGGCCGTGTTACGAAGCGCGGCAAGCCAATCCAGCTTGTAGGTGTAATGCGGGTCATCCAGTGCGCGGCCGTTGGGCACATACAGGCTCCACACCCGCACACCCCGACAGGTGGCGCCCAGCGCACGCGCCTCGGACCCGGCGGCGACATCGGCCTTGCCGCTCCAGCTCGGTTGCCCGTCGAAACCGACCTGCACGTCGTCCAGGCCGACGCGCGAGGCGATCGCGACGCCGTTCCACTGGTTGAAACCGACGTGCGCCACTTCGTAACCGCGTTCGATCAATGGCAGAGCGGGGAATTGGGTGTCCGAGCACTTGGTCTCCTGCATGGCCAGCACGTCCACCTCGGCCCGATCGAGCCAGTCGACCACGCGGTCCAGTCGGGTGCGGATCGAGTTCACGTTCCAGGTGGCCAGCCGCAGCAGCGGACCGTCGCCGCCCTCAACAGTGCCCTCGGGCATAGGTCGTCTCCCATCTCATCCGAACATCACGCGCGGAAGTAGCGGCGGCGGTGGTGCAGCCGGAAGCCCAGTGACTGAGCCGGTGCGGTGGAGCCGGTATCCGGGATGCACAGGTATGCCCGCGTCGCACCGCGCCCGGCGCCCCATGCCAACAGATTCTCCCAGTCCTGGACGGAGCGTTCGGCCGGCAGGGCCAGCCAGCGGGTGCCGTCGGGCGCCTCGGTCACGAGGCCACCCGCTGCGCCCCCGCCGGGGCCGTGCGGCGCAATCCCTATGTCTCGCATCAGAACTTGCTCGACGCTCGCACAGGCCAGACCGGGCGGTGTTGCCAGCAGCCGGTCCGGGATGGCCAGTCGCGTTGCCACCCCGCGGTCGGCATACCAGTCGACGATTGCCGGGATGGTGCCCGCTTGCGCCGAAATATGAAGCGGGACAGCTATATTGGCGTCCGGATCGGCACCGTGGCGGCGCAGCAGCCAGCCGCTCAGCCAGCTCTGCTCGGTTCCGGGCGAGGCGGCAGCGGCGGCGTATTCGAGATTTCGGATGTCGGCGGTGCGTACCGGCGTATGGGTGAGAATTCGCAGCGCCGTCACGTCCGCCGGGGCCACCTCGACCACCGCACCGGACTTCGTCTTTATGCGCACCGTCGGGTCGGTCGCCAGCAGGTGGCCCACCGCGTCGGTCAGCGGCGGTACCGACCCGGGCGGCCGCCGGTAGCGCAGCGTCACCCTCGTGCCGAGGGCCGGCCAGGCGACCATCAGTGACCGAACGGGTCGGGTCCCTCGCCCGGCAGCCAGGACAGGCCGGGAACGCCCCAGCCGTGCGACTTGATCGCCCGTTTGGCGGCCCGGGCGTGCCGGCCGATCAGGCAGTCCACATACAGAAAGCCGTCAAGGTGCCCGGTCTCGTGTTGCAGCATGCGGGCGAACAGACCGGTGCCCTCGATGGAGACCGGCTTTCCCTCGCCGTCCAGCCCGGTCACCCGTGCCCAGTCGGCGCGACCGGTGGGGAAGGACTCGCCGGGCACCGACAGGCAGCCTTCGTCGTCGTCATGGCCGGCGGACGGCATGGTTTCGGGGATTTCAGAGGTTTCCAGCACCGGATTGACGACGACCCCGCGGCGGCGGTTGGTCAGCCCGCGGTCGTCGGAACAGTCGTAGACGAACACCCGCAGCCCGTAACCGATCTGGTTGGCGGCCAGCCCCACGCCGTGGGCGGCGTCCATGGTGTCGTACATGTCCTTGATCAGCCCGGGCAGATCGGCCGGAAGCGATCCGTCCTCACCCACCGGGATCGGCGTCGTCGGAGTGTGCAAGACGGGATCGCCCACGATGCGGATGGGTACGACTGCCATGGTCGGCTAGCTTAAGGCTTGCCGACGCCGCGAACTCTGAGCGGCCCGGGACGGGCCGCGGGGCAAGTGTGACCAATCCGACGGAAGCCGCGCGCCGGGCGCGCCTGCCAGGCATCCTGCACCGCGCCCGGGCCGTACGCTGCGCAGCAACTCGGCCGACTCGCGGGTCCGGTTTCCGGCCCGGCCGATGCCGGCGTGTTTCAATAATCGCCGGAGAATGCCCCCAAGTTGGTCAGGTCATTCGAGTCGTCGAGTATTCGCCGGAAGGGTCCAGGGGAAGCGATATGGACAGCGCCATGGCGCGGGCACATCGATCGGGGGACAACTCTGAGATCGCCGACGGGCTGACCCGTCGCGAGCACGACATCCTGGCCTTCGAACGTCAGTGGTGGAAGTTCGCCGGCGTGAAGGAGGACGCCATCAAGGAGCTGTTCTCGATGTCGGCCACGCGCTACTACCAGGTGCTCAATGCGCTCGTCGACCGGCCCGAGGCGTTGGCGGCCGACCCCATGCTGGTGAAGCGTCTGCGCCGGCTGCGCGCCAGCCGGCAGAAGGCCCGGGCCGCGCGTCGGCTCGGCTTCGAGGTGACCTGACGCCCCCGCCCGAAGCGCTAGTGTGGGCTCGATGAACGAGCGCGTACCGGACTCTTCCGGGCTTCCCCTGCGGGCCATGGTGATGGTGCTGTTGTTCCTGGGCGTCATTTTTCTGCTGCTCGGCTGGCAGGCCCTGGACTCTGCCGGAAAGTCCGACGACGACGCGTCGCCGGTCACCACCGTGTCCAGCGCCACGGCACCGGCATCGTCGAGCGGCGCCAAACCCGCCGCGGCGAATGAGGCCGAGGTGCGGGTGTACAACATCTCGTCCAGGGAAGGCATCGCCAAGTCCACTGCCGACGACCTCAAGGCGGCCGGTTTCAAGGTGACCGAGGTGACCAACCTCGCGGTTTCGGATGTCCCGGCTACCACGGTCTATTACGGCGACGAGGGTGAGAGGGCCACGGCGGAGGCCGTCGGCAAAAAGCTGGGAGTGCCGGTGGAAAAGCGCATCTCGGCGCTCTCCGACCAGCCGCCGGGCGTCATCGTCCTGGTGATGGGCTGAGGCTCGACCCGCTCGGTCAGTTTGGGGTCGTCACGCTAGGCTCTGCGCTATGCCTAAGCCTGCCGGAAAGAAAGTCGCAGCCGTCACCGTCACCGCCGTTGCGGCGGCCGCTTGCACCCTGGCGAGCGCGTGCTCGTCGCCTCAGCAACCCACGACGACTCCGGGTACCACCCCGTCGGTGTGGACAGGTTCTCCGGCGCCCTCGGCCTCCGGCCGTCAGGAGGCGACGCCCAGTCCGCAGGCAGGGGCGTCGGCCCAGATGCTGATGACGGTTTTGAAGGGGCCCGACGGCGCGCAGGTCGCCACCGCCAAGTTCGAGTTCACCAACGGTTACGCCACCGTCACGGTGGCGACGAGCGGCAATGGTGTGCTTTCGCCCGGCTTCCACGGCATGCACCTGCACAAGGTGGGCAAGTGTGAGCCCAATTCCGTCGCGCCCAACGGTGGGGCGCCCGGCGACTTCTTGTCGGCGGGCGGGCATCTGCAGCTGCCCGGGTCCACCGGCCACGCCAGCGGTGACCTGCCGCCGTTGCAGGTGCGCAAGGACGGTTCCGGAATGCTGGTGACCACCACGGACGCCTTCACCATGGACGACCTGACGTCCGGCAGCAAGACCGCGATCATCATTCACGCGGGCGCGGACAACTTCGCCAACATCCCCGCGGATCGGTACAAGCAGAACGACGGGACACCGGGGCCCGACGAGACGACGATGACAACCGGTGACGCCGGCAAGCGGGTGGCGTGCGGTGTCATTGGATCCGGGTAGGGGCTCGGGTAAGGACGCGGGCGGCCTGCCGGCCACCCGGGCGCGCAGCCACATCGATTTCGCCCGCTCGCCGCGGCCCACCGTCGGTGTGGAGTGGGAGTTCGCTCTCGTCGACGCCCAGACCCGCGACCTGAGCAACGAGGCGACCGCGGTCATCGCCGAGATCGGTGAAAACCCGCGCGTCCACAAGGAATTGCTGCGCAACACCGTCGAAGTCGTCAGTGGCATCTGCGAAAACGCCGCGGAGGCGATGCAGGACCTGCGCGACACCCTGGGCCCGGCCCGGCAGATCGTTCGGGACCGCGGCATGGAGTTGTTCTGTGCCGGCACCCACCCGTTCGCCCAGTGGTCGAACCAGAAGCTCACCGACGCACCGCGTTACGCCGAGCTGATCAAGCGCACCCAGTGGTGGGGCCGGCAGATGTTGATCTGGGGTGTGCACGTGCACGTCGGAATCTCGTCGGCCAACAAGGTCATGCCGATCATGTCCTCGCTGCTCAACCAGTACCCGCATCTGCTGGCGCTCTCGGCGTCGTCGCCGTGGTGGGGTGGCGAGGACACCGGCTACGCGAGCAATCGGTCGATGATGTTTCAGCAGTTGCCCACCGCCGGGCTGCCGTTCCAGTTCCAAACGTGGTCGGAGTTCGAAGGTTTCGTCTACGACCAGAAGAAGACCGGGATCATCGACCACGTCGACGAGGTCCGCTGGGACATCCGGCCGTCGCCGCACCTCGGCACGCTCGAGGTGCGCATCTGCGACGGCGTGTCCAACCTGCGGGAGCTGGGTGCGCTGGTCGCGTTGACGCACTGCCTGATCGTCGACCTGGACCGGCGGCTGGAGGCCGACCAGCCGCTGCCCACCATGCCGCCCTGGCATGTCCAGGAGAACAAGTGGCGAGCGGCCCGCTATGGGCTGGACGCGGTGATCATCCTGGACGCCGAGAGCAACGAGCGGTTGGTCACCGAGGACCTCGACGACGTGCTGAACCGGTTGGAGCCGGTCGCCAAGTCGCTCAACTGCGCCGACGAACTGGCCGCGGTGGCCGACATCCCGCGCCGCGGCGGGTCATACCAACGGCAGCGGCGGGTGGCCGAGGAACACGACGGCGACCTGCGCTCGGTCGTCGACGCGCTCGTGGCCGAACTGGACATCTAGGCGAGTGCTGCGGCCGGCGGACGGGCCGCGGCAGCGACGCGCCGGAGCATCCTGCGCACCACGATCCGGTGCCCGCCGGTGCCGATGACCAGCGCGCGATACACCCTGCCGCGCGCCCCGGGGAAGGCCGCGAATGTCAACGCGCGCAACCGCACACCGTCGGCTTCGGGATCGATCTCGAAGACCAGACGGTAGGCCGCGAACGGGTGACGGCCCTTGAGCGCGAGCCGGCGCGGTGGCGTGGCTTCCTCGAGGCTGAAGCCGAACGGGACCGTTGTCGGATCGGCGGGGTCGCGACACGTCTTGGCCAGCAGCGCCGCCCAGGCGTCGGCCGGCGAGGCGGGGATCGCGATAGCATGCTCATCGATATAGGGTAATCGTTCCATATAGAAGGAACATACTAGATCGTGGCACCTCCGCGGAAGCACCAGACCGACGTGATCCTGGACGCCGCCCGCGCCCTGGTGCTCACCGCGGGTCCGCGCGCGGCCAGCGTCGCGGCGATCGCGCAGGCCAGCGGCGCCCCGGCCGGAACCCTGTACCACCGGTTCGGCAACCGTGACGGCGTGGTGCTCGCGGCCTGGCTGCGGGCACTGGACCGGTTCCAGCAGCGTGCCCTGGCGGCCGCCCGGGATCCGGCGGCCACCGCTGACCGGCGAGCCATGGGCATGGCCGTCGCGGCGATCACTTTTGCGCGCGAGCTGCCCGACGACGCGCGGCTGCTGCTGACCATCCGCCCGGCCGACCTGGTCGACGGCGAGCTCGGCGCGGCGTTTCGGGAGACGCTGGCCACGATGAACGCGCCGCTGCACGAAACCGTGGTTCAACTGGCCGAACAGCTCTACGGCAGCCGGGACCCGCGGGCTCTCGACGCGGTCAACCGCGCCGTCTCCGATCTGCCGTACGCGGTCGTGCGCCGCCACGCCCACGATGATCCGTTACCGGAGTGGCTGGAGGCCGATGTCGCCGCCGCCGCCCGGGCGGTGCTGCATAGTTATGGGGAGAAGGAGTGAGGCGGATGGAATCAATGGAAGTGGCGATGTTTCCGCTCGAGAACGCGCTGCTGCCGGGTGAGACCCTGCCGCTGCGCATTTTCGAACCGCGCTACACCGCGCTGGTCCGGGACTGCCTGGACCGGCCCGATCCGCGGTTCGGGGTGGTGCTGATCTCCCGGGGCCGCGAGGTCGGCGGGGGAGACGCCCGATGTGAAGTCGGAACCCTGTCGAGCATCACCGATTATGCGGACGCCGGCGCGGGCCGGTACGCGTTGGACTGCCGGATAGGTGATCGCATCCAGGTGCTGCAGTGGCTGCCGGACGATCCGTATCCGCGGGCCCGGGTGCGGGTGTGGCCCGACGAGCCGGGGCCGCCACTGACTCCCGCTGCGTTCCTTGACGTCGAGGACCGGGTATGGGCCCTGTTCGAGCGGATCGCCGACGTGCGTGGCGTCGACCTGCCGGATCGCGACGCGCTGCTCGACTACGGACCTGACGGCGCGGACCTGCCCACCATGCTGTATGCGTTGGCATCGCATGTTCCGATGGGCCCGGCCGACCGTTATGCCGTGCTGTCGGCTCCGTCTGCCGCCGACCGGTTGACCGCGCTGGTCGAGGCCGTGGATTCCGTTGCCGCGGTGGTGGAGTTTCAGCTGTCGGAGTGAATCATCGCGCTAGGGCGCTTCGGCGAACTGGCGCAGCGCCTGCACCTGCAGCGGGTCCAGCGACGGCCGCACCTTGTCCCGCGCGGCGGCCAGGTCGGCCGCGGTGACGTCGGCGGCGTCGATGGAGCGCCGCATCGCGGTCAGCGCGGCCTCGCGCAGCAACGCCACGCAGTCGGCGGCGCTGTACCCGTCCAGGCTGGCCGCCACCTCGTCCAGGTCGACATCGGAGCTCAGCGGAATGGATTTGCCTGCGGTGCGCAGGATTTCGCGGCGCGCCTGCGCGTCGGGCGGCTCGACGAACACCAACCGTTCCAGCCGGCCCGGGCGCAGCAGCGCCGGGTCGATCAGGTCGGGCCGGTTGGTGGCCCCCAGCACGACGACGTCCCGCAGCGGGTCGATGCCGTCCAGCTCGGTCAGCAGCGCGGCCACCACCCGGTCGGTGACTCCGGAATCGAAGCTCTGCCCACGGCGGGGCGCCAGCGCGTCCACTTCGTCGAGGAAGATCAGCGACGGCGCGGAATCGCGGGCGCGCCTGAACAATTCGCGCACAGCCTTCTCCGACGAGCCCACCCACTTGTCCATCAGCTCGGAGCCCTTGACGGAGTGCACGCTGAGCTGCCCGGTACTGGCCAAAGCGCGGACCACGAAGGTCTTGCCGCAGCCCGGCGGCCCGTAGAGCAGCACCCCGCGCGGCGGGTCCACGCCGAGCCGGGCGAAGGTGTCCGGGTGCTGCAGCGGCCACAGCACCGTTTCGGTCAGGGCCTGCTTGGCCTCCACCATGTCACCGACGTCGGCCAGGGTGACGCTGCCGACACTGACCTCCTCGCCGGCTGATCGGGACAGCGGCCTGATCACCGAGAGGGCGCCGACCAGGTCGTCCTGACTCAGCTTTGGTGGTTGACCGTCGCTGCTGGCCCGCGAGGCCGCCCGCAGCGCGGCCTCGCGCATCAGCGCCGCCAGGTCGGCGACCACGAAACCCGGTGTCCTGGCGGCGATCGCCTCCAGGTCGAGATCGGCGGTGGGCACGTTCTTCAGCAACGCCTCCAACAGCGCCTTGCGGGTACCGGCATCGGGCAACGGCAGCCCCAGTTCCCGGTCGCACAACTCGGGCGAGCGCAACCGGGCATCGATCTGGTCGGGCCGCGCCGACGTCGCGATCAACGCGACGCCGCCAGTGGCCACGGCGGTGCGCAGCTCGGTGAGGATGAGCGCGGCCACCGGCTCGGGGGTTTCGGGCAGCAAGGCATCGACATCGGTGATCAGCAGCACTCCGCCGCCATTGCTGACGTTGGCCACCGCCGTCGACACCGCCCTGAGCCGATCCTCGGCGGCCAGTGCGCCGGTGGCCGGGCCGTCCAGCTGCACCAGCCTGCGCCCGGCGCACACCGCCCGCACCAGCGTCACTTTGCCGACGCCGGCCGGCCCTGACACCAGGACGCCGAGGTTGGTGCCGGCGCCCAAACTCTTGAGCAGATGCGGTTCGTCGAGGGCCAGCTTGAGCCACTCGGTGAGCTTGGCCGCTTGCGGCTGCGCCCCCTTGAGCTCCTCGACCTGCATCTCGGGCGTGGACACGTCGACGGCCGGAATGGTGCCGGCCGTGCCAGGTACCGAGGTGCCCCAGGTGACCAGCGAGTTCGGTTGCACGCTGACCGGTCCGGCCGGGTCCACGCCGGTGACCGTCAACAGCTCCGAGGTCCAGCTGATGCCCACCGACGATGCCAGGGCACGGGTGGCCGCCGACGTCGACGTGCCCGGGCCCAGGTCGCGCGGCAGCAGTGAGACCGCGTCGCCGACCGTCATCACCTTGCCGAGCAGCGCCTGGCGCAGCGTGGCCGGCGACAACGACTGGGTGGCCAGCGTCGAACCGCTCAACGTCACGGTGCGCGCCCCGTACACGGTGACCGGACTGACGAGCACTTCGGTGCCCTCCCGCAGGCCGGCGTTGGACAGCGTGACGTCGTCCAGCAGCACGATACCGATCGGGATGTCGCCGCCGGCCATGGCCGCCACCGCGGCAGTGGTGCGTGACCCGGTGAGCGACACCGCATCCCACTCCCGGATACCCAGCGCGACGATAGTGCTCGGATGAAGGCGCACCACCCCGCGGCGCGAGTCGACTGCCGAGGTGTTCAGCCGGGCGGTGAGAGCGAGCTGATTGTGGCGTGCCACGTCACCTGCCCGGCTTGCGCAACCCGAGGCGCGCCATCGACCGCCGGTGTGGCTGGGCCCGCCTGGTCGCCCGCCGGGCGGCGCGCCGTTGCTTGTTGTCGTCCTCCCACGCCTCGGGGTGTTTGGCCAGCCATCGCTTGCTGCGCACCGCGAACGGGATGTGGCACACGTAGGAGATGATGATCACCCAGATCAGGACGTAGGGCGCCAGCACTGCCGCCGCCGCCGCGATCGCCAGCACCGCCAGCAGCGGGGCCGCCCAGTTCGGCGGTACCGCCAGGGTATGGAACTTCTTCATCGGGATCGCGCTGACCATCAGCAGCGACGTCCCGGTGATCCAGAAACCCAGGAACCAGATCGAGCTCCACCATCCCTCGCCGAACTGCAGCTGGAGGCCGATCGTCCCGATCATCGACACGGCGCCCGCGGGCGCCGGCATGCCGACGAAGTATTCCCTGGCGTAGGGCGGCAGCGTTCCGTCGTCCTGCTGGGCGTTGTACCTGGCCAGGCGCAACACGACGCACACCGCGTACAGCAATACGACCGCCCACCCGATCGGCCACTTGGACAACAGCGTCACATACACCACCAAGGCGGGCGTCACGCCGAAGTTCACCGAGTCAGCCAGCGAGTCGATCTCGGCGCCCATCCGGGACTGCGCGTCGAGGATGCGGGCCACCCGGCCGTCCAGCGCGTCAAGGATGGCGGCCACCGCGATCAGCGCCATGGCCGGTATGGGCATGTGGTCGAGCGCGAATTTGATCGAGGTGAGGCCCGCGCAGATGGACAGCACGGTCATGGCGCTGGGCAGCAGGTGCAGCGCCTCGGCGCGCCGGACCCGCGGTTTGTTGATCATGACAGCTCTGCCAGCACGGTCTCGCCGCCCAGGGTGCGCTGACCGAGGTCGACCAGGGGCCGCGTGCCCGGCGGCAGGTACGTGTCGAGTCGCGAACCGAAGCGGATCAGCCCGTAGGTTTCGCCGATGGCCAGCCGGTCGCCGACGTGGGCATTGCACACGATGCGGCGCGCCACCAGTCCGGCGATCTGGACGACGATCACCTCGGGGCCGTCAGCCGCCAGGTCCATCCGGATCCGCATGCTGTTGCGTTCGTTGGCCTCACTGGCTTCGGGCAGGTCGGCGGACAGGAAGCTGCCCGGGCGATGTTGCACGGCGATCACCTCGCCGCCCACCGGTGCCCGCTGCACGTGGACGTCCAGGATCGACAGGAAGATGCTGATGCGTGGTCTTGGTGTGTCGCCCAAGCTGAGTTCGGCCGGCGGGGCGGCCGTGTCGATGAGGCTGATCGTGCCGTCGGCGGGTGCGACGACGACACCGGCCCGGGTGGGGGGCACCCGATTGGGGTGTCGGAAGAAGCCCGCGCAGGCGCCCGCCGCCAGCAAACCCGTCCGGCGTACCCAACGGTGCCGGTAACCCGCGGCGGCCAGGGCCAGGCCGGCGCCGATGAACGGCCGCCCGCCCGGGTGAATCGGCGGAATGGTGGAGCGCACCAACTCGATCAGGTGCGCAGGACCTTCGGAAGAGCCAGGGCGTCGTGCCACGCGGGTCATCTTACGTAAGCGCCGAGGGCCGCCGTGGTTCGTTCGGCCGCGCGATGGGAAAGCAGCGGACTAGCCTGCTTGTCCGAGGAGTCCGATATTCCAACGCAAAGCCTCAGCGCCGCGCAACTGCGCCGGGCCAAGATTGGTGTCACCGCAGCATTCGTCGCCCATGCTGTGGTTTTTTCGTCGTGGGCGGCGCATATCCCGCAGGTCAAAGCCGCCCTCGGGCTGTCCGACGGAGCGCTGGGAACGGCGCTGTTCGGTGCGCCGCTCGGGTCGGTCCTGGCGACGTTGTTCAGCCACTGGGCGCTGCCGCGATGGGGCAGCCGGCGGTTGGTGCCCGTCCTGGTCGGCGGCTACGCGATAGCCCCGATGACGGTGGGCCTGGCCGGCTCCGGGCTGTGGCTGTTCCTGACGCTGATGCTGTGGGGCTGGTTCCAGGGCGCCCTGGACGTCGCGATGAACACCCAGGCCGGCACGGTGGAAAGACTGGAGCAGGCCCCGATCATGGCCCGCTTCCACGGCATGTGGAGTGTCGGCGCACTGGCGGGGGCGGTGATCGGGGCCGCCTGCGTGAGCGTGGGAATCGGGCTCGGCCCGCAGTTGACGGTGCTCGGCGTAGTGGTGCTCGTCGTGGTCGGGCCACTCACCCGGGGTCTGGTTCCCGATGAGGCCGTACCCGCCGCGGCCGGTGCGGGCGGACGTACCTGGATGACTCCCACGGTGGCCATTCTGGCCGCGGTGGCGTTCGCGTCCTTCCTGTGCGAGGGCGCCGCCACCGACTGGTCGGCCAACTACGTGCACGACGTGGTCGGAGCCGGTGCCGGCGTTTCAGCGCTGAGCTATGCGGCTTACACCCTGGCGATGGTCGTCATCCGGTTCGGCGCGATGGGGCTGCATGCGCGGGTTTCGGCGCGTCGGCTGCTGCCGGTCCTGGCGCTGCTCGGCGCGGTCGGCATGAGCGTCACGCTGGCCACTGCCGATCCGGTGATCAGCGTGATCGGGTTCGCCGCCCTGGGGGCGGGTGTGGCGCTGTTGGTGCCCACGGCGTTCAGCGCCGCGTACTCGGCGGCCGGGGGCGGGTCGGCGATTGCCCTGGTCGCCGCGACGGGCTGGGTGGGCTATCTGCTCGGCCCGCCGTTGATCGGTCACCTCGCCGAATGGGTGGGCCTGCCGGCGGCTTTGGTCACCATCCCGGTGGTGATCTCGGCCGCGGCCCTGGCCATCGCGGCGACGTCCGCATTCGAGGCCGCCGACGAATTCCACCGCTCTTAGCTCAGGTCCCACACCTGCACTTCGGTCCCCGCCGCCACCTCCACCACGTCCTCCGGGATGTCGAGCAGCGCGTTAGCCGAAGCCAACCAGCGCAGGTGGTGCGACGCGGGTGGTCCATAGCTGGTGACCTGTCCCGCCGCGGTGTCCAGCAGTGCGCGCCGGAACTGCCGCTTGCCGCGCGGCGAGGTCACCGACTCCGTAAGGACCGCGGTCCGCTTCGGGCGCCGGGGGTGCGGTAGTCCCATGGCCGCGCGCAGTGCTGGCCGGATGAACACCTCGAAGGACACCAGCGCGCTGACCGGGTTGCCGGGCAGCGTGATGATCGGCGTGCCGGCCACGACGCCGGCCCCCTGCGGCATGCCCGGCTGCATCGCCACCTTGACGAACTGAACCCCCTGGTCGCCGTCCCGGCCGAAGGCGTCCTTGACCACCTCGTAAGCCCCGGCGCTGACGCCCCCGCTGCTGATGATCAGGTCCGCCTCGGGCGCGTAGCGGTCCAGGACCGCGGTGAACTGCGCGACGTCATCCCCGGCGGTCGCGGTGGCCGCGACCTCGGCGCCCGCCTCCCGTACCGCGGCGGCCAGCATCACCGCGTTTGACTCGTAGATCTGCCCGGGCCGTAGCGGAGTCCCCGGCATCACCAGTTCCGAACCGGTCGAGATCAGCAGCACCCGCTGCCGCGGAACGACCGGCAATTCCGCCAGCCCCAGAGCGGCGAGCAGGCCGAGGGCGGCCGGTGTCACCACCTCACCCGCTCTGAGCACGGTGGTGCCGGCGGTGACGTCCTCGCCGGCCCGACGGATGTGCCTGCCGGGCTCGGAAGGCTGCCGGATCTGCACGGAGTGCACGCCGCCGTCGGTGGCCTCCACCGGCACGATGGCCGTCGCACCGGCCGGCACCGGAGCGCCGGTCATGATCCGGTGCGCGGTGCCGGGCTGCAGCGCCAGTTCGTCGGTTCGGCCGGCCGGGATGTCTTCGGCGACCGGCAGCACCGCCGGTCGTTCCGGCGTGGCCGCGGCGGTGTCCTCGGCGCGCACGGCGTAACCGTCCATCGCGGAGTTGTCGAACACCGGCAGCGACAACGGCGCGACAACGTCGTCGGCCAGCACCAGGCCCAAGGCGTCGGCCAGCGCCGCCGGCACGGCGGGACGGGCGTGGATCATCTGCGCGACGACGCGCTGGTGTTCGTCGACGGAGCGCATGTCAGACCGGGAACTTCACGTCGGTGAGGTCCTCGGAGACACGCCACAGCCGGCCCTGCAGTTCCGCATCGTGGGACTGCGCACTGGACTGCACCAGCTTGGGGTGGCCCCGTTGTTCCCCCAGGCCCTCGGGGCCGTAGTACTGCCCGCCCTCGACGGTCGGATCCGTGGCCGCACGCAGCGAAGGCAGGGCACCGGACTCGGCGCTCTGGAACAGCAGCGGCGCCACCATGTTGAGCGGCCGCAGCATCCGCGGGACATTGCGCGCGAGTTCGGTGGCCGAACCGCCCGGGTGCGCGGCGACGGCGATGGTGGGGGCCGCCGCGGCCGCCAGCCGGCGCTGCAATTCGTAGGTGAAGAGCAGATTGGCCAGCTTCGACTGCCCGTAGGCGCCGATCCGGCTGTAGTGGCGCTCCCACTGCAGGTCGTCGAAGTGGATCGCGGCACGCATGCGGTGGCCGAGGCTGCTGACCGTCACCACCCTGGAGCCGCGCACCGGGAGCAGATGGTCGAGCAGCAGGCCGGTCAGGGCGAAGTGGCCGAGATGGTTGGTGCCGAACTGCAGCTCGAAGCCGTCCGCGGTGACCTGCCTGGGCGTCCACATCACTCCCGCGTTGTTGATCAGCAGGTCGATGCGCGGGTAGGAGCCGCGCAGCTCGTCGGCGGCGCGGCGCACCGACGCCAGCGAGCTCAGGTCGAGTTGGGTCAGCGTGACGTCGACAGTTGCGCCCTCCGCGCCCGCGGCGGCAACGATGCGCGACAGCGCCGCGTTGCCTTTCTCCAGGTTGCGCACCGCCAGCACCACCCGCGCGCCGCGGAGGGCCAGCGCCGCGGCGGTGTGATAGCCGATCCCGGTGTTGGCGCCGGTGACGATGGCCGTCCGCCCGCTCTGGTCGGGTATGTCCGCTGTCGTCCACTTACGGTGTTGAATCCCGCTGGAAGCCATGGCCCGAACATACTCAGGCCGAAGCCGGCCACTGGGACGTACATTTGAGAACGTGATTACCACGAAGGGTCAATGCGATTCCGCACGACGCCCGGTTGTCGGGATCATCGGAGCAGGCGCCGGCGGCATCGCGATGGGAGTCCAGCTCGCCGCCGGGGGATACGACTTCACCATCTTCGACCGCGCCGACGGGTTCGGGGGCACCTGGCGGCACAACACCTTCCCCGGCGCCGCCTGCGACGTGCCGTCCCACTTGTATTCATTCTCGTTCGCGCTCAACCCGCGCTGGAGCAAGACCTACGCCAACCAGCCCGAGATCCTCGCCTATTTGGAGCGGGTCGCCGCCGACCACGGCCTGTCCGGCCACCTCCGACCCCGGACGGTGATCAGCACGGCCCGCTGGTCCGACGAACGCCGGCACTGGACACTGCACACCGCCGACGGTGCGGAGTACGAGTTTGATTTCGTGGTGAGCGCGGTCGGCATGCTCGATTTGCCGCACATTCCCGACATCCCGGGTGCGCGGCGGTTCCGCGGCCGCCAGTTCCATTCCGCGCGCTGGGACCACGGCAAATCGACGGCCGGCGAGCGGGTGGCCTCGATCGGCACCGGGGCCAGTGCGGTGCAGTACGTGCCGGTGGTCGCGCCGGCGGCCGCGCACTTGACGGTGTTCCAGCGCACGCCGATCTGGATCGCGCCGCGCTTCGACTTCGAGTTCACCCCGGAGCAGCACGAACTCTTCGAACGCGACCCGGCCCGCGCGCAGCAACTGCGCGACGAGGCCTTTGCGTCCTACGAGTCCTCCAGCTTCGACGTCGACGCGCCGCAGACCCGTGAGCAGACCGAACTGGCCCGCAGCTACCTGCTGCGCAAGGTGGCCGATCCGGTGCTGCGCGCCAAGCTGATGCCCGACTATCCCGTCGGCTGCAAGCGGCCGTTGCAGTCCCGGGACTGGTATCCGACCTTCGCGCTACCGCACGTCGCGCTGGAGACCACGCCGATCGCCGAGCTGACCGAGCGCGGCGTGCGGACCGCGGACGGTGTCGAGCATCGCGTCGACACCGTCATCTACGGCACCGGGTTCAAGGCGGCCGACTACCTGTCCAGCATCGACGTCTACGGCGCGGGCGGGCGCCGGCTGCACAAAGACTGGAGCGACGGCGCCGAGGCCTACCTGGGCACCGTGGTGGCCGGATACCCGAACCTGTTCACCCTGTACGGGCCGAACACCAACGGGGTGAACTCGATCCTCTATATCCACGAGGCACAAACCACCTTCGTCCGGCACATCCTCGACACCGCGCAACGGCGCGGGGCCCGCTCCGTGGCGGTCACCGAGACCGCGCAGCGGCGCTACAACGACGAACTGCAGGCTGCCATGGCGGGCAAGGTGTGGCTGGCCAACTGCAACAGCTACTACCGCCATGCCAGCGGCAAAGTGGTGACCCAGTTGCCCTCCAGCGGCCGGACCTTCTTCCAACGCACCCGCGCGATGAACCCGGGCGACTTCGTCTTCGGCGTCTAACTGAGCCGGTAGTCGCTGAGATCGATGGACACCATGAGTTCGTCGGGCAGCACCCGCCCGGCGCGATCGCACCGGTAGGCCCGGCGTGTGGTCGGCAGCATGATGCCGTCGACCTCCACCATGCCGGAGATGTACTGGATCGCGGCGAATCCGCCGGCGATTTCGACGCGGTAGTCGTGCCGGCACAGCAGGCAGTCGTTGCCGAAATAGAACTCCTGAACGGGGCCGTGGGTGGCCAACTCTGCCGGAAACCGCACCTGCAGTCCCCGCAGCCGTCCGCTGCGCTCGTCGTCGACCTCGACCTCGGCGGTGCTGACGCCGGGCAGTGCGATGAGGAACGGCGAGTTGAGATACGTCCACAGCGCATAACCGTTGAAGTACGCCCGCTGCAACGGGTCCCACGGCGTGCCGAGTTGGTGGCCGGCGAACGACTCCCGCGGGTCCATGCGCTCGGAGACCATCCGGCCGTCCAGCTTCTCGATCGCGATGCGGTGCGCGGTGAAATCGGTCTGCTGGTCGGCTGCGCCGAAGGGGTGCAGCGAGGCCCACCCGCGCTGGAGTGCGGCCGTCATGCGCCGTGGCGTGGCGTCCTGGGCCTGCCCCTTGAGCTGGAAAAGCTTGCCGCCGCTGACGATGGTGGCCTGGATCTGGCTGAATTGCCGCCAGCGGGCCAGGCCGCCGTGGGCGTCCAGCACCGATTCGCGAAGTCCGGACATCGCGGCTACGGCACGAAGTGGTTGTCGTGGCGCGCGAACCACTCGCGCCGCTCGTCGTCGGTCATGTCGGCCAGCGCCGGGAAGCCCTCGAAGTACGCCTCGCGCGGTGCGCCCGGTGCGAAGAGCATCAGCATCGACGCCGGTTCGTCCACTTCGTTGCGAAACCCGTGGATTCCCCCCGGCGGCACGTAGAGGAAGTCGCCCTGATGGCCGTCGACCCAGTTCTGGCCGTCGTAGAGGCGCATGGTGCCGTTCAGCACGAAGAAGGCCTCCGACATCGCGCGGTGGAAGTGCGGCCCGGGCCCGCCGCCGGCCGGCGCGATGTCGACCCGGTACAGGCCGTAGTCACCATCGGTGGCCTGCTGATTGGCCAGGTAGTGGTACCTGACTCCGAATTTCTCGTAGTCCGGGGGCTCGTCCGCCCGCTTGAGCCGGGCGCTGACCTCGGGTTGCGGTTTGTGGTATCGCGGCGGGGGATAAGGCGGCACGACCAGGGACATCGCCTTAGTCTGCCCCAACCTCGCAGCGACCCGACACTGGGAATTCGACGACGTGGCACGCCGGCGGAGCGTCGGGAGATTCACGGCCGACGCTTCAGCCCACGGCGAAAGGCCGCCCCTAGTGGCCGGGTCTTCTTGCACTCGGCATAGGCGAGTGCTAATAATGACGTTGGCACTCGGCATAGGCGAGTGCCAGGTCGGGACGGTGAGGTCCAGCACTCAGAACGCTGTGATCGTCCGTCGCGGGCACTGCGCCCGGCCAGCGTAAGTAATGGGGTTGTCGTCACCCGCGACCCCCATTTCATTCCCAATCCGGAGGAATCACTTCGCAATGGCCAAGACAATTGCGTACGACGAAGAGGCCCGTCGCGGCCTCGAGCGGGGCCTCAACGCCCTCGCCGACGCGGTAAAGGTGACGCTGGGGCCCAAGGGCCGCAACGTCGTCCTGGAGAAGAAGTGGGGAGCTCCCACGATCACCAACGATGGTGTGTCCATCGCCAAGGAGATCGAGCTGGAGGACCCGTACGAGAAGATCGGCGCCGAGCTGGTCAAGGAAGTCGCCAAGAAGACCGACGACGTTGCCGGCGACGGCACCACGACGGCCACCGTGCTGGCGCAGGCGCTGGTCAAGGAGGGTCTGCGCAACGTCGCTGCGGGCGCCAACCCGCTGGGCCTGAAGCGCGGCATCGAGAAGGCCGTGGAGAAGGTCACCCAGACCCTGCTCAGCTCGGCCAAGGACGTCGAGACCAAGGAGCAGATCGCGGCCACCGCGGGCATCTCCGCGGGCGACCAGTCGATCGGTGACCTGATCGCCGAGGCGATGGACAAGGTCGGCAACGAGGGCGTCATCACCGTCGAGGAGTCCAACACCTTCGGCCTGCAGCTCGAGCTCACCGAGGGCATGCGGTTCGACAAGGGCTACATCTCGGGCTACTTCGTCACCGACGCCGAGCGTCAGGAAGCCGTCCTGGAGGACCCCTACATCCTGCTGGTCTCCAGCAAGGTGTCGACCGTCAAGGACCTGCTGCCGCTGCTGGAGAAGGTCATTCAGGGCGGCAAGCCGCTGCTGATCATCGCCGAGGACGTCGAGGGCGAGGCGCTGTCCACCCTGGTCGTCAACAAGATCCGCGGCACCTTCAAGTCGGTGGCGGTCAAGGCCCCCGGCTTCGGTGACCGCCGCAAGGCGATGCTGCAGGACATGGCCATCCTCACCGGTGGTCAGGTCATCAGCGAAGAGGTCGGCCTGTCCCTCGAGACGGCTGATGTCTCGCTGCTCGGCAAGGCCCGCAAGGTCGTCATCACCAAGGACGAGACCACCATCGTCGAGGGCGCCGGTGACTCCGACGCCATCGCCGGCCGGGTGGCCCAGATCCGTGCCGAGATCGAGAACAGCGACTCCGACTACGACCGCGAGAAGCTGCAGGAGCGTCTGGCCAAGCTGGCCGGCGGTGTTGCGGTGATCAAGGCCGGAGCGGCCACCGAGGTGGAGCTCAAGGAGCGCAAGCACCGCATCGAGGACGCCGTCCGCAACGCCAAGGCGGCCGTCGAGGAGGGCATCGTCGCCGGTGGTGGCGTGGCGCTGCTGCAGGCGGCTCCGGCCCTGGCCGAGCTGAACCTCTCGGGCGACGAGGCCACCGGTGCCAACATCGTGCGGGTGGCGCTCGAGGCTCCGCTGAAGCAGATCGCCTTCAACTCCGGGCTGGAGCCCGGTGTGGTGGCCGAGAAGGTCCGCAACTCGCCCGCCGGAACCGGCCTGAACGCCGCCACCGGTGAGTACGAGGACCTGCTCAAGGCCGGCGTCGCCGACCCGGTCAAGGTGACCCGTTCGGCGCTGCAGAACGCGGCGTCCATCGCGGGCCTGTTCCTGACCACCGAGGCCGTCGTGGCCGACAAGCCGGAGAAGGCGGCCGCTCCGGCGGGCGACCCGACCGGCGGCATGGGCGGTATGGACTTCTAGCAGAGTCGACGAAAGAGCCCGGTCCCTTCGTCAAGGGGCCGGGTTTTTTCGTGAGCCTAGTTTCAGGAACACCGGGTACCTAGAACGCAATAGGGTCGGAGGCGGCAACTCGATGAGGGCGGAGTAGATCGCAGATGGATGTTCCTGACTGGGTATGGGCCCTGACCGTCCTAGGCATCTTGGGTCTGCTGGCGTTCGACTTCATCTTCCACGTCCGTAAGGCTCATGTCCCGACGCTGCGGGAGGCGGCGGTGTGGTCGGCGGCCTACGTCGGCATCGCCATCCTGTTCGGTGTCGGCCTGCTGATGTTCGGCAGTGGTGATGCGGGTCCGGAGTACTTCGCCGGGTACGTCACGGAAAAGGCGCTGTCGGTCGACAACCTGTTCGTGTTCCTGGTCATCATCGCCAGCTTCCGGGTGCCGCGCGAGGATCAGCAGAAGGTGCTGCTGGTCGGCATCGTGATCGCGCTGATCGCCCGGACCGGGTTCATCTTGCTGGGCGCCGCCCTGATCAATGCGTTCGCGTGGATCTTCTACCTGTTCGGCCTGATCCTGCTGCTCACCGCCGGCAGTGTGCTGAAGTCCGACCACGACGACGACTCCGAGAAGGCGGACAACTTCGTGGTGCGGATCGCGAAGAAGGTAATCCGGACCAGCGAGCACTACGACGGCGACAAGCTGTTCACCACGGTCGACGGTAAGCGTGCCATGACCCCGATGCTGCTGGTCATGGTGGCGCTTGGTGGCACCGACATCTTGTTCGCGCTCGACTCGATCCCCGCCATCTTCGGCCTCACCCAGCACGTCTATATCGTCTTCACGGCGACGGCGTTCTCGCTGCTCGGTCTGCGACAGCTCTATTTCCTGGTGGACGGCCTGCTGGACCGGCTCATCTACCTGTCCTACGGACTGGCGGCGATCCTCGGTGTGATCGGGGTGAAGCTGATCCTGCACGCCCTGCACGAGAACAACGTGCCGTTCATCAACGGCGGTGAGCCGGTGAAGGTGGTGGAGATCAGCACCTACACGTCACTGGCGGTGATCGTCGGCGTGCTGCTAGTCACCGTGGTGGCGTCGTTGCTCAGCCGCAAAGGCAAAGCCACGACGGCGATCGCCAATGCCCGGCGGCATGCCACGGCCTACCTGGACTCCGAATACACCCACGACGCCAACGAACGCGAACGCATCTTCCGCAAGCTGCTCGACGAGCGCGACCAGATCCTTGCGCTTGGACCGAAGTACCGCCGGCTGGTCCGCGACGAGCCGGCCCTGCGGGAACTGCTCGACCGCGCGGCCGCCAAACACGACGAGGCGGTCGAGCGCGGCGAAGCAGAGCAATTCGCCCGCAAAGGGTTGACGTCGTGAACGTGCCGGCGGCGTGCCATGTTTAACTCGCTGCTCGACGCGCTCGGTCACTCCTGGTGGGAGTATCCGCTGATTCTGGCCTTCTGCCTGTTCGACGCCGTCCTGCCCATTCTCCCGAGTGAAACGGTGCTTATCACTTGCGGGATCCTGGCCGCGGACGGCTCGATGACGTTGGGCTGGGTGATTCTGATGGGGGCGGTCGGCGCCTTCGCCGGGGACAATGTCGCGTACGGACTGGGCCACTCGGCCGACGACTGGGCCCGGCGCTGGCTCGCCCGCGGGCGTAACGGCGAACGGCGCCTGGCCTGGGCACATCGGGAACTTGACCGGCACGGCGGCCCACTGGTGGTCGTCGCGCGTTTCATCCCCGGCGGCCGCACGGTGACGACGATCTCCTGCGGCGTCCTCGAGTTTCCCTACCGCCAGTTCCTGGTCTACGACGGCATCGGCGTCGTCCTCTGGGCGACAGTGAGCACGCTGATCGGCTTCGTCGGTGGGCATACCTTCGAGGACCGACCGCTGGTGGCGTTCGCGGTGTCGTTCGGCGTGGCGCTGGTCTTCGCCGGGATCATCGAACTGATCAGGTGGCTGCGTGGCCGGCGAAGCAAGGCCGGGTCACCCCGCGCCGCCTAGTTGCAGGCCCAGTCGACGATCCAGCCGCCGCCGAGCCGGGAGATGGCACGGGCTTCGGCCATTCCGCGGGAGACCCCCACGCCGCCGTGATACGAAGCGCCGTCGTGAGCGACCGCACCGCAACGAGTGAAGGTGCTGACGACCTTGCAGCTGCTGTCACCGCATCGTTGCAGAGCCTGTTGCTGTGCACCGAGTTTGGACAGGTGGCGACGGGCCGTGCCCGCCGATCCGTCGTCGCCGTAGGCGATCGCACCGTAGTGGGTGACCAGGGGTGGCAACGTCGCGGGCTCGCGCGTGTGCGCCCTGGCCGGCTGAATCGGCGTGAAAAGCGCTGCGGCCACAACCGTTCCGAGTAGCACCGCGAGCCGATGACGTGGTGTGTGCGGCATTTCAGCTCCTGCCTGCTGCGCTGCGCCCGCGACAGGGCTCCGTCGACAGGACGGTCACGAATACGGGGCGTGCTTCTTGCGGGATCATGCACATGCGCTGCTCCCCTGGACGTGCGCCGGTGACCGCGCGGCCCAGCGGTGACAGCGTGGAGTAGACCGGCAGGTCGGTGCAGTCGCCGAAACGCCTTCCGAGCACGAACGTTTCGGTCTCGCCGGTGTCGTCGTAACGCACGGTCACCACCACGCCGCTTTCAGCGATGTCACTGGCGCCGGGTGCCGAACGCCCGACGACGGGATCCGTGCTTTCATCCCTGCCGTGTTGATGCGTCATCCAGACGCGTTGGTTGACAGCCATTTCGGTGTCCCTTCCTCTCTAGGTTGTCGTCGCCAGGGGCGGGCCGGACAACAGCAACCGCCCCTGACGACTCGGTGGCCCGCGCTGGGGCGATGCTCCGAAAAATCCTGGTAATTCCATGGTTCCCATTCTTGGAAGCTCAGTGTTTGCAGTACCCCAACAAGGGCGCAGCGGTTGGTTGTCGCCAGCCGACAACACGCTTGCGGCGAAGCTGCGATGCGTCAGGACCGGCCGAGGCGGCCGTTGCGGGCGGTGTGGACCAACTCGGGCTGCCAGCGGGCCAGCCGGGCGCGGTTGAGCGCCTTCCGGACGCCCACGAACACCAGCGCCGCGGCGGTCGCCACGTTCAACCAGATCGCCAGTGCCACGAACACCGCCCCGCGCGCGGCAGACATGCGCGGCGAGCCGGCATAGGTGCCGTCCGGATTGACCAGGACCGCGATCGTCTCGCCAGGTTTGGGTGCCATGCGCGCCTTGACCGTTCCGGTGTGTTCGGTACCGGCGGCGAACCAGCGGGCCCGGACCATGGTGGGATCGCTGCGGGCGGGGGCGTCGATCACCGTGGCGGTGAGCGTGGTCAGGCGCGCAGCCTGCTCGGCATGAAGGCGGGAACGGGAGTCATGGACTGCGGTGCCCGCCGCGCCGTGATCGCTACTTCCAGGGTGCCGTCGCCATCCGAGGTCAGACTTGCCCGGCTCGCACAATTGCACAGGGATGCTTTGTCGCGATTCGACAGCGACGGCGGTCAATCGTTGGCGCTGGCCGCCAGCTGGATCATCATGGCGAGCCGCTTCTCGGTGTCGTCGAGGGCAAGATTGGTGATCTCGGCCATCTTGCGCATCCGGTAACGCACGGTGTTCTCGTGCACTCCCAAACGGTTGCCGGCCTCCACAGGGTCACCCTGGGCCGCCAGCCACGCCCGCAGTGTCGCGACGTAGTCGGTCCCGTTGGCCTCGTCGTGCCGCCGCAGCTCGGCCACCGGTCCGCGATCCGGGAACCGGCCCGCCCGGGATGCCGTGCGCAACCGCTGCAGCAGGATGTCGTCCCACGACTCGTCGTAAGTAGGGATCGGGCCCCAGGGGGACACATCGGGCAGGGCCAGGCACTCGTCGGCCTCCTGCCGGGCGGCGGCGAGGTCGGACACCTCCGCCGCTCCGCTGATGCCGGCCGCCACTGTCACGCCGTCCGGCAGTGCGGCCCGCAGGCCGGTCACCCACCGACGGGCCGGCGTCGCCTCGCCGCCCGGAAGCAGCGTGTACACGGTACTGCCGACCAGGGCACTTCGGCCCGGCCGTGACCAGCCGAAACCTGCGGTGGCGCGCTCGAAAGCCAACAGCAGCGCGGCATCGCGCTCCGCGCCGATGGACGCTTGCACCGCGATCACCCGAAGCGGGCCGTGGGGCAGGCCCAGTCTGCTGGTCACCGTGGCGGCATCCGCGGTGCCCTCCAGCAACTGGATCACCAGCTCGGATTCGATCTGTCGCTCCAGGTCGGCACTGGCGCGGGAGCGCAACAGGTGTAGGGCCACAGTGTGCGCGCCATCGGCGAGCGCAGCGCGGGCGGCGCCGTCCAGCGGTTCAGTGCACGCCGCCCACAGCGATCCCATGAGTTCCCGGCCGGACCGTACCGCCACCACCATCCGGCCGGTCAAACCGTGCTCGGCGTCCGCCGGGAGGAACAAGGGCTCATCGGAGACCGCGAGGTGGGCGAACACGCCGCGGGCTTCGAAGAAATCCCGCAGCGGCCCCGGCATCTGCCGCCCGAGAATGGTTTGCACCCCCGCCGGGTCGGCGTGCCGCTGCAGCCGCGAATAGGCCAGCAGCTGCAGCAGCCGGTCGTGGATGAGCACTGCACTGCCGATCGCATCCGCCAGACTGTCGGTGAGCGCGAACAAGTCGGTGGGTCCCCGGCCGGAGTCCGTCTCGCGGCCCTCGAGTACCAGCCCGTAGGCCACGGCGGCCAACTCGCTCCACGGGAGCGACCTCTCGACCAGCATCACGGCGGGCTTCGCGGCACCGTTCCATGTCGCCGGCTCCACACCCTCGCGCACCAGCACGACAACGGCATGCGCCGAGGCGGCCCACTGCATCGCCTGATCGAATGAGCCGGCACCGACGGCCAGCAGAATGTCGCCGGTCACGGCAGCGCCGCCGGTTTCCTCGGGAATCACGACGCTGCGAAGTTCGGCCGATCTCTGAACCGACGACCACCGCAGCCGAACCCCGTAACTGCCCAGCACGTTTACCAGGCGGTCAAGGGTGATCACACTCCGCTCTCCAGCATTGTGAGCGGACGCCTACGGTTGCGGGTCGCCCGGCAGCGTGAACACCACGCAGTCGTGCAGGCAGCCTTTCGCCGCCTCGGGCGAGTCGGCGTTACGGTGCAGCAGGGCGCGCGTGGGCGTCACGGTACAGCGCACCGTCTCCTCGCCCGCCACGGCGATTTCGGCGCGGCCGTCCACGATCAGCGAGTAACCGCCCGGTTCAGGCGGTGGCCACACCAGGGTCACGTCGGCACGGTGCGCCAGGTTGGTACGGGTGCCCCCACCGATCAGACCGACATCGAGCCCGGCGAGATCACGCAGCACCGGCTTGACGGTCACCGTGTGGACACGGTAGCCGTCGTCGACGGTGATCAGGTAGGCGAACGGGAAATTCGGCAAGGCGTCGGCCAACCGCTGGAAGTCGACCGGCTTGCTGGTCTTTGCTGCCATGGGTCGAGGATAGGCGCGCGGCTACTCGGTTCGGATCGGGAACTGGATGACCCTGCTCTGGTCACCGGTGTCGCGCTCGGCCGGCGGGTAGAAGTTCGACTTCGGGATGCCCGAATTCGGCAGGCTCGGGGCGCCGATACCAGGCTCACGGCCGAGCGTGGTCCGCACCGCGGGGTCACTGGGGGAGGGGTTGACGAAACCCGTCACCGGGGTGCCGGCAGACGTTCTCAGGCCCGAGTTGGCAGCCGCGCTGCTGGTCGGGTTCGCGGTGACGGAGCCAGGCCCGCTGTCGACGGCCGGGGCCGAGGCGGGGGCGACAACCGGAGAGCTGCTCAGGCCGGAGTTCAACGCGCCCGCCAGGCCGGTGTGCAGCCCGCCCGTGTTGGCCAGGGCCGAGCTGAGCAGCCCCGAGCTCAACGCAGCCGTACCGAGGCCGCCGGTGGCGTAGTGGGCGGAGTTGGCCAGTCCCGCTTCCAGGCCGGCAGCGCCCACACCGGCGTTCTGGAACCCCGAGCCCAGGTAGCCCATCGAGCCGCCGAAGCCGGTGTTGACGCTGCCCGAGTTGCCGAGGCCGGTATTGAGCGAACCCGAGTTGCCGAGGCCGAAATTCCCGTCACCCGAGTTGAAGAACCCGGTGTTGCCCGTGCCCGAATTCCCCAGCCCGGTGTTGCCGGTACCGGAGTTGAACCCGCCGAACCCGAACTTCCCGTCGCCGCTCAGGCCCATGCCGAAGGCATCGCTGCCCGTGTTGCCCAGCCCGACGTTGCTGTTGCCCAGATTGCCGAAGCCCAGGTTGTTATTGCCGGTGTTGCCGATGCCGAGGTTGCCGCTGCCGGTGTTGCCGGCGCCGAAATTGTTGCTGCCGGTGTTGCCGATGCCCAGGTTGTAGTTGCCGACGTTGTTGTTGCCGATGTTTCCGCTGCCGGTGTTGCCGAAGCCGAAGTTGATCTGGCCGTTCTTGCCGAGGTCGATGCCTAGGTTGCGCAGCACCTGCTGCCATGGCGCCAGCTGGGCGGCCGCCGCCGACGCATCGAAGTGGTAGTTCGCCATGGCCGCCACGTCCAGCGCCCACATTTGCTCGTAGGCCGATTCGGTGTCCATGATGGCCGGCCAGTTCATGCCGAAGAAGTTCGTGGCGGCCAGCATCTGCACGAGGCCGCGGTTGGCCGCGACCACTGCCGGTTGCACGGTGGCGGCCACCGCTGTCTCGAAGGCGGTCGCCGTGGCGGCGGCTTGCGCGGCCGCGTGCTCGGCCTGGACCGCCGCCGCACTGAGCCAACTCATGTACTGGGTGGCGACAACCATCATGGCGGCCGCGGAAGCACCCTGCCACGAGCCACTGGTCAATTCCTGAGTAACGGCACTGAATGACGACACCGCTGAAGCGAGATCTTCGGCCAGACTGCCCCAAGCGGAGGCAGCAGAAAGTAGCGGTCCCGCACCGGGACCGGCGAACATTAATGCCGAGTTAATCTCTGGCGGCAACCACGCGAAATGCGGGCTTGTCACCACCCAAACTTACCCGGCAGAGCCCATTACCGTGGGCGTATCGGGTAACCCGCTACCGTTAATTCGCAGCGGCCCGTCAACCGGGAACGGGTGCCGGCTGCCGGCCGCGAACCAGCTTTCCCGGGCGGGCGGCGGTCGGCACGCCGTTCTCGGCGATCACTTCACCGGAAACCACGGTGGCGGCGTAGCCCTCGGCGGTCTGGTCCAGCCTGCGCCCGCCGGCCGGGAGGTCGTGGACGATGACCGGCTTGTGCAGCCGCAGCGCGGCGTGATCGATGACGTTCAGATCGGCCTTGAAGCCGGCGGCGATGCGCCCACGGTCGGCCAGCCCGGCGATCCGGGCCGGTACGGAAGTGAGTTCGCGGACGGCTTCGGCGACGCTGAATCGCCCGGTTTCGCGGTCACGCGCCCAGTGCGCCAGGAAGTAGGTGGAGTAGCTGGCGTCGCAGATCATGCCGTAATGGGCACCTCCGTCGCCCAGCCCGAGTACCACGTCGTCGCGGTGCAGAAGTTTGCCGACGGTGTCCAGCGAGTTGTTCTCCAGGTTGCTGGTGGCCACCAGCAGCATGGCCCGGCCATCGTCGTCGAGCAGCCGGTCATAGGCCTCCTCCCGCGGGTCGACGCCGCGGGCCCGGGCGCGGGCGCCGATGCTGTCGGACGGGTCGGGCTCGTAGTTGGGGTTGTCGTCCAACGGGAAGATCCAGTCCCACAACTGGGCCACAAACAGGATGGGGTGACCTTCACCCGGCTGGTCGGCCAGGATGCGGGCGCGCACCTGCGGCTTGCGCATCTCGGCTACCCGTTCGGCCAGCGGCAGGTGCGCGATCTCCCGGTAGCTCGGGTAGAGCACGAACGGGTTGGCCGTCAGCTGCAACCCGATGATCAGCCCGATCGGCCGGGGCAGCAACTGCGCGCAGACCCGGATCTCGCCGCCCGCGGCCGCATTGGCCTTCTCGATCATCGTGATGGCGTCCGGCCATGTCGGATCCCCCGCGTTGCCCACGACCAGGGTGAAAGTGACCGGCAGGCCGACGTCCTCGGCGACGTCGAACACCGTCTGCAGCACGGGCTGGTAGCCCCCGGCCGGGATGTCGGGTACGAACTGCAGCAGCCCACCGCCGCCGTCGACCACGCCCCGGGCGATCTCCTCGAGCTCTTCGCGGGCCGCGTCGTAGCTGGGGATCGGTGCGCCGCTCTCGGTCTTGTGGATGGTGAGCCGGGAGGAGGCGAAGCCCAGCGCCCCCACCTCCATGGCTTCGGTCGCCAGCGCCCGCATCCTGGCCAGGTCTTCGGCCGTGGCCGGCTCCCGGTCGGCGCCGCGCTGGCCCATCACGTAGACGCGCAGCGGGGAATGCGGCAGGTAGGCGGCCACGTCGATGTCGCGTTTGCCCGCGTCCAGCGCGTCCAGATATTCGGGGAACGTCTCCCAGGTCCACGGCAGCCCGTCGGTCATCACCACCCCGGGGATGTCTTCGACGCCGGCCATGACGTCGACGAGCACATCATGGTCTGCCTGCCGGCAGGGCGCGAATCCCACCCCGCAATTGCCCATCACCACCGTGGTCACCCCGTGTGCAGACGACGGCGTCAACCGGTCCGACCAGATGGCCTGGCCGTCGTAGTGGGTGTGCAGGTCGACGAAGCCCGGCGTGACCAGCAGGCCGGTCGCGTCGATTTGTCGCCGCGCCTCGGCACCGTTCAGGTCGCCGACCGCCGCGATGACCCCGCCTCGGACGGCTACGTCACCTACGTAAGGTTCACCACCCAGTCCGTCCACGATGGTGCCGTTGCGGATCAGAAGGTCGTAGGTCATCTAAATAATCTACGGCCGTGTCGGTGGGTCGTGCCAGGATCGCTGCCATGATCGATCACTTCGGCATCAATTGTGGTGAGTACGCCAAATCGCAGCAGTTCTATGACACCGTCCTGGGCGTGCTCGGGTACTCGCGCCAGATGGATTTCGGCGAGGCCATCGGGTACGGACGTGACGGGCAACCCGCATTCTGGATCGCCGACGCAACGGGCATGGGGCCCAATCGGGAAGTCCATATCGCGTTCCAGGCGGCCGACGAGGCCGCAGTGCGCGCGTTCCACGACGCGGCGGTGGGTCTGGGAGCCGAGTCGCTTCATGCCCCGCGGCTGTGGCCGGAGTACCACCCGGGCTATTTCGGTGCCTTCGTCCGCGACCCGGACGGCAACAACGTGGAAGCGGTGTGGCACGGCGCCCCGTAGGGTCGGGATTATGCCGACTTCCGAAGCCGCTGCCGTTCGGGAACTCCTGCGTGACGCTTTCACCCGCTTGATCGAACACGTCGGCGATGTGTGTCACGGTCTCACCGAGGAGGTTGCCGATTACCGGCCGACCGAGATTGCCAACAGCATCGCGTGGCTGCTCTGGCACAGTGCCCGGGTCCAGGACCTGCAGGTGGCCGACGTGGCCGGCGTAGCTCAGGCCTGGACCGGCGAGGGCTGGGTGGACCGGTTCAACCTCGACCTGCCGCGCAACGACACCGGCTACGGGCATGGGCCCGGCGAGGTGGCGAAGGTCCGCCCACCCGTGGACATGCTGCTGGGCTACTACCACGCGGTGCACCTGCTGACGATCGAGTACGTCGAGACGGTCACCCCCGACGAGCTGGCCCGGGTGGTCGACACGAACTGGGATCCGCCGGTGACCGCCAGCGCGCGGCTGGTCAGCATCATCGACGACTGTGCGCAACATCTCGGGCAGGCTGCCTATCTGCGGGGGATCGCCCAGTAGGGTTCCAACCCGTGCGTTTCCTCGCGATGGTGTTGTGCTGGCTGGTCGCCACCGCAGGGTTGGCGGTGGCGGTTCCGGCCTGCTGGGCGCAGACGACGATCGTGGACGAGGACGGCTACAGTGCGCTGGCCGAACAAGCCGCGCACGATCCGGCACTGCAGTCGGCGATGGCTTCGGAGCTGACCACCCGCGCGACGGCGCTGATCAATGAACGAAGCAACAGTCGCAATCCCGTCGACAGTTCGACGGTGCACGACGTGGCTGCGGCGTTCACGGCCGGTTCGGCGTTTCCGCCGCTGTTCGCCCGGGTGAACCGGGCCGCGCACGGCTGGTTGTTCGGCCCGCCGCAGTCCGGCGGCAACGAGCAATGGGTCCTCGACGTTGCCCCCATGCTCAAGGACACCGCCATCCAGCAGCAGCTGAACGCTTACAACGTGCAGGTGCCCGCGACGCTGAAGGTCCCGCTGACGGTATCGGCCGGCCAGCCGTTACGGCAGGGGCAATTGCACCGGGCCGCGGTGTGGGGGCCGTGGGCGAGCGTCGGCGCGACGGGCCTGACCGCTGTCTTCGCGGTGCTGACGCTCGTCACCGCCCGCCGCCGCGGCCGGGCGCTGACCGCCCTGGGCAGCTCGGCGCTGCTGGTCGGGGCGGCCGGCTGGGCGGGGGTGGAGGTCGCCGGACGGCGGATCAACGAGGCCCTCAACCGGACCACCGGGGACGTCCGTCAAATGGCCGATGTGATGGTAGGGCGCGCCGAAGACAGTCTGCATCTGTGGCTCAACCTGACGCTGGTCAGCGGTGCGGCGCTGGTGGCGCTCGGCGTCCTGGGCGCAATGGTCGGCGGACTGTTCCGGAAAAAGGCTTCAGCGCAGCGGTAACTTCGCCAGGATGGCACCGGTCGGCTGCGGCGATCCGGTACCGGGTTCGACAGTGAACGCCAGCGCGGTGGACCCGCCCAGGTTGTCCAGGGTCGCCTTGGTCGACGGCGAGACGGCCGCCGTTCCCATGGTTCCGGCCGACGTCGGGCCGTCGGCGCCGAGCAACCACATCTGATACACGGTGCCGGGCGAGGGTGGCGGCACATTGTTCATCACCAACACGCCGGCGTTGCGATCACGCGAGAACATCACCGTGGCCGTCCCCGGACCCAGCGGACCGGAGACGGTGCGCACATCGGGTGCGGCGAGCACCTGCTCGGCCACCGTCTGCGGCGGCGACGGCCGCATCGCCACCCCGATGCCGAACGCCCCCAATCCCACGGCAATCGCTGCGGCGGCAGCAAAAACTGCTGTGCGCCAACGTGATTGGTGGATCGCCGGTATGGTCACCGGTGCGGTCAGGGCCAGCACCGCGGCCCGCAGCTGATCCGGCGGTTCGGCGATACTCGACGATGCCAGCACCGCCATCGTCTCGCGGACGGCGCGGACCTCGTCGTTGAAGGCTGCGGCTATCGGCGCCGGCGCGGCCGCAACCCGACGGTCGATCTCGACGCGTTCTTCATCCGACACCGCGTGCAGGGCGTACGGCGTCGCCAGTTCGAGGAGCTCGAAATCGGTCGGGTCGGTCATGGTGCATCCAGGCAATTGCGCAGGCCCCGCAGCGCATCGCGCATGCGCGACTTGACGGTCGACAGGTTCGCGGCCAACCGCTGCGACACTTCGGCATAGGTGAGTCCGCCATAGTAGGCCAGCTCGATGCACTGGCGCTGTGTGTCGGTCAGCGACTCCAGGCAGTGTGCCACGCGGCGGCGCTCGTCGCCCGCTATCGCCGAATCCGCGACCACGTCGGTCGCCGTCTCGACATTGGCGATGCCGTACCGTGATTCGCGCGCAGTGCCCGCTTGTTCGCTGCGCACCCGGTCGATCGCGCGCCGGTGAGTCATGGTCAGCAGCCATGCCAGTGCCGACCCCTTGGCGGGGTCGAATTCCGCAGCGGTCCGCCACACCTCGAGATAAATCTCCTGGGTGGTCTCTTCGCTGTACCCGGCGTCACGCAACACCCTGGCCACCAGCCCGTACACCCGTGACTTCGTGTGGTCGTAGAACGCGGCGAAAGCGGAGTTGTCTCCCCGCGCGACCCGGCGCAGCAAGGCGTCGAGGTCGCTGCTGGGCGCCAGCGGTGCGGTCATCGATCGGTAGCCTAGCGCCAGCAACCACCCGGCCCGCCACGCCGGTCATGACTGACGCACCGAGCGGGGCGGCCGGGGGACGAAATAGGCCGTCCGCTCCTGGTAATCGGCGAATCCGGGTCGGCCCCTCATGTATCGCTCGGTCAAACGGGCGCCGCTCACATCGATGAGGAAGTAGGTCATCAACAGTGGCGACACCACGGTAGCCAGCGGCACCCAGCCGTTGACCGTGATCAGCCACAATCCCCACCACACGCAGGCGTCGCCGAAGTAATTGGGGTGACGCGTCCACGACCACAGACCGGTGTCCATGATGAGCCCGCGATGGGCCGGATCGGATTTGAATCGGCGCAATTGCCGGTCGCCCAGCGCCTCGAAGGTGAAACCGACCAGCCACAACGCCACGCCCAGGGCGGTGATGGCCAGCAACGGTCCGGTCGTGGCACCCGTTACCGCGGACAGTTGCAGCGGGAACGAGATGAACAGGGTCAGGAAGCCCTGCAGCAGAAAAACCCTGTACACCACCTGCCCCACCGAAGCGCCCCGCAGCAGGTCCGCGTAGCGACGGTCCTCACCCTTGCCGGCGGTTTTGTGATGGATGTGCCAGCTCAGCCGCAGACCCCAGATCGACACCAGCGCCAGCAGCAGCCAGCGTCGGGTGGGATCCCCGTGGCCCACCAGCGCCGCCACGGCCGCCACCGCGACGAACCCCAGGCCCCACGCGACGTCGACGACGTTGTAGCGGCCGATCCTGCGGGCGATGACGAAGGTGGCCGAATGCACGGCGGCCACCGCGAGGACGGAGGCTCCCGTCACCGCCAGGATGTCGCTCTCGCTCATCGGAGTTCCGCGGGTGTCAGCACATCATTTATTCGGAGTCGCAGGCCCCTCGGATGGCCGGAGCGGACCCCCGGCCCGCACCGGCTAGCGCTCGCCGCTGAGCGCCAGCGACTTGTCGGCGGGTTGGTCGCGGCGGGGGAGTGCGGGGCTGCGCGCCGGACGGGACCGCACCCGGATCGGCCACCAGAACCAGCGGCCGAGCAGCGCCGCGATCGAAGGCGTCATGAACGCCCGCACGATCAGTGTGTCGAACAGCAGACCCAGGCCGATCGTGGTACCCACTTGCCCGATCATCCGGGCGTCGCCAATGATCATGGATGCCATCGTGAAGGCGAACACCAGCCCCGCGTTGGTCACGACCTTGCCGGTGCCGCCCATCGATCGGATGATGCCGGTGTTCAAGCCGGCGTATATCTCCTGTTTGAAGCGCGAGACCAGCAGCAGGTTGTAATCCGAGCCGACGGCCAGCAGCACGATCACCGACATGGCAAGCACCAACCAGTGCAGCGGGATGCCCAAGATGTGCTGCCACACCAGCACTGACAGCCCGAACGAAGCGCCCAGCGACAGCGCTACGGTACCCACGATGACCGCGGCGGCCACGAAAGCCCTGGTGATGATCAGCATGATGATGAAGATCAGGCAGAGCGACGAGATGCCCGCGATCACCAGGTCCCACTTGGCGCCCTCGGAGATGTCCTTGAAGACGGCACCCATTCCGGCGACGTAGATCTTGGAGTCTTCCAGCGGCGTTCCCTTGAGTGCTTCTTCGGCCGCCGTACGGATCTTGTCGATGCTGGCGATTCCCTCGGCCGACGCCGGATCACCCCGGTGCAGGATGATGAACCGCGCCGCATGCCCGTCGGAGGACAGGAAGTTCTTCATGGCGCGTTTGAAGTCGGAATTCTTGAAGACCTCCGGCGGCAGATAGAACGAGTCGTCGTTCTTGGCGGCGTCGAACGCATGGCCCATCGCTGTCGCGTTGTCGCTCATCTCGTCCATCTGGTCGAAGATGCCCGACATCGTGCTGTGCATGCTCAGGATCATGGTGCGCATGCTGGCCATGGTCTCGATCATCGGCGGGAAGGTTTCGACCATCTGCGGCATCAGCACGTCGAATTGTTTGATGTCACCTACCAGGACATTCAGCTTCTCGTCTAAAGCGTCGATACCGTCGAGCGCGTCGAAGAGCGACCGAAACGTCCAGCAGATCGGGATGTCGTAGCAGTGCCGTTCCCAGTAGAAGTAGGAGCGGATAGGCCGGAAGAAGTCGTCGAAGTTGGCGAGTTTGTCGCGCAGGTCGTTGGTGATCTGCTGCATCTCCTCGGTGTCGCCGACCATCTTGTGGGTGACACCATTGAGCTGGGTCATCAGACCGTACATCCGCTGCATCAGGGCCATGGTCTTGGACATCTCGTCGGCCTGTTTGAGCAGGTCGTTCATCCGGTCGCGCTGGAACTTCAGGGTCTGCATCTGACCGGCGCTCTGCATGCTCATCTGGAACGGAATCGACGTGTGGTCCATCGGGGTGCCGTCCGGCCTGGTGATGGCCTGCACCCGGGAGATTCCGGGCACCCGGAACACGCCCTTGGCCAGCTTGTCCAGCACCAGGAAATCGGCCGGATTGCGCATGTCGTGATCCGACTCGATCATCAGAATCTCGGGTTTCATCCGAGCCTGGGAGAAGTGGCGGTCGGCGACGACGAAGCCCTGGTTGGCGGGTATGAAGCTGGGCAGGTAGGCGCGGTCGTCGTAGCTGGGGTTGTATCCAGGCAGGGTGATCAGGCCGATCAGGGCGATCACAAAGGTGACCGCGAGGATCGGCAGTGGCCAGCGCACCACGGCGGTGCCCACCCGGCGCCAGCCACGCACCGACAGCACCCGCTTGGGATCGAAAACGCCGAAGCGGCTGCCGACCACCAGAACGGCCGGACCCAACGTCAGCGCGACCAGAACCGCGACCAGCATGCCGACCGCGCAGGGCACGCCGAGGGTCTGGAAGTAGGGCATGCGGGCGAAGGCCAAACAGAATGTCGCGCCCGCGATGGTCAATCCGGATCCCAGGATGACGTGCGCGGTGCCGTGATACATGGTGTAAAAGGCTGTTTCCCGGTCTTCGCCGGCCTGCCGGGCTTCCTGGTACCGGCCGATGATGAAGATGCCGTAGTCGGTGCCGGCGGCGATCGCCAACGAAGTGAGCAGGCTGACCGCGAAGGTGGACAGCCCGATCAGCTCGTTGTTGCCCAGGATCGCGACGGCGCCGCGGGCCGCGCTGACTTCGATCCCGACGGTGACCAGCAGCAGAATCACGGTGAGCGGCGACCGATAGATGAACAGCAACATGCACAGGATCACCACAACCGAGGCAATGGTGACCTTCGCCATCGATTTGTCGCCGCTCTGTTGGAGATCTGCACCCAAAGCCGAGGCCCCGGTGACATAGGCCCTGAGCCCGGGAGGTGGCGGAGTGGCATCGACGATCTTGCGGATGGCGCCCACGGATTCGTTGGCCAGCGATTCGCCCTGGTTGCCGGCGAGATTCACCTGGACGGTAACGGCCCTGCCGTCGTTGCTCTGCGCGCCGGCCGCGGTGAGCGGATCGCCCCAGAAGTCTTGAATGCTCAGCACGTGCTTGTCGGCGCGCAATTTGCGCATCAGGCCGTCGTAGTACGTGTGCGCCGCGTCGCCGAGGGGCTGCTCACTTTCCAGGACGATGATCGCGAAGCTGTCCGTCTCCCCTTCCTGGAAGACGCGGCTGATCCGCTTGAGCGCGACGAAGGACGGCGCATCCTTGGGGCTCAGGGAAACCGAACGCGCCTGCCCGACGACTTCCAGCGACGGAACAAGCAGGCTGAGCAGCACGACGACAGCCACCCAGAACAGGATGATCGGCACCGCGAAGGCGTGGATCATGCGCGGGATGAAGGGGCGATTGGGACGGGCTTCGGCGATGGGAGGGCCGGCGTGCTCGTCGGCGTAGCTGGTACTCACGCGGACTTAACCAGGCAGAAGGTAAAGGCGTTCACGCCGTTGGAGATTCGCTCGGACTTGACCACGTCGTCGATCAGGATGCGGCAGCCGATGCTGTCGCTGTCGCCCTGGGCCATCAAGTTGCCGACCATCGCGGCTTTGGTGGTGCTGATGTGCAGCGACCAGGGCAGGCTCGCGCCGTCCACCCGCTGCGGGTCGGCGTTGACGTCGAAGTAACTGATGTTGGCGATCGTGCCCGCGGGACCGAACACCTCGTAGGTAATTCGCTTGGGGTTGAACGGCTCCGGGTTCTTCAGGTTGCTGTCCGCGTAGGAGGCGCGCTTTTCCGAGCCGAAGTAGCCATGGACCCGGTTCGCGATGAAGGCACCGGTGACCAGCACCGCCAAAACGACGAGTGCAATCCACACCCGCGACAGCACCTTGATAATTTCAGGTCCCTTTCACCGTTGGCATGACTCGGGGCGCACGATACCCGCCTTTGGAGACACTTGCGTACTCAATCAACTGGCCACACTGCGCAAATGGGCAGCGCCACCAACTCTATTAGCCTTACCTAAGTAGAACACGCTCGCGTCTGGGGCCCCGGGGGCGGACTCCTTCCTCTAGACGGCCGAGTCTAAGGCATATCGCGTGCGTAAAGGCCTCGATTCTTGGCCGCAAATCACGCCGTGTGCGTTATCCTCGGCCAGTGGCGCAACTCACTTTCCGGCGCGCCCGCACCGAGGAGAACAAGCGCCAACGGGCTGCGGCGCTGGTGGAGGCCGCCCGCTCGATCGCATCGGAAACCGGTGTCGCGTCGGTGACACTGACCGCCGTCGCCAGCCGGGCGGGAATCCACTACTCGGCGGTGCGCCGGTACTTCACCTCCCACAAGGAGGTGCTGCTGCATCTGGCCGCCGAAGGTTGGGTGCGGTGGTCGGGCACGGTGTGCGAGAAGTTGGCTGCGCCCGGACCGATGACCGCGGAGCGGGTGGCAGAAACTTTGGCCAAGGGCCTCGCCGCTGACCCGCTGTTCTGCGACCTGCTGGCCAACCTGCACCTGCATCTCGAGCACGAAGTCGAGATCGAACGGGTCATCGAGATTCGACGAACCATTTCCGCCGCCGCGATCGCACTTGCGGACGCCATCGAGCAGGCACTACCGGCGCTCGGACGGTCGGGCGCATTCGACATCCTCATCGCGGCCTACTCGCTGGCTGCGGCGTTCTGGCAGATCGCAAACCCGCCGGCGAGGATCTCTGACGTCTACCAGGAAGAGCCCGAGGTGCTGCCGGCCGAATGGAACATGGACTTCGGGTCCGCGCTCACGCGGGTGCTCACCGCAACCTGCATCGGCTCGCTTCCGAGGTCCCGATGAAACCGTCGGCGAAGGTCTTGATGCACAGGGGCTTTACGCACTGCGCCGAGAATTCCTACCGTGTGTGCATTAAGGTTAGAGTGCCTAAGTGGACAGACAGGCTAATTGGCTGGCGGCTCTCGTCACTGGTTAGGAAGCGCCCATGACGATGACTGAGCCAGAGACCGACCCGGTGACAACCCCCAATTCCGTTGGCGGCGAGGGCAATACAGCGACTCGCCAACGGGCCAAGCGCGGGGGGCTGTGGAGCCTCCTCACCCGGTTCTGGCTCATCCTCACCGTTCTGGCCGTCGTCGGGGTGGCGGGATTTTCGGTTCACCGGTTGCACGACGTGTTCGGCGTTCGCAGCGATTCGTTCGGGGGCGGTTCATCCGGTGATGTCATCGACCAGTTCAACCCCAAGACGATCACACTCGAGGTCTGGGGTTCGCCCGGCAGCACGGCGACGATCAGTTATCTCGATGAGAACTCCCATCCTCAGCAGGCTCTCAATGTGCCCCTACCGTGGAAGACGGAATTGAAGTCAACGAAGCCCGGTATCCCGGCCAACCTGATGGCGCAAGGAAACGGCAGCTGGATCGCGTGCCGGTTCCTCGTCAACAACAACGACGGACGCGGTGATGTCGTCAAGGCTCCCAATCATTCGCCCCCCAACGAAACGGTGAATGCCTTCGTGTACTGCCTGGACAAGTCCGCATGACACTTCCTGAGTCAACCTCAGGCCGTTTGCGGCAACAATCTCTGTGTTCCGCCATGGAGGTTGGGGTCGTAGGGCCGGTGGTCGCCCCAGCAGCGATAGATGACGCGGATCCAGGCGCGGGCGAGGATGCGTACGGCGTGCGGGTGGTCATGGCCGCGGGCGCGGGCTCGGGTGTAGATGTCGGCGGCCCAGGGACTTTGGTGGCGGCTGTTGTCGGCGAAGGTGGTCAGTGCGCGGCGGAAGCGTTTGTTGCAGGCCCAGCGGAAGTGCACGGCGTATTGCTTGCCGGATGCTTTGGTGACGGGTGTAGCGCCGGCCAAGGCGGCCACTGCGTCGGGTCCGTCGTAGGCTGCCCGGGAGTCGCCCCACTCGGCGAGCACCTGGGCGGCGTTGATCTGACCCGACCTTGGCAGCGACGTGAAGATCTCGGCGTCCGGGTGCTCCCCGAGGCGGGCGATGACGGAGCGGTCGAGGGTTTTGCAGGCGGTGTTGAGGGCCTCCAGAACGGTGACCAGAGCTATCACGGCGTCAGCGACTGCGACGGACAGGGCTGGGGTGGTCGTGCCCGCGGGAGCGCCGCGCAGCCGGCCCAGCAGCTCACTGGCTGTTCGGCGACCGGAGTAGCCGTGCTTGGCCAGGAAGGCGGCCACACGTTTTTCGCCGAGGCGGGCCGCCCGGACCGCGGTGGGATACTGCCGCAGGAACGCCAAGCTAATCGGGGATTCAACATCGGCGAAGATCGCCTTGGCGCCGGGCCAGTGGTCATCAAGCAGGGCGCTGAGTTGGTTGGTGGCCGAGACCCGCATGGCGACGATGTCGTCGCGGGTACGCACTACGGTCCGCAGTGCCTTGGTCTGCGCACTGTAGGGCGCTACGGGCTCCAGCCGGTGGCGGCGCAGCCGCAGATACTCAGCGATCACCAGCGCATCGCCAGCATCGGACTTCGCGCCGGAAATGACTTCGCCGTCGCGCCAGGCCTTGATGGCGTTCGGGGACACCGGGATGACCGGGTGGCCGGCCTCGAGCAGCAGGTCGACCAGCCGCCCGTTGGGCCGTTCGATCCCGATCTGTACATCAGCGGGATCGCCGAACTTGGCGAGTTTGCGGATCAACGTAGCGATGCCCTCGGCGGTGTGGTCAATCATGAACTGCGCCATAACTTTTCCTACCGTGGACAATACGCATACCGCGTGTGTGGCACCGGCCCAGTCCAGACCGACGTAAATGGTTTCTGTGGCGCTCTTCGACAACGGATCTCCTCAGGTTGGCAGCGACGACGCGGCGAGGGGATCGACCACCGGACGGTCACTAACTGGCGCTCTGCGGCGCGTCTTCCTGATGCCGGTCCGCGACCCCGGGAGGACCGAGGGCGGCGATGTCATGCAGGCCCTCTACGAGCGACCACCACTGGCCGTCACCTCGGCCCCCGCCGAGTCCCTTCAACGAATGCCCATCAGACATCCGCCGTAAGGATGGTGCCCTAGTGACCACCGAGGCTGATTCTGCCGCGCCGCCCATCTCGCAGCCGCTGATCCCGCCCTTCCTGCCTCGGATGATCCATCGGCTGGCACTGCCCATTGTGCTGGTGTGGTTGGGCATCGTCGTCATCACCAATACCGTTGCGCCGCAACTCGAGGTCGTCGCCAAGAACCATTCGGTGTCGCAGAGCCCCACAGATGCGCCGTCGTTCCAGTCGATGATGCAGGTCGGAAAGACGTTCAAGGAGTTTGATTCCGACAGCTCGGCAATGATCGTGCTGGAGGGCGACAAGCCGCTGGGGGCGGAGGCGCACCGCTACTACGACGAGATTGTCAGGCGAATCGAGCAAGACAAGAAACACGTTCAACACGTGCAGGATTTCTGGAGTGATCCGCTGACCGCTGCGGGCTCCCAGAGCCACGACCAGAAGGCCGCCTACGTTCAGGTTTACCTCGCCGGCAACATGGGCGACGGCCTATCCGGCGAGTCCGCCGACGCCGTCCGCAAGATCGTCAACTCTGTGCCCGCACCGCCGGGGATCAAGGCGTATGTCACCGGTGCGGGTCCGTTGTTCGCCGACCAGTCCCACGCGGGCGAGAAAGGCGTCGCAATAGTCACCATGGTCACGATCCTGGTGATTTTCGTGATGCTGCTCGTCGTCTACCGCTCGCTCGTCACCGTCCTGGCCGTGTTGTTCATGGTCTTCGTCGAATTGTTGGCAGCCCGAGGCGTCGTTGCGTTGCTGGCCAATTACGAGATCATCGGACTCTCCACGTTCGCCAACAATTTGTTGGTGTTGCTGGCGATCGCCGCCGGAACGGACTACGCAATTTTCGTCGTCGGCCGCTACCACGAGGCCCGCGGTCTGGGGGAGACTCGCGAAGAAGCCTTCTACACCATGTTCCACAGCACCGCGCATGTCGTGCTCGGGTCGGGCCTGACCATCGCCGGCGCGATGTATTGCCTGAGCTTCTGCCGATTGCCGTATTTCGAGTCCTTGGGCGCACCGTGCGCCGTCGGCATGTTGGTGGCGGTGTTCGCGGCGCTGACTCTGGGCCCCGCGGTGCTGGTCGTGGCGTCATTCTTCAAGCTCCTTGATCCGAAACGAAAGCTGCAGACTCGGGGCTGGCGCCGAATCGGCACGGCGATCGTCCGTTGGCCCGCACCGGTTTTCGCGGTCACGATCGCGATTGCCCTGATCGGTCTGATCGCACTGCCCGGCTACAAAACGGACTACGACACCCGTCATTTCCTACCCGCGGACACCCCCGCCAACATCGGTTACGCGGCCGCCGACCGGCACTTCAACCAGGCTCGGCTCAATCCTGAGCTGTTGATGATCGAGACCGATCACGACCTGCGTAACTCGGCCGACTTCCTCGTCCTGGACAAGGTCGCCAAGGCGGTCTTCCACATCCCCGGTATCGGTCGGGTGCAGACCATCACCCGGCCGTTGGGCACGCCACTCGACCACAGCACCCTCGGTTTTCAGATGGGCGCCCAAGCCGCGGGGCGGATTCAGACTCAGCACTTCCAAGATGAGCAGGCCAAAAATCTACTGAACCAAGCGGACGAGTTGCGCAAGACGATGGCCACGCTGCGGGAGCAGATGCAGGTCACCCAGGACCTCAGCGATACGACGCACGAAACCACCAAACTCACCAAAGAAACCGTGAAGATCACCGAGACACTGCGCGACAACATCGCCACCTTCGACGACTTCTTCCGGCCGATTCGTAGCTACTTCTATTGGGAGAAGCACTGTTACGACATCCCGATCTGCTGGGCGCTGCGGTCCATCTTCAATGCGCTCGACGGAATCGACCAGGTGGCGCAGAACATCCTGGCCCTCAGCCAGAACCTGGACAGGCTGGACGCGATTCAGCCCAGGCTGGTGGAATTGATACCCCCTCAGATCGAGAGCCAGCAGCGCAATCTGGACACCATCATGTCGAACTATGCGACAACTACGGGTCTCAACGACCAGGCCAGGGCGCAGTCCGACAACGCCACCGCCCAAGGGGATGCATTCGACCGAGCGAAGAACGACGACACGTTCTACCTCCCGCCGGAAGCGTTCCAGAGCCCGGACTTCGCGCGTGGGCTCAAACAGTTCATCTCGCCGGACGGGCACGCTGTCCGATTGATCATCTCGCACGAGGGCGACCCGGCTAGTCCGGAAGGCATCAACCTCATCGAACCGATCCAGCGGGCCGTGCACGAGGCGATCAAAGGCACGCCCTGGGAGGGAGCCAAGGTCTACCTCGGCGGCACCGCCGCGACGTACAAGGACATGCACGACGGCTCCAACATCGATCTGTTGATCGCCGGAATCTCGGCGGCGACATTGATTTTCGTCATCATGCTGGTGATCACCCGAAGCGTCGTGGCGGCCTTCGTGATCGTGGGCACGGTGTTGCTGTCGCTGGGCGCCTCGTTCGGACTCTCCGTGCTTTTGTGGCAGTACATCCTGGGCATCAAGTTGCACTGGATGGTGCTGGCGATGGCAATCATCCTGCTGCTTGCGGTCGGCTCGGATTACAACCTGTTACTGATCTCGCGGTTCAAGGAGGAAATCCAAGCCGGCCTCAAGACGGGGACGATCCGCGCGATGGCCGGTTCCGGCTCGGTGGTGACCGCCGCAGGTCTGGTGTTCGCCGCCACCATGGCGACGTTCGCGTTCAGCCCACTGCGCGTGATGGCCCAGGTGGGTACGACGATTGCGCTGGGTCTGCTGTTCGACACGTTGATCGTGAGATCCTTCATGACGCCCTCGCTGGCCACCTTGCTCGGGCGCTGGTTCTGGTGGCCGCAGCATGTGCGCCCACGGCCGGCCAGCAGCATGCTGCGACCGTACGGACCGCGTCCGGCCGTGCGTGCGCTGATCCGCAACTACATTGACGAACATCCACCGGGCGGACTGTTGAAACGACGCTGAGCCAATTCTGCGACGTGTGCGAGCCGAATCGGTGTAGCGAGACGGTCAGAGTGCGACAACGTCGCGCATGATGTCGCTCAGCTCGGACACCGGGGCACCGCACGTCAGGCAGTAGGCGCCGGAGGCGCGTCGGAGTTGACCCACCTGGACCACAACCTCGGCCTCGGCACGCCACAGACATGCGATGCAGACGATCTCGACGACATTGCCGAACGGGTCTACGTGCGGGTGATTGCATTCATCCACCGCGTGGCGATGGATGATGTACGTAGCCCTGTTGGTACAGCCAGGTTCGTATTGGCAGGTGATGGTCTGCCAGTCCAGGGCCGCGAGCGTGCCAGGGATGCCGTTGCCAGTTGTTTGGCTCATGCGATGGTCCTCCAGCTTCCGGAACGCAGTCGCACCCATCGCCATGGGGATCAGCGAATGTTCGGCTGGCCGGAGATCCATTATGAATACCTTTGGCCCGCCGCGGCAAGGGTCGGACTGATGCAGTTATCTGCGACCTGGTAGTTACGGCGCCGCGCGGTAAACCGTACTTTCCGATGACAACCTCATCATTGCGCAGGTCACCGGTCGCATCCATCCGTCAGACAGCCACCGAAGGGATGAATTCGGTGTCCACCGATTGGGGGACAAAGCCGGCGAAATCTGCCAACAGTCCCCCCGGTAGCAGGGCGACGGCGCTGCGGGCCTAGGGCCTGTTCACACAGAACGCCACACACAGAGCCGACACGGGAATGGAAACCCATTGCAGTTGCCCGTCCGCCTGGCGCTCGCAATAGATCGGGCCGGGATTCCCCCACACCTTTGCGCCTTCCGGTGAGCACTGCTTGCCCAGATCGGTATCGGCCTGCGCCGGGCCACTCCCGAGGAGGATGGCGATCGGAGCGACCGCCGCCACCATCGCCACGCCGACGAACCTCGGTGCGCCCATCATCCATCCCCTCCGGGAACGCCTTACGTCCAGTTCCAGACCGACATGTCACCGGCCGGGTATCCGTTGCACACCTCGGTGGCCTTGGCGACGACACCCTTGTTGTTGAAGAAGATCTTCATGTGATTGACCCAGGCGAAGGTCAGCGGGTCGCCGTTGTAGAAGTTCTCGGAATAGTCTCTGCGCTCCGCCGGTGACAGCGAGAAGAACCAGTGCGCCTTGTTCATCGTCGCGTCCTGAAGGTTTGCGTGGTTGTTGAAGTCGATCATGTATCGCTCGTAGTAGACCGGACTCGTGTCCCGCACGGCAGCCAGATACTGCTCGGCGTCGCAAGTGGTGGCGATCATTCTGCGAGGTACGGGGAAATCCTCGGTGGAATCGGCTACGGCCGCCTTCGGGAAGAACACCGCGAGGACCGCAACGGCGATGGTGAGAGCAAGAAGAAAAGTGCCTGCACGCAGGCCCATACGCAGCCGAGACATAGTGGTCACCGTAACACTTTCGAAGTTGCGAAGGTTTCCCGAGACGATTTCATAGTCGATCTTACTACCCATCACCATCAGGAACTATCACGTGTGACGGGTTCGGCCGCAGCTCCGGTGGCGCCTGACTGTAGTCGCCGAACGGGCCGTCCCGCCGCTCCACCGCAGCCCGCACGCCCTGGGTGCCGGCGGTGCGGATGAACTCGAGCGCATCAGGGGTGTTGCGCATCAGGCCGTCGAGAATGCCGCCCAGCAACTGCGTGGACGCCAGCCCCATGTTCTCGTAGGCCTGGTTGACGATCAGCTTCTGCGCCCTCAGCTGCGACAACGGGATCTGCGCCAGCTCGGCCGCGATTTCGGCGACCCGGGCCTCCAGGCGCTCGAACGGGACCGCCTCGTTGATCAGCTCGACGTCGGCGGCCTGCACACCGGTCAGCGGCCGTCCGGTCAGCGAGTGCCATTTCACTTTGGCCAGGCTCAGCCGGTACAGCCACATGCCCGTCAGATAGGCGCCCCACATCCTGCTGTACGGAGTGCCGATCACGGCGTCCTCACTGGCGATCACGATGTCGGCGCACAGCGCGTAGTCGCTGGCCCCGCCGACGCACCAGCCGTGCACCTGCGCGATCACCGGCTTGGACGCCCGCCAGATGGCCATGAACTTCTGCGTCGGCGCGGTCTCGCGCGCGCTGACCATCGCGAAATCCTTGCCGGGATCCCACTGGCCTTCGGTCATCATCGCCTCGCCCCAATGCTGGAAGCCGCCGCCGAAGTCGAAACCGCCGGAGAAGGCCCGCCCCGCGCCGCGCAGCACGATCACCTTGATGTCGTGGTCGCGTTCAGCCAATCCGATCGCCGCTTCGATCTCTTCAGGCATGGGCGGGACGATGGTGTTGAGCTGCTCGGGGCGGTTGAGCGTGATGGTGGCTACCGGTCCGGCCGTACGGTAAAGCAGCGTTTCGAATTCAGGGGTCGGCATAGCCCGAAGCGAAGCTCCTGGCGGACTGCGGTGTCAAGCGCGGCGGGTCAGCATTCCGCTCAGCATTCGGCGGGGGCCTGCTGGCGGCGCCTGAGCACCAACCCGACCGCCACAGCGACGGCGACGGCTGCGCAGGTGGCGAGCAGATACGCCCAATACCGTTCGAGTCCGCCGTAGAGCCCGGCGATGTGGTTGCCTGCGAAATACCCAGCGAAGACCCAGACTGCGACCCACACCGCCGACCCCAGGCCGTTGTAAGCCAGGTAGCGGCGCCAATCCATCCGGGCAAGCCCGGCGGCGATGCCACTGGCCTGGCGCAAGCCGTCGACGAAGCGTCCGACGGAGACCACGATGTGGCCACGCCTGGCGAAGAACCGTTCCGTTCGCGTCAGGCGGTCGGTGGTGAGGAACATATACGGCCCGAACCGCAACACCAGCTCACGGCCGCCGTAGCGGCCGATGGCGTAGCCGGCGTTGTCGCCGGCTACCGCCGCCAACAGTCCGGTGACCAGGACCAGGATGAGGTTCAAGTGGCCGCTGGAGGCATAAATTCCGCCCGCAATCAGGATGATCTGTCCGGGCAGCGGTATCCCCACTCCTTCCAGACCGACCAGGACCACGATGGCCGCGTACCCGAACCGGTCCAGGGTCGGGGCAAGCGAGGCGAAGATTCCCGGAAGTTGCGCGGACACGACTCCAAGGGTGCCCGAAGTCGCTCACCGGTAGACGTTGTCAGCGTCACAGCTACGTGACGGTTCCCAGCATCCGCCACAAGAACGAGTAGCTCAGCGCCGCCTTGAACGCCAGTTGTTCGTTGTCGGCGGCGCCACCGTGCCCGCCCTCGATGTTCTCGTAGTACCAGACGCGGTGGCCGGCGGCCTGCAGAGCGGCGGTCATCTTGCGCGCGTGGCCGGGATGCACCCGGTCGTCGCGGGTGGAGGTGGTCAGCAGAATCGGCGGATACTTCGGGTCGGATGAAACGTTCTGGTACGGCGAGTACTCCGAGATGAACGCCCAGTCGTCCGGGTTGTCCGGGTCGCCGTACTCGGCCATCCACGAGGCGCCGGCCAGCAGCAGGTGATAGCGCTTCATGTCCAGCAGGGGCACGCTGCAGACCAGCGCCCCGAACTTCTCCGGGTACTTGGTCAGCATGATTCCCATCAGCAGGCCGCCGTTGCTCCCACCCTGGGCACCGAGTTGCCCGACCGTGGTGATGCCGCGCCGGACGAGATCTTCGGCCACCGCGGCGAAGTCCTCGGCCACCTTGTGGCGGCCTTCGCGCATCGCCTGGGTGTGCCAGCCCGGCCCGTACTCGCCGCCGCCGCGGATGTTGGCCAGCACGTAGGTGCCGCCGCGGGCCAGCCACAGCCGGCCCAGCACTCCGCTGTACCCCGGGGTGTTGGACGTCTCGAAGCCGCCGTAACCGTAGAGCAGCGTGGGGGCGGGCCCATCGGCTCCGGTGGGGCGCACCACGAAATACGGAATCGACGTGCCATCCTGTGACGTCACGAAATGCTGTGCGACGGCCATTTTTTCGGCATCGAAGAACGAAGGTGCCGACTTGATCGGCTCCAGCTCGCCGGATCCGGCGCCGCGCAGCAGGCGCGACGGTGTGGTGAATCCGCTGGAGTCCAGGAAGAACTCGTCGCCGGTCTCGTCGGCGGCGACGATCACGGTGTTGGTCGACTCGGGCACGCCCGGTAGGGGTTCACGCTGCCAGCTACCCGGTGTGACGATCTCCACCCGGCTGGCGACGTCCGCCAGCGAGACGATGAGCAGCCGGTCTTTGGTCCATGCGTAGTGGTAGAGGCAGGTGTGCTCGTCGGGCTCGAAAATGACGGTGAGTTCCCGTGTACCACTGATGAAGTCGTCGTAGTTGGCTGCCAGCAGGGAGCCGGCGCGATAGGTGGTGTCGCCGACGGCCCAGTCGGTACGCAAGTCGATCAGCAGCCATTGCCGGTGCACCGACATGCTGCTGACGTCGGTAGGCACCTCGATGGGCACCAGTTCGGCGCCGCGCAACTCGTAGCGCCGGCGGTTCCAGAAGTCCAGCGAACGCCCGACAAAGGTGCGTTCGAAGCCGGGGGTGCGGTCCTTGGAGCCGCCGGCGCTGACGTCGGTGCGCTCGCCCTCGAAGACCGTCTCCGCCTCCGCCAGCGGTGTACCGCGTCGCCACCGCTTGACGATTCGTGGATAACCGGATTCGGTCATCGAGTCGGGGCCGAAGTCGGTGCCTACCAGTACGGTGTCGGGATCGTCCCAGCCGATCTGCGACTTGGCTTCCGCCAGCTTGAACCCGTCTGCAACGAATTCCCTTGTCAGCATGTCGAATTCGCGTACTACAACGGCATCAGACCCGCCCGGGGAAAGGCTCACCAGGGCGCGGGTGAGTTCGGGTTCGATCACGTCCGCGCCGGCCCAGACCCAGTTCTGGTTGTCGGCGCGGCCCAATGCATCCACGTCGATCAGCACATCCCACTCGGGCGACTCGGTACGGTAACTGTCCAGCGTGGTACGCCGCCACAGGCCGCGGGGATTGGTGGCGTCGCGCCAGAAGTCGTACAGATATTCGCCGCGCCGACGCACGTAAGGTATCCGCGCGTCGGTGTCGAGCACTTCCAGCGCCTCGGTGCGCATCTGCTCGAAGTCGTCGTCGCAGAATTCCGCTTTGGTCGGCTCGTTGCGCGCGCGCACCCAATCCAGCGCCTCCTCGCCGGTGACGTCTTCGAGCCAGAGGTAGGGGTCTTCGGCAGCCTCGGATGACATACAAGCCATTCTGGCCGCAGCGGTAATGTGAGCTGTATTACATGAACTAACGAGGAGCCGAGCAGATGCCAGTTTTCGCACGTCCAGGTTCTTCCGGGGCGCTGATGTCATATGAGTCGCGGTACGGAAACTTCATCGGCGGCGAGTGGGTGGCGCCGGCTGCGGGACGCTACTTCGAGAACCCTTCGCCGGTGACCGGCCAGCCGTTCTGCGAGATTCCGCGATCCGATGAAGCCGACGTCGAAAAAGCCCTTGACGCTGCACATTCCGCCGCTCCGGGGTGGGGCAGGGCAGCCGCCGCCGAGCGGGCCGCGATCCTGAACAAGATCGCCGACCGTATGGAGGAGAACGCACCTGCGCTGGCGGTGGCCGAAGTCTGGGACAACGGCAAACCGATCCGCGAAGCGATTGCCGCCGACATCCCACTGGCCGCCGATCATTTCCGGTACTTCGCGGCCGCGATACGGGCCCAGGAAGGCGCGTTGTCCCAGATCGACGAGGACACCGTCGCTTACCACTTCCACGAACCGCTCGGCGTGGTCGGCCAGATCATTCCGTGGAACTTCCCCATCCTGATGAGCGCCTGGAAACTGGCTCCGGCTCTGGCGGCGGGCAACGCCGTGGTGCTCAAGCCCGCCGAGCAGACGCCGGCCTCGATCCTGTACCTGATGTCGCTGATCGGTGACCTGCTGCCGCCGGGAGTGGTCAACATCGTCAACGGCTTCGGCGCGGAAGCCGGCAAACCGCTGGCCTCGAGCAACCGGATCGCCAAGGTCGCCTTCACCGGCGAGACCAGCACCGGGCGACTGATCATGCAGTACGCCTCGCAGAACCTGATCCCGGTCACCCTCGAGCTCGGCGGCAAGAGCCCCAACATCTTCTTCTCCGACGTGATGGCCGCGGGCGACGACTTCCAGGACAAGGCACTCGAAGGCTTTACCATGTTCGCCTTGAACCAGGGCGAGGTGTGCACCTGCCCGTCGCGCAGCCTCATCCAGTCCGACATCCACGACGAATTCCTGGAGTTGGCCGCCATCCGGACCAAAGCCGTCCGGCAGGGTGACCCGCTGGACTCCGAGACCATGCTGGGTTCGCAGGCCTCCAACGACCAGTTGGAGAAGATCCTGTCCTACATCGAGATCGGCAAAGGCGAGGGAGCCCGCGTCGTCACCGGCGGCGAACGGGCCGAGCTGGGCGGCGACCTGTCCGGGGGTTTCTACGTGCAGCCGACGATCTTCACCGGCAACAACAAGATGCGGATCTTCCAGGAGGAGATCTTCGGTCCGGTGGTGGCGGTGACGCCGTTCGACAGCTACGACGACGCGATCGGCATCGCCAACGACACCCTCTACGGGCTGGGCGCGGGGGTCTGGAGCCGCAACGGCAACACCGCCTACCGGGCCGGTCGCGACATCAAGGCGGGGCGGGTGTGGGTGAACTGCTACCACGTGTACCCGCCGCACTCGGCCTTCGGCGGCTATAAGCAGTCGGGCTTCGGGCGCGAGGGCCACAAGATGGCGCTCGAGCACTACCAGCAGACCAAGAACCTCCTGGTGTCCTACTCCGACAAGGCGATGGGCTTCTTCTGATCGCTCCGGCGGGTGCGGCCCCGGCGCCGAAAGTGAACTGCTGCAAGCCGAACCTGTGAGGACCGGCGCGGCGGCGAGCGTGGCGAAATGCAGTCAAGGCGAGGCCATCTTGTGACCGAAAACTCGCCGGGGACATGCCGGATACCGCTGCGGTAGTTCAGTAAGGTCGTCCCTTGTGATACCCCTTCCGCGTGCGTGGCTGCTGGCCGGCGGCATGCTCGTCGGCAGCGCGATTGGTCAGTTGCTGGCGGTGGCGTCCAGCCTGCTGATCCACGCCCGGATCCGTCCCGACATCGCCATCGCGCTGGTGGTCGGCATACCCGCCGTGGTCGGCCTGTCAGTGGTCCTGTTCTCCGGTCGTCGCTGGGTGACGATGCTCGGCGCGGCGATCCTGGCGTTGGGACCGGGCTGGCTCGGCATGCTCGTGGCATTGCAGGTGGTTTCCGGTGGCAGATAACAAGACCGAGCTGGAACGGGAGTTCAGCCCGGGCACTGAACCTTTCGTCCCGGACTTCGACTCCGGCGAGGTGCCGGTAGTGCCCAAGTACGACGCCGGTGAACCCTCGGTGCCGTTCGTACCGGATTTCGACACCGACTCTCAGCCGTTGCCGCCGGTCGATATCGAAGAGCCGGCCAGAAAGTTCCGGCCGGCGCCGGCCAAGGATCCCGAGCCGGTGACGCCGGTGGCGGCGGCGGATGCGGCGACCGAACCGCCCGGCCCCGTTGCCGTCCCCGGGCGCTACCTCTACCTGAAATGGTGGAAGTTCGTACTGGTGCTGTTCGGGGTGTGGTTCTTCGCCGCAGTCTTCGGGCTGAGCCTGTTCTATTGGTGGTACCACACCCTCGACAAGACTCCGCCGGTGTTCGCGACATTCGTCTACGTCGTGGCGTGCACGGCCGCCGGGCTGATCCTGGCGATGGTGGAGTCCAAGCCCCTCATCGCCGCCCTGGCCATCGCGGTGATGTCGGCGCCGTTCGCCTCGGTCGCCGCCGCGGCGCCGCTGTACGGCTCCTATTACTGCGAGCGCGTGACGACACCGTGTCTGATGGGCGTGGTGCCCGAATAATCTGCTAGCAGCTGGGCTCGTGACCTCCCGCGGTGTGCTTTCTGTGGGAAGTCGTCGCCCACTAGTGTGGGCTCGTGACTTCCCGCGGTGTGCTTTCTGTGGGAAGTCGTCGCCCACTAGTGTGGGCTCGTGACTTCCCGCGGTGTGCTTTCTGTGGGAAGTCGTCGCCCACTAGTGTGGGCTCGTGACTTCCCACTATGACGTCGTCGTTCTCGGAGCAGGTCCCGGCGGATACGTAGCAGCCATTCGAGCCGCACAGCTCGGGTTGAGCACCGCAATCATCGAACCGAAATACTGGGGCGGCGTCTGCCTCAACGTCGGCTGCATCCCGTCGAAGGCGTTGCTGCGCAACGCCGAACTCGCCCACATCTTCACCAAGGAAGCCAAGGTCTTCGGCATCAGCGGGGAGGCCACCTTCGACTACGGGGTCGCGTTCGACCGCAGCCGCAAAGTGGCCGACGGGCGAGTGGCCGGCGTGCACTATCTGATGAAGAAGAACAAGATCACCGAGATCCATGGGTACGGCAAGTTCACCGACGCCAACACCATCTCGGTCGAGCTCAACGACGGCGGCACCGACGAGGTCACGTTCGACAACGCGATCATCGCCACCGGCAGCAGCACCCGGCTGGTCCCCGGCACGTCGCTGTCGGAGAACGTGGTGACCTACGAGACGCTGATCATGACCCGGGAACTGCCGAAGTCGGTCGTCATCGCCGGCGCCGGCGCCATCGGCATGGAGTTCGGCTACGTGATGAAGAACTACGGCGTCGACGTCACCATCGTCGAGTTCCTGCCGCGCGCGCTGCCCAACGAGGACGCCGACGCGTCCAAGGAGATCGAGAAGGCGTTCAAGAAGCTCGGCATCAAGGTCCTTACCGGCACCAAGGTCGAGTCGATCACCGACGACGGCTCCGAAGTCTCGGTCAGCGTCAGCAAGGACGGCAAGTCCGAGGAGCTCAAGGCCGAGAAGGTGTTGCAGGCCATCGGTTTTGCGCCCAACGTCGAGGGCTACGGTCTGGACAAGGCCGGGGTGGCGCTCACCGACCGCAAGGCCATCGGCATCACCGACTACATGCAGACCAGCGTGCCGCACATCTACGCGATCGGTGACGTCACCGGCAAGCTGATGCTGGCTCACGTCGCTGAGGCCATGGGTGTGGTGGCGGCCGAAACCATCGCCGGCGCAGAGACTTTGGCGCTTGGTGACTACCGGATGCTGCCGCGCGCCACGTTCTGCCAGCCCAATGTCGCCAGCTTCGGGCTCACCGAGGAGCAGGCTCGCGACGAAGGCTATGACGTCGTGGTGGCGAAGTTCCCATTCACCGCCAACGCCAAGGCGCACGGGGTCGGTGACCCCAGCGGCTTCGTCAAGCTCATCGCCGACGCCAAGTACGGCGAGCTGATCGGTGGACATCTGGTCGGCCACGACGTGTCCGAGCTGCTGCCGGAGCTCACGCTGGCGCAGAAGTGGGACCTGACCGCCACCGAACTGGCCCGCAACGTACACACACACCCGACCATGTCCGAGGCGCTGCAGGAGTGCTTCCACGGCCTCGTCGGCCACATGATCAACTTCTAGTCTTCTCTCCGAGGCCGCGACGCCTCGGCAGCAACCGGCCGCCGCGTGCTGCACCGGGACACCGCGGACGGCCGTGCACCCGCACCCGAACCCGGCGTTTACATGCGCTTTCTATGAAAAAGCGCGATCATACGCACCATTATTGACGAAAAATATTTCGTAATCTAAATTTCGTGCTAGATGGCTCGACGCGGCCTCTGGCGGCGAGGAAACTCACTGACGGTTGACCGCCTCGTGAACCGGATCCTGTTGCCGAAGATCGAGGGTGGAACACATGAGAATCACGGCCCTTCCCGTGGCGCTCGCTGTCTTGGCGGGGCTTGGGCTCGGTGTCGCGGCATCACCGGCCGCGGCCGAGGCTCCGACGATGGACGGCGTGTACCACTACGCCGACGAGGACGGCGACGTGGGGACGTGGACGATCAGGACCACCTGCAACCCCCAGTGCGTCGCCCACGTGACGACCGAGCCGGGACGAGGGTTCGATGCTCGGCTGGAAAATGGCCGTTATGTCAATTCACGGATGATCCAGGACGGGCTGGAATGTCCGGCTTATCTGGTCGGCGAGGTGCTGTTCCCGGCGAGGAATCATCCGGTGGACGTCATCCAGTGGTGGGACCCCGTGACGCTGACGGGCGAGGTGGACTTCCTGCATGGCTCACCGCCGTGCCATCTCGACGATCACCGCGACAGATTCACGCTCACCCCGATCGGTTAGCTGCAATCGCGGGTAGCACCGCACAGTCGCAGGCCCCGCGGGAGATACCATCGCCAAGTGTTCATGTCCCGCAACGAGGAGTCCCGGCACGGCGCTGTGGTGGTGGGCGCGATCGGCGGTTTGCTCGTCGGCTACATGCTGTGGCTCGCAGCCATCACCATCGGCGATGACGTGACAACGGTGAGTCGGTGGAGCCTGGCGGTGCTGGTGGTGTCGGGTGCACTGGCGGTCGGCGCGGTGATCGGCGGACTGATGATGCGCTGGCGTCGCCGGTACGGATGGTCGGCGTTCGCATTCGGCCTGCCGGTACTGCCCGTGGTGTTGACGCTGGCCGTACTGGCCAATCTGTATCTCTGACGCTACCGCGGGTTGTCCAGCGGAATTCGCAGCGCGGTGATGGTCGCGGCCAGCCCGTCGTACTGCGTTGCCAGCATGCAGAATTCGATCAAGTGAGCCCGGTTGAGGTGACTCGCCAGTTGCAGCCAGGTTTCCTCGCTGATCGTGCGGTCCTTGATCAGCTCGTCGGTCGCGTTCAACAGCGCCTGCTGGCGGGCGCTGAGTACCTTGCGCGGCCCGTCGCCGGGCGGCGCGTCGGGCCAGGCGAAGATGGTGGCCTGCGTCTGGGCATCAAGCCCCGCTTTGCGCGCCATCCCGCGATGATGCTGAAGTTCGTACTCGCAGGACCGTAGGTGGGCGACGCGCAGAATGATCAACTCCGTGTCGATCGTCGGCAGCCGGCCCCGCAGCAGGCGTCCGGAATAGATCGCCCACGTCCAGAACAGGCCCTGGCGGGACCCGAGCGTGGTGAACAGGTGCATCTCCGGCGCCCGCACCTTTCGGGCGGCGAGCTTCGCGACTACCCAGTTGATCGGACCCAACTGGCGAAACCGCCCGGGCGCAATGCGGGCCACCTCATTGCCGCTCATGGTTGCTTCACCAGGTAGGGGGAGACGGTGCTGCGATGCTCGTCGATATCGAGCGCGCGACCGAGGGCCGGAAACGCCCGCTGCGGACAGTTGTCCCGTTCGCAGACCCGACAGCCCGCGCCGATCGGCGTTGCGATCAATTCCAGATTCCCAGACAAGCTCAGCCCCTCTGAGTAGACGAGTCGGTGCGCGTGGCGAAGTTCGCAGCCGAGCCCGATCGCGAAGGTTTTTCCGGGCTGACCATACCGGGCCGCGCGCCGTTCGACGGTGCGGGCCACCCACATATAGTTGCGCCCGTCGGGCATCTGAGCGATCTGCACCAGGATTTTGCCGGGGTTGGCGAAAGTTTCGTAGACGTTCCACAGGGGGCAGGTGCCGCCGGTGGAGGAGAAGTGAAAGCCGGTGGCAGACTGACGCTTTGACATGTTTCCGGCCCGGTCGACCCGGACGAACGACAGTGGCACGCCGCGCATGGAGGGGCGTTGCAGCGTGGAGAGCCGGTGCGCGATGGTCTCGTAGCTGATCTGGTAGAAGGCGCTGAGCCGTTCGACGTCGTAGCGGAAATTCTCGGCGACGTCGTGGAACTGGCGGTAGGGCAACACCGCGGCGGCGGCAAAGTAGTTCGCCAGGCCGAGCCGGGCCAGGGTCCGTGACTCGTCGCTGGTGAACTTGCCGTTGGTGACCAGGCTGTCGATCAGCTCGCCGTACTCGAGGTAGGCCAACTCGGCGGCCATCTTGAATACCTGCTGCCCTGCGGCCAGGTGGTTGCTCATCTCCAGCGTCTTGTTCTGCGGGTCGTAACGGTGCAGCACGGTGTCGCCCAGATCGATGCGCCGGGTGATGTGCACCCCGTGGACCTCGGTGAGCCGGCGAGTCAATTCACCGGCCAGGTCGCCATGGTGCATCCGCATCGTGACGGTCAGTTCTTCGGCAGCCGTGTCCAGCTCGTGCAGGTAGTTCTGCCGCTCATAGAAGTAGTCGCGCACCTCTTCGTGGGGCATGGTGATCGACCCGCTGCCGCTGCTGCCGTCGAAATAGCGCTCCTCGGTGGCGGCGGCGAGCTGTGCGGTGGTGATCCGGTAGCGGCGGTGCAGGTTGACCACCGCTCGCGCCAGGCTCGGGTGGGTATTGACCATCTCGGCGATCTCGGTCGGGTCGATGTCGATGTCCAGGTCGCGGTCCATGGTCACCTCGCGCAGTTCGGCGACCAACCGGGTGTCGTCCTGGGAGGCGAAGAAGGTGGCGTCCACTCCGAACACCTCGGTAATCCGCAGCAGCACCGCTACCGTCAGCGGGCGGACGTCGTGCTCGATCTGGTTCAGGTAGCTCGGCGAGATATCCAGCATCTGGGCCAGCGCGGCCTGGCTGAACCCCCGCTCACTACGCAGCTGGCGGACGCGCGCGCCGACAAACGTCTTGGACATCCTGATCAGCGTAGTCGGCATTGCGAAGCCCTAAATTTGCAGACTTGGCAGCCAAAGTCAGATTGGTATTTCGAGTGGGTCGTTGGCATGATTCGCTTCGACGTTCCGAGGCTTAAGTGGTCTTGGCACGAGGAGGAAACGGGGAGCAGCGCCGTGAGCCTGGACAAAAAGTTAATGCCGGTGCCCGACGGTAGCCCCGACGTGTTCGGCCGCGAGTGGCCACTGCGCGTCGGCGACATCGACCGGACCGGGCGGTTGCGGTTGGACGCGGCATGCCGGCACATCCAGGACATCGGGCAGGACCAGCTGCGCGAAATGGGTTTCGAGGAGACCCATCCGCTGTGGATCGTGCGCCGCACGATGGTGGACCTGATTCGCCCCATCGAGTTCCAGGACATGTTGCGGTGCCGGCGCTGGTGCTCGGGCACCTCCAACCGATGGTGTGAGATGCGGGTCCGTATCGACGGACGCAAGGGCGGCCTGATCGAGTCCGAGGCATTCTGGATCCACGTGAACAAGGAGACAGAGATGCCGGCCCGCATCGCCGACGACTTTCTCGCGGGTCTGCACAAGACCACCGCCGTGGAGCGACTGCGTTGGAAGGGTTACCTGAAACCGGGCAGCCGCGACGACGCCACCGAGATCCACGAGTTTCCCGTCCGCGTGACTGACATCGACCTGTTCGACCACATGAACAATTCGGTGTATTGGAGCGTCATCGAGGATTACCTGGCGTCCCATCCCGAGTTGGTGGCCGGGCCGCTGCGGGTGACCATCGAGCACGAGGCCCCGGTCGCGCTGGGCGACAAGCTGGAGATCATCTCCCAGGTGCACCCGCCCGGTTCGACCGAACAGTTCGGTCCCGGACTGGTCGACCGGACTGTTACAACGCTCACATATGCCGTCGGTGACGAGACGAAAGCCGTCGCCGCGCTGTTCACTCTCTAACAGGACAAGCGTCCCGGTAAATTGCCGATGACCTGCGGGTTTCGGTTACCCGTCGGTAGCTTCTGAACCGGTTCAGTAGTTCGCCAGCTTCGCAAAGTTCGCAAAATGACCACAAGTCATAGCCGAAATTCGCAAGTGGAATGGGTGGACCTGCGGGAATGCGGTGTGCCATGGTCGAGTTAGCACGTCAGTGAAGTTGAGGTGAAGTTCCAGCCTCGGACTTCCATCTGCGCGGCGGTGGACACGGTTCATCGCAAGCAAATTCAGTCAAAGAATGACCGTAAGGAGCAGCCTCATGTCCGAAGTCGGTACCCCGAAGAGCGCTGAGCAGATTCAGCACGACTGGGACCACAACCCCCGCTGGAACGGCGTCAAGCGCACCTACACGCCGCAGGACGTCGTGGCGCTGCAGGGTCACGTCGTCGAGGAGCACACTTTGGCCCGCCGCGGCGCCGAGGTGCTCTGGGAGCAGCTGCACTCGATGGACTTCGTCAACGCGCTGGGCGCGCTGACCGGCAACATGGCCGTTCAGCAGGTCCGCGCCGGCCTGAAGGCGATCTACCTGTCCGGTTGGCAGGTCGCCGGTGACGCCAACCTCTCTGGCCACACCTACCCCGACCAGAGCCTGTACCCGGCCAACTCGGTGCCGCAGGTCGTGCGCCGGATCAACAACGCACTGCTTCGCGCCGACGAGATCGCCAAGGTCGAGGGTGACCGGTCGGTGGACAACTGGCTGGCTCCGATCGTCGCCGACGGTGAAGCGGGCTTCGGTGGCGCGCTCAACGTGTACGAGTTGCAGAAAGCGATGATCGCCGCCGGGGTCGCCGGTTCGCACTGGGAAGACCAGCTGGCGTCGGAGAAGAAGTGTGGCCACCTCGGTGGCAAGGTGCTGATCCCCACGCAGCAGCACATCCGCACCCTGACCTCGGCGCGTCTGGCCGCTGACGTCGCGGATGTTCCGACGGTTGTCATCGCGCGCACCGACGCCGAGGCCGCCACGCTGATCACCTCCGACGTCGACGAGCGGGACCGCCCGTTCATCACCGGCGAGCGCACCAACGAAGGCTTCTACCGGATCAAGAACGGTCTCGAGCCCTGCATCGCCCGGGCCAAGGCCTACGCTCCGTTCGCTGACCTGATCTGGATGGAGACCGGTACCCCGGACCTGGAGCTGGCCAAGAAGTTCGCCGAGGGCGTCAAGAGCGAGTTCCCGGACCAGCTGCTGGCCTACAACTGCTCGCCGTCGTTCAACTGGAAGAAGCACCTCGACGACGACACCATCGCCAAGTTCCAGAAGGAGCTCGGGGCGATGGGCTTCAAGTTCCAGTTCATCACGCTGGCCGGCTTCCACGCGCTGAACTACTCGATGTTCGATCTGGCCCACGGCTACGCCCGCAAGCAGATGAGCGCGTACGTCGAGCTGCAGGAGCGCGAGTTCGCCGCCGAGGAGCGTGGCTACACCGCCACCAAGCACCAGCGCGAGGTGGGTGCCGGTTACTTCGACCGGATCGCCACCACCGTCGACCCCACCTCGTCGACGACCGCTCTGGCCGGCTCCACCGAAGAGGGCCAGTTCCACTGAGTTAGGTTGAGCTAGTCTGCCGAGCAGGCGCAAAATCGCACTTTTGCAGCGCAATTGATGCGATTTTGCGTCTGCTCGCGGTTATGAGAGGAGCATAGGGTGGCGATTGAGCGGGTGGGTGTAGTAGGAGCCGGGCAGATGGGTTCCGGTATCGCGGAAGTCTCCGTGCGCGCGGGCGTCGCCGTAACGGTTTTCGAGACGACCGATGCGCTGATCACCGCGGGCCGCGGCCGCATCATGAAGTCACTGGAGCGCGGTGTCAGCGCCGGCAAGGTCACCGAGCGGGAGCGCGACCGCGCGTTGAGTCTCCTTACGTTCACCACCGAGCTCGGTGATCTGGCCGACCGCCAGCTGGTGATCGAGGCCATCGTCGAGGACGAGGCGGTGAAGGCTCAGGTATTCGCCGAGCTGGACCGGGTGGTCACCGACCCGGAGGCGGTGCTGGCCTCGAACACATCCAGCATCCCGATCATGAAGATCGCCGCTGCCACCAAGAACCCGCAGCGAGTGCTCGGGCTGCACTTCTTCAACCCCGTCCCCGTACTGCCGCTGGTCGAGCTGGTCAGCACCCTGGTCACCGACGAAGGTGCGGCTGCCCGTACCGAGGAGTTTGCCAGTGCGGTGCTGGGCAAACAGGTCGTGCGGTGTTCGGATCGATCCGGCTTCGTGGTGAACGCCCTGCTGGTGCCCTACCTGCTCGCGGCGATCCGGATGGTCGAGGCGGGATTTGCCACCGTCGAAGACGTCGACAAGGCCGTGGTGGCCGGGTTGTCGCACCCGATGGGTCCGCTCAAGCTGTCCGACCTCGTCGGTCTGGACACCCTCAAGCTGATCGCCGACAAGATGTACGACGAATTCAAAGAGCCGCTCTACGGACCGCCACCTCTGTTACAGCGCATGGTCGAGGCCGGCTTGCTGGGCAAGAAGTCCGGCCGCGGTTTTTACACGTACTGAGTCAGCTGCGCAGGCCGGCTCCGGCTACTTCGCCAGGGTGAACTGGTCGACGTCGGTGTATCCCTCGCGGAATAGCTTCGCGCACCCCGTCAGGTACTTCATGTAGCGCTCGTACACCTTCTCCGACTGGATCGCTATCGCCAGGTCCTTCTTGGCCTCGAGAGCGGCTGCCCAGATTTCCAGCGTCCGCGCGTAGTGCCGTTGCAGCGACTGAATCCGCTTCATCGAGAAGCCCGCCGCCTCCGAGTGCTCTTCGACCACCGGAACGGTCGGCAGGTAACCGCCCGGAAAAATCTCGGCCAGGATGAACTGGCTGAAGTGAACGATCTCGTGGGTCAGCGGCAGGCCCTTGGACCTGGCCTCTTTGAAGGTGGGCCGGACGATCGTGTGGAGCAGCATGACGCCGTCGCTGGGCAGCACCTGGTAAGCCATCTTGAAGAAGTGTGGGTAGCGCTGGCGGCCGAAGTGCTCGAAGGCACCGATGGACACGATGCGGTCGACGGGCTCGTGAAACTTCTCCCAGCCTTCCAGCAACACGCGTCTGGTGCGCGGGGTGTCCATTTCGTCGAATTTCTTCTGGACGTGGGCGGCCTGGTTCTCCGATAACGTCAGGCCCACCACGTTGACGTCGTATTTCTCGATGGCGCGCCGCATGGTGGCGCCCCAGCCGCAGCCGATGTCGAGCAACGTCATCCCGGGTTCGAGGCCCAGTTTGCCCAACGCGAGGTCGATCTTGGCCAACTGCGCCTCTTCCAGCGTCATGTCCTCACGCTCGAAGTAAGCACAGCTGTAGGTCTGAGTCGGGTCCAAGAACAGGCGGAAGAATTCGTCGGACAGGTCATAATGCGCCTGCACGTTGCCGAAATGGGGCGTGAGTTGCACGGCCATTTGCAAAGTCAGCCTTTCTCTTGTCGGGGTTGCTCCCGGACAAATATCGACCAGTAGGACCTGCAGCGCCCCCGATGCATTCCCTGCATGTTATCCGCTGCTTTTGAGTACAGTTGCCAGCTTTACGTCACACTTGCGGCGGCCGCACCTGGCGGACGGGCACTTCACCCTTCGCGAGACTGCTCCCCGGTGGGCACGATCGGCGACGGATGCGGCTGTGCCCGGAACTTCTCGAGGGACCCGCCTGCCTCGACGATTCCGCACAATGCGCTCCAGCTCAGCATCGTCAGATAGTCGATCAGTTCGTCGCTGCTCATCCGTGGGTCCGACATCCAGGAATGTGTGGCCAACTGCACACCGCCCACGATCAGGTAGGCCCAAGGTTCCACGCCGCCGACGTCCACGCCGGCCTCACGCATGCGGCGGCGCAGCATCACCGCGATCATCCGGGCGATGATCCGCTCGGAGTCGGCGATCACTTTGCTCTTGCTGCCCGAGCTGTTCGCCATCACAAACCCGTACGGCTCCGGTTCGGACGCCATCGTGTCGACGTACACCCGGATGACCTCACGGGTGAGCTCGTACCCGTCGAGGTTGGACGACAGTGCCGCGGCCATGTTGGGAATCAAGGTGGTCTGGGCAAACCGCATCATTACTGCCGTGGTGAGGTCGTTCTTGTCGACGAAGTAGCGGTAGAGGACGGTCTTCGAAACTCCGATTTCCGCGGCGATCTCGTCCATGCTCAGGAAGCGGCTCTGCCGGCGAATCGCCTCGATCGTGCCGTCCACCAACTCATTGCGGCGGTCCACCTTGTGTTGGTGCCAACGCCGCTTGCGGCCATCGGTCTTCGCGTTCCGAGCCGGGATGTGTTGTGCCACTGTCGCCGATTCCCATTCACTACCTGGACGGATCGATACTACGGCTTGCGGCGACCCGTTGAGCGGATCGCCGGACTGCGTGAGCCTTCCGAACAGTGTGGGTAACACTAACCGGTGGTTGCGATAGCGGATGATGGTGTGGTGGCACACAGAGCCTTGCCGGCAGGGGTGGGCGCAGCCGCTCCGCCGGGGCCGGGAAGGGGCGGGGGACGGCACAACCGGACATCCCTCGCGGAATCGTTCGCGGGCGCCGACCCCGCCGCCGACGCTGAACGGCGCGCCGCGCTGCGGCGGATGAAGGTGGTGGCGCTGGGTTTCCTGGTCGGCGCCACCGTGGTGTTCCTACTGTGCCGATGGGCCAACGCGCACGGCACGGCGCCGGTGTGGGTGGGTTACGTCGGTGCCGCGGCGGAGGCCGGCATGGTAGGCGCCCTGGCGGACTGGTTCGCGGTGACCGCGCTGTTCAAGCATCCGCTGGGGATCCCGATCCCGCACACCGCCATCATCAAGCGCAAGAAAGACCAGCTCGGTGAGGGCCTGGGCACCTTCGTGCGAGAGAACTTCCTGTCTGCGGCGGTGGTGGAGACCAAGCTCCTTGACGCCCAGGTGCCCAGCCGGCTGGGTAAGTGGTTATCCGAGCCGGCACACGCCGAACGGGTGGCGGGCGAGGTGGCCACCGTGCTGCGGGTGCTGGTGGAACTGCTGCGGGACGAGGACGTCCAGCAGGTGATCGACCGGATGATCGTGCGCCGCATCGCCGAACCGCAGTGGGGCCCGCCAGTGGGCCGGGTGCTGCAGACGCTGCTGGCCGAGCATCGTCAGGAAGCGCTGATCCAGTTGCTGGCTGACCGGGCGTTCCAGTGGTCGCTCAATGCCGGCGTGGTCATCCAGCGGGTGGTCGAGCGTGACTCGCCGACCTGGTCGCCGCGCTTCGTCGACCATCTGGTCGGCGACCGCATCCACCGCGAACTGATGGACTTCACCGACAAGGTGCGCCGCAACCCCGACCACGAACTGCGTCGATCGGCGACCCGCTTCCTGTTCGAGTTCGCCGACGACCTGCAGAACGATCCCGACACCATCGCGCGCGCCGACGCCGTCAAAGAGCAGTTGATGGCGCGGGACGAGGTTGCGAAGGCCGCCGAGACGGCCTGGACGACGCTCAAGAGGCTGGTGCTCGAAGGCGTTGACGACCCCTCCAGCACGTTGCGCACCCGAATCGCCGACACGGTGATCCGCATCGGGGAGTCGTTGCGTGACGATGCCGGGCTCCGGGACAAGGTCGACGAGTGGATGGTGCGGGCTGCTCAGCACCTGGTTTCGCAATATGGGGTAGAGATCACAGCGATCATCACCGAGACGATCGAACGCTGGGACGCCGAGGAAGCAAGCCGTCGAATCGAGTTGCATGTGGGACGTGACCTGCAGTTTATCCGGATCAACGGCACTGTCGTGGGCGCGCTCGCCGGGCTGGCGATCTATGCCATCGCCCAAGTGCTCTTCTGATGAGCGCTAACAAGCGCTTGCAATAGCAAGCACTCCTCCGTAATCTGGTGGGCGTAAGCAAACAAATGTCTGACGCAGGAGTGACTGATGCCGCCGGAGGAGAAACTGGGCACCAAAGTGTCCACAAAAGCCTCTGACGTGGCCTCCGACATCGGGAGCTTCATCCGTTCGCAGCGCGAGACGGCGCAAGTCTCGATGCGCCAGCTTGCCGAACGTTCGGGTGTCAGCAACCCGTACCTGAGTCAGGTCGAACGGGGACTGCGCAAGCCGTCCGCCGACGTCCTGGCTCAGATCGCCAAGGCGCTACGGGTTTCCGCTGAGGTCCTCTACGTGCGGGCCGGGATTCTAGAGCCGAGCGAGACCAGTCAGGTTCGTGACGCCATCGTCACCGACAACGCGATCACCGAGCGTCAGAAGCAGGTTCTGTTGGACATTTACGCGTCCTTCACCCAGCAGAACGAAGCCAGCCGTGAGGAGTGTCCGAGCGAATCCGACGACGAAGGTCACCCGGAGGCAGGTTAACAAGACACGGAAGTGATCGGTCCCCGGTGCCACTGCGCTTCGATAACCGACCCAACCGACTCGACCATCAGGAGGTTTTCCGCAAGTCGCGCGCCAGATGTCAATCCGCGGGTCTTGACATTTCCTGCCACAGGAGCCGACGCTTGCGCCCTTTTCCCACCAGTTAGATATAACCCTGATATTGAAATCAAAGAAAGGAATCATCATGGCTGAGAACAACAACATTGAGGACCTGAAAGCCCCGTTGCTCGCGGCGCTCGGTGCCGCCGACCTGGCTCTGGCCACCGTCAACGACTTGATCGTCACCCTGCGTGAGCGTGCCGAGGAGACCCGCACCAACCTGCGCGAGCGCGCCGAGGAGACCCGCACCGACACCCGCAGCCGGGTTGAGGAGAGCCGCGCCCGCCTGACCAAGCTGCAGGAGGACCTGCCCGAGCAGTTCACCGAGTTGCGCGAGAAGTTCACCACGGAGGAACTGCGCAAGGCTGCCGAGGGCTACGTCGAGGCTGCCACCTCGCGCTACAACGAGCTGGTCGAGCGCGGCGAGGCCGCTCTGGAGCGCCTGCGCAGCCAGTCGGCCTTCGAGGACGCGTCGGCTCGTGCCGAGGGCTACGTCGACCAGGCCGTGGAGCTGACCCAGGAGGCGCTGGGCACCGTCGCGTCGCAGACCCGCGCCGTCGGTGAGCGTGCCGCCAAGCTGGTGGGCATCGAGCTGCCGAAGAAGGCGGAGCCCGCAGCCCAGAAGGCCGCTCCGGCCAAGAAGGCCGCCCCGGCCAAGAAGGCCGCCCCGGCCAAGAAGGCTCCGGCCAAGAAGGCTTCGGCCAAAAAGGTCACCCAGAAGTAGTCCGGGCCGGATCCTACGAGTCGACTCCAAGTCGCCGCACTTCGGCGACTTGGACCGAAAAAACGCCACTCGACTCCAAGTCGCCGCACTTCGGCGACTTGGAGTCGACGTTTTTGAGGCCGCCCGCATAGTCTTGTGGGCGTGCAAGCCGTAGGTACCGTCATGTTCGTTCTGTGGGTCGCAGTCGCGGTGGCGACGGTGTACGCGTTCGTGCACGCCGCGCTGCAGCGCTCGGACGCATATACCGCCGCCGACAAGCAGACCAAACCGCTGTGGCTGGTCATCCTCGGCGGTGCGTTGGCGCTGATCACCATCCTCTACGGCATTTTCGGCGTGATGGCGATCGCGGCGGCCGCGGTTGCGACGGGGGTCTATCTGGTCGACGTGCGGCCCAAGCTCCTCGAGGTGCAGGGTAAGTCGCGCTAGCGGATGAAGGTCGTATTGGTGGCGCCGGCGGCCGTGCTGTTCGCACTGCTGGGCGCCGTTCCGGCGGATGCCGATCCGGGCCTGGCCGGCTCGTCCTACGCGCCACCCTTCGTGGACCACACCGAGTGGGCCCCGTGGGGGAGGCTGCAGAGTCTGCGCGTCTATCCGACCCCGTCGGGGCGCGCCGCGTCCCGGACAGCACGCGGCACCGCGACCTCTCACGATGCCGACGAGGCGTGGTCTGAGGTACTCGCGAGGTCACCCGAGGCCGGCACACCCGGCATGCACGCGCAGTTCGTTTGCCACTGGCAGTTCGCCGAGATCGCGCAACCCGGCAAGACCAGCTGGAACCTCGAGCCGTGGCGCCCCGTCACTGATGACGCCGGGATGGTGGCGTCCGGATGCAATCCAGGCGCACCGGAGGAACCGTTCTGATGGGCCGACCGCCAACCCGCGCTCAGCTGGCGGCGACGGTCGATCACACCCTGCTGAAACCGGAGGCCACCGAAGCCGACATCGCGGCGTTGGTTGCCGACGGCGTCGAACTGGGGGTCTACGCCGTCTGTGTCTCGCCGTCCATGGTGCCGGTCGCCGTCGCCGCAGGCGGTGTTCGGGTGGCAGCGGTGGCCGGCTTTCCGTCCGGCAAGCACCTGTCCGCGGTCAAGGCTCAGGAGGCGTCGGCTGCGGTTGCCGCCGGCGCCGGCGAGATCGACATGGTGATCGACATCGGCGAGGCGCTGGCCGGCCACTTCGACGCCGTGCGGACCGATATCGCCGCGGTGCGGGCCGCCGCCCCCGGCGCCGTGCTCAAGGTGATCGTGGAGTCGGCCGTGCTGCTCAGCATGGCCGGCGAGGACACGCTGACGGCCGTCTGTCGAGCCGCCGAAGAAGCCGGCGCCGACTTCGTCAAGACCTCGACCGGGTTCCATCCCGCCGGCGGGGCGTCGGTGCGCGCCGTCGAGCTGATGGCCAGAGCCGTCGGTAGACGGCTGGGCGTCAAGGCCAGCGGCGGCATCCGCAGCGCCGCCGATGCGATGGCCATGCTCGATGCCGGTGCTACCCGGCTGGGTCTGTCCGGCACCCGGGCGGTACTGGACGGACTGGGACAGCTCTAGCTGCCGCTCACAGGTCGGCGAAGCAGGGGTCGGTGTTGCCGGCCGGGATGGTGGCGTTGCGGGCCGCGAAGCGGCTCACCACGCCGGTGTCGGTGACCTCCACGCTTTCGGCGCGGATGCCCATCGGATAGTTCTTGGTGAGACTCGAGGTGTAGTCGTTCAGTGTGGACTGCACGGATTCCTTCGGCAGCGAGAAACCCAGCGTGTTGAAGCTGACGATCTGCAGTTCGATGCCCCCATTGACCACCACCGGTTTGGCGGTGATGTCGTTGAGCATGCCCTTCAACTCGACCGTGCCGTCCTTGGGGTGCGTGGTGACGCTGCTGGTGACGAACTCGCCCAGAATCGGGATCGCGTTCTGGACCGACTCCTTGATGCCCTGAGAGGTCCAGGTGACGACGGCGTCGATCGCGCCCACCGTGCCCTTGGAGTCCGACGTGTGCTCGACCTTGACGTCCTGGATGCTGAGCTGCAGCTTCATTCCCTTGGCGTCGCGGATCTGGTTACCCGCCGTCTCGATCGTGATGTTGGTGTAGTGATCGGTGGCCACCTGCCACAAAACCAGCGGAGTCACGCCGAATGACGCGGTGGCCTGGTCTTTGACCACGCACGCCGTCGCCGCGGCAACCTTGTTGTTGGCTTCGTGGCGGACGTAGAGCTCCGCACCGATCAGACCTGCGACCAGCAACGAAAACACGATGATCAGGACCAGCAGAATGGCCAGCGGGTCGCGTCGGGAACGCCTCTTCTTCTTGACCTCGGCCGGCTGGTCTGTGGGCTGGGCGATCGGGGTCGTCCGGTCGGCGCCCGGCGTGGGCGGCGGGGTATGGGCGATTCGCCGGGTGTCGGCATTGGCGGCGGCCGGTTGATCGGCCTGCTGTGGAGGGGGAGCGGCCGGAGGCTGCTGGCCGCGTCCGGCCAGGGGATCGCCGGGATGCAGCCTGCCTGCGGAGGGATCCGCGGGAGCCGGAGGCCGACCGAGTGGTCCTTGATCACCCGGGCGCGCCCAACCTGACGGGCCTTCGTTGCGGGGTCCCTGCGGAGTCGTCACCTTCGCGATTCTGCCCTATCGACGCGTGCGAAGCTTGAGCGGTTGCGCAGCACCGCGATGTTGTCGCGGGCCTTGACCACCTCCCCGAGGTCGACGTCGGTCACGACCAGTTGCGGCTGAGAGCCCGCCGAGGCCACCACTTCTCCAAACGGGGACGCCACCAAACTGCCCCCTACGCCCGTGGGAGCGCTCGACCCGCTCACGGTGTCGCCCGGGTCGGCCTGCCCGACGGCGACGACGAAGCTGGTTGCATCCAGCGCCCGGGCCCGCGCCAGCAAGGTCCACTGCTCGAGTTTGCCGGGCCCGGAACCCCAGGACGCGCACACCACGATGAGTTGGGCGCCGCGGTCGGCCAACTCGGTGTAGAGCGCCGGAAATCTGATGTCATAGCAGAGCGTTAAACCGACTACCACGCCGTTGACCTCAACGACTACCGGTTCGCGGCCGGGCGCCACGGTCCGTGATTCGGTGAACCCGTAGGCGTCGTAGAGATGGATCTTGTCGTAGCGGGTATCGGGCTCGTGGGGTGTGCCCGGACCCACCGCGATCAGCGTGTTGGTCACCCGGCCGTCCCCGGAGGGGGCGAACATTCCGGCGATCACGGTGATGCCCGCGGCTGCCGCGATGCGGCGGACACCGGCCGCCCACGGACCGTCCACCGGCTGCGCGATCGGTCCCAGCGGCACACCGAACCGGCACATGGTCGCCTCGGGGAACACCACCAGGGCGGCGCCCGCCGCGGCAGCCCGGTCGGTGTACTCGCGCACCAGCTCCAGATTCGCTGCCGGATCGGTGCCGCTGAGGATCTGGGCGAGCGCGATTCGCATGAACGCCAGCTTATGAGCCGCCGAGCCACAGCGTCATGAAGCGCTGCTCGATTGACACCAGCTCACCCAGTTGGTGGCCGATGAGCCGCTCCAGCTTGCCGCCGATGAACGGGACGCGCACCTGGACGGTGAGTTGGACGCTGATCCGGGAGCCACCGGATGGGTGGACCGGCAGCAGCGCCGCGGTGCCCCAGAGGTTCACCGGCGCGCCCACGATCGATCCGGCGATCGACCCGGTTGCGACACCATCCCTGATCGGGCCCCAGGTCTCCTCGCGCCGCACGCAAAGATCACCCCGGTGCAACTGGGTCACCAGCGCGGGCAGGTTGTGGCTCAGCACCGTCTGATGGGTGATCACCTCGATGGTGCCGTCATCGCCGGACTCGCCACCGATACGCATCCGCTCCAGGCGGGCGACGTCGACCGGCGTTTCCGCCAGCCTGCCCTGCCAGTAGGCCAAGTCGTGGAAGGCCCGGTGAACCTCTTCGACGCTGCCCTCAAAGTCGGCCGACATGTCGAATGAACGCGGCATAGCTGGTCAGGCTACCGTTACCGCACATGAGACCGAGCGAGGGCGGTTCGCTCTTTGCCGGCGCGCGCGTCACCGAATCGGTACCGCTTGCGCCGTTCACCACGCTGCGGGTGGGCCCGGTGGCCCGACGCGTAATCTCCTGCGACAGTACCGATCAGGTGATCGCCGTGTTGCGTGCGCTGGACCATCAAGCCAGCGGCTTGGCTGACGGTCCGGTCCTGGTGTTTGCTGGCGGCTCGAACTTGGTGATCGGAGACGGACTTGCCGACCTGACGGTGGTGCGCCTGCAGAATGCCGGAATCACTGTCGACGGCCAGAAGGTGCGCGCCGAAGCGGGTGCGGTGTGGGACGACGTGGTGGTCCGGTCCATCCAGCACGGCTTGGGCGGGCTGGAGTGCCTGTCGGGCATCCCCGGTTCGGCTGGAGCCACGCCGGTGCAGAACGTCGGGGCTTACGGCGTGGAGGTATCCGACACCATCACCCGGGTCAGGCTGTTGGATCGGGCCAGCGGTGACGTGGGTTGGGTGCCGGCGCAGGAGCTTCGGTTCGGGTACCGCACCAGCATGCTCAAGCGGGCGGACGGACTCCATCTGCCCGCGATCGTCCTGGAAGTGGAGTTCGCGCTGGATGCCGGGGGACGCAGCGCACCGCTGCGCTACGCAGAGCTGACGACGGCGCTGGGCGCGGCCGGCGGCGAGCGCGGCGATCCCCGAGCGGTGCGCGCGGCGGTGCTGGCGCTGCGGGCCAAGAAGGGCATGGTGCTCGACGCCGGTGACCACGACACGTGGAGCGTGGGCTCCTTCTTCACCAACCCGGTCGTCACTCCGCAGGAGTATGAAAGGCTGGCCGCAGCGACCGACGGCCCGGTGCCGAACTATCCGGCCCCCGGAGGCGTCAAGCTGGCGGCGGGCTGGCTGGTGGAGCGTTCCGGGTTCGGGAAGGGATACCCGGATGAGAACGCCCCGTGCCGGCTCTCCACGAAGCACGCGCTGGCCCTGACCAACCGCGGCGCGGCGACCGCGGAGGACGTGATACTACTTGCGCGCACGGTCCGGGACGGGGTTCGCGACGTGTTTGGTATCACACTGCAACCCGAGCCTGTCCTGGTCGGATGCACCCTGTAGGCGCGTTTTTCGTGCGCGATGATGCCCGCCCCGCGTATCAGCAGTGGGAGAGAGGGTGTTTGGGCCGGTATCTTTAGCTGTTGTGAACACCTCCAGCACCCCCTCGAGCCACGGGCCGATCAATCGGCGCGCGGCTTTGGCGGCGCTCGGGCTCGGGGTGTTCGCGCCGGGCGTACTGGCCGCATGCGCGGGTGGCAAGGTCACCCCGCAATCGGAGAAGAAGCCACCGGCGGCGCCCAAGCTCAGTTACCAGCCGGCCAATGCGACCGAAGACGTGGTACCGATCGCCCCGATCAGCGTCGCAGTCACCGACGGCTGGTTCCAGCGGGTCGCGCTGACCAACTCGGCCGGTAAACCCGTCGCCGGCATGTTCAACCAGGACCGCACGGTCTTCATGACCACCGAGCCGCTGGGCTACGACACGACATACACCTGGAGCGGGTCCGCCGTCGGCCATGACGGCAAGGCCGTCCCGGTGGCGGGCAAGTTCATCACCGTGACGCCGAAGAAGAAGGTCGACGGCGGGTTTCAACTTTCCGACGGCCAGACCGTCGGGATCGCGGCGCCGATCATCATCCAGTTCGACTCTCCGATCAGCGACAAGGCCGCCGTCGAGCGGGCGCTGACCGTCAAGACCAACCCGCCCGTCGAGGGCAGTTGGGCGTGGTTGCCGGACGAGTCCCAAGGCGCCCGCATCCATTACCGGCCCCGGGAGTACTACCCGGCAGGCACCACCGTTAGCGTGGACGCGAAGTTCTATGGGCTGCCGTTCGGTGACGGCGCCTACGGTCTGCAGGACATGTCGTTGAACATCCAGATCGGCCGCCGGCAGATCGTCAAGGCCGAGGTCACCTCACACCGCATCCAGGTGGTCACCGACGCCGGCGTCATCATGGACTTCCCGTGCAGCTACGGCGAGGCCGACAAGGCCCGCAACGTCACCCGTAACGGCATCCACGTGGTCACCGAGAAGTACGCCGACTTCTACATGTCCAACCCGGCCGCGGGCTACAGCAATGTGCACGAGCGCTGGGCGGTGCGGATCTCCAACAACGGCGAGTTCATCCACGCCAACCCGTCCAGTGCCGGTGCTCAGGGCAACAGCAACGTGACCAACGGCTGCATCAACCTGTCGACCGCCGACGCCGCGGAGTACTTCCCGACGGCGATGTACGGCGACCCGGTCGAGGTGACCGGCAGCTCGATCCAGCTCTCCTACTCCGACGGTGACATCTGGGACTGGGCCGTGGACTGGGATACCTGGGTGTCCATGTCGGCACTGCCCCCGCCTGCCGCGCGCCCGCCGGGCAGCAAGATCCCCGTCACCGCCCCGGCCACTCCGTCGACAGCGCCCACCCTGTCGGGCACGCCGACCACCTCTAGTTCTGGGCCAGGTGGTTAGACCGTACGGGTCGCTCGACGGCTGGCACTAGCTTGGTCGCGGGGCCGGATGACGATCTGGTCCAGATTGACGTGCGACGGGCGCGACGCCACGAACCCGATCACCTCGGCGATGTCGGTGGCGACCAATGGCGTCATCCCTGCGTAGACGGCCTCGGCGCGCTGCTCGTCGCCGTCGAAACGGACCAGGGAGAATTCGGTCTCCACGGCGCCGGGGGCTATCTCGGTGAGTCGCACCGGCTTTCCCAGCAGTTCCCCGCGCAACGTGCGGTGCAACGCGCCCTGCGCGTGCTTGGCCGCTGTGTAGCCGGCCCCGCCGTCGTAAATCTCAAGCGCGGCAATCGAAGTCACGGTGACTATCAGGCCGTCCCCGGACTCGATCAGCTTGGGCAGCAGTGCGCGGGTCATCCGCAGGGTGCCCAGCACGTTGGTCTCCCACATCCACCGCCAGTGCTCCATATCGGCGTCGGCCACCGGGGCCAGGCCTTTGGCGCCGCCGGCGTTGTTGACCAGTACGTCCACCCGGTCCAGGTCGCGGGCCAGCGCCACCACATCCTCGTCCTTTGTGACGTCGGCCACAACGGCGGTGCCGCCGATCTCTGCGGCCAGCGCGGTTATCCGGTCGGCCCTGCGTGCCACGGGAATGACGTGAAAGCCTTGGGCTGCAAGGACTCTAGCGGTCGCTTCGCCGATTCCGGAACTGGCTCCGGTCACCACCGCGACTGGCTTGTCCGGCTCGAGGGAACTCATCGGGACAACTCTAGTAAACGTGCTAAATTCTCGGTGTGTACTGCAGTGCCTCGTTCCGCACGACGACCGCGTGTTTCTACGTGGGCGCGTGTTGTTGTCGCGCACTTTGCCGCGCCTGAACTGACGCAAGTCGCGGGTGTGGCCAGGGACCCGGCCATCGGAACTCGTAAAAGGACTGCCAGTGCACTCGACTACTCTCACCCACCAATCGCACAGCCGCACCGGGCAAAACGGACAGTTGCGGGCGTATCGCCAGGTCGTGCCAGCGACGTTGCACCTGTCTGACTCCGCGGCGGCGTCGGTGTTCCGCGCCGTGCGGCTGCGCGGGCCGGTTGGCCGCGACGTCATCGCCAGCGTCACCTCACTGAGCATCGCCACGGTCAACCGGCAGGTCATTGCGCTGCTTGACGCCGGACTGCTGCGTGAACGCGCCGACCTTGCCGTCTCCGGGGCGATCGGGCGCCCGCGGGTACCGGTCGAGGTCAACCACGAGCCCTTCGTCACGCTGGGCATCCACGTCGGCGCGCGCACCACCAGCATCGTGGCCACCGACCTGTTCGGTCGCACCCTCGACACGGTGGAGACGCCGACCCCGCTCAACGCCGCCGGCCCCGCACTGACGTCGCTGGCACACAGCGCCGGTCGGTATCTGCGCCGCTGGCACCGGCGGCGCGCGTTGTGGGTCGGCGTGGCGATCGGCGGCACCGTCGACAGCCCGACCGGCCTGGTTGACCACCCCCGGCTGGGCTGGCGGCAGGCGCCCGTCGGGCCCGTGCTGGCCGATGCGCTGGGCCTACCGGTATCGGTGGCATCCCACGTGGACGCCATGGCCGGAGCGGAACTGCTGTTGGGCGTGCGCAGGTTCGCGCCGGGCTCCTCGACCAGCCTGTACGTGTATGCCCGCGAGACCGTCGGCTATGCCCTGGTGATCGGCGGGCGGGTGCACTGCCCGGCCAGCGGTCCGGGCACCATTGCGCCGCTGCCGGTGCAGTCGGAGCTGTTGGGTGGCTCCGGGCAACTGGAATCGACCGTCAGCGACGAGGCCGTGCTGGCCGCCGCCCGCCGGCTCCGGATCCTGCCGGAGACGGCGCCCGTCACCCGCCCCGGGGCCTCGACGACCGCGATGGCCGACCTACTGCGAGTGGCGCGGGCCGGTAACCTGCAGGCCAGGGAGCTGTTGTCGGAGCGGGCGCGGGTGCTCGGCGGGGCCGTGGCTCTGCTGCGTGACCTGCTCAATCCCGACGACGTGGTGGTCGGCGGCCAAGCGTTCACCGAGTACCCGGAGGGGATGGCGGACGTGGAGGCCGCCTTCGCCGAGCGCTCGGTACTGGCGCCGCGCGACATTCGGATCACCGCGTTCGGCAACCGCGTGCAGGAGGCGGGGGCGGGCATCGTCTCGTTGGACGGGCTTTACGCCGACCCGTTGGGGGCGATGCGCCGGTCGGGCGCCCTGGGCACCCGGCTGGTGGACGCCGAGGCCGAGGCCGTGGCGAAGTAGCAGTCCGGTCGGCCAGTCCGTGCGCCTGAGCTTGCGTCGCGGCGCGTCCTGTAAAGATGACAGGTGTGCGCTACTACGACGAACCCCGCCGGGTTGCCCTGCTGGCGGTGCACACCTCGCCGCTGGCGCAGCCGGGCACCGGTGATGCCGGCGGGTTGAACGTCTATGTGCTGCAGAGCGCGCTGCACCTGGCCAAGCGGGGCATTGAGGTGGAGATCTTCACCCGCGCGACCGCGTCGGCCGACCCGCCGTTGGTCCGGGCGGCACCCGGCGTGCTGGTCCGCAACGTGGTGGCAGGGCCATTCGAGGGTCTGGACAAGTACGACCTGCCGACCCAGCTGTGCGCCTTCGCTGCGGGGGTGTTGCGAGCCGAAGCCGCGCACGAGCCGGGTTACTACGACATCGTGCACTCTCATTACTGGCTGTCCGGGCAGGTCGGCTGGCTGGCCCGCGACCGTTGGGCGGTGCCCCTGGTGCACACCGCGCACACGCTGGCCGCGGTGAAGAATGCGGCGCTGGCCGAGGGGGACACGGCTGAGCCGCCGTTGCGCACGGTCGGTGAACAACAGGTCGTCGACGAGGCCGACCGGCTCATCGTCAACACCGATGATGAAGCGCAACAGTTGATTTCGCTCTACCGTGCGGATCCGGCGCGGATTGACGTGGTGCATCCCGGTGTCGACCTCGAGGTGTTCCGGCCGGGTGACCGCGCGGCGGCGCGGGAAAGGCTGGGGCTGGCGCCCGATGAACCGGTAGTCGCCTTCGTCGGGCGTATCCAACCGCTGAAGGCGCCCGACATCGTGCTACGCGCGGCGGCGCGGCTGCCGGGTGTGCGCATCATCGTGGCCGGCGGGCCGTCCGGTAGCGGCCTGGCCTCTCCGGACGGGCTGGCACGGCTGGCCGATCAGCTGGGCATCGCCTCGCGGGTGACGTTCTTGCCGCCGCAGTCGCGCGAAGATCTGGCCACCGTGTTCCACGCGGCCGATCTGGTCGCGGTGCCGAGCTATTCGGAATCATTCGGCCTGGTCGCGGTGGAGGCGCAGGCGTGCGGCACGCCGGTGGTGGCAGCCGCGGTGGGCGGGCTGCCGGTGGCGGTGCGCGACGGGGTCACGGGCACGCTGGTATCCGGCCATCAGGTCGAACGGTGGGCCGACGCCATCGACGGTTTGTTGCGGGTCAGCGCGGGCCCGCAGGGTTGGGCGATGAGGCGGGCGGCCGCCAAGCATGCCGCCGCGTTCTCCTGGGAGAACACCACCGATGCGCTGCTGGGCAGCTACCGGCGCGCGATCGACGATTTCAGCAGCGAGCGTCAGCGGCGGGTGCGCGACCTCGTCGCCAAGCGCAAGCCCTGGCGCTGGTCGGCCCGGCGGGGGGTCGGCGCGTGAGTGTCGAGCGGGTGATCGAGGACGCGCTGCGCGCCAGCGAGCTGAACTACACCAAACACGGGGGCGCGCGGGGTGGGCTGCCGGGCATCATCGTGGAGTTGCCCGGGGAGCGCAAACTCAAGACGAACACCATCTTGAGCATCGGGGAGCACTCGGTGCGCATCGAGGCCTTCGTGTGCCGCAAGCCCGACGAGAATCACGAGGGCGTGTACCGGTTCCTGCTCAAGCGCAACCGCCGCCTCTACGGCGTCGCATACACCCTGGACAAGGTCGGCGACATCTATCTCATCGGCCGGATGTCGCTGGCGTCGGTTGACGCCGACGAGATCGACCGCGTGCTCGGTCAGGTCCTCGAGGCGGTGGATTCAGACTTCAATACGTTGCTGGAGTTGGGTTTTCGATCGTCGATTCAAAAGGAATGGGAGTGGCGGGTCTCCCGCGGCGAGTCGCTGAAGAACCTGGAAGCGTTCGCGCACCTGATAGACGACGAAGACGGTGACGCGACCGCGTGAGAGACTTGCCGGCATGGGAGACACTGCCACGCTGGTGCTGCTGCGCCACGGCGAGAGCGAATGGAACGCCCTCAATCTCTTCACCGGCTGGGTTGACGTAGGGCTGACCGAGAAGGGCCGTGCCGAGGCGGTGCGCGGTGGCGAACTGATGGCCGAACAAGACCTGCTGCCCGACGTGCTCTACACCTCGTTGCTGCGCCGAGCGATCAGCACCGCGCACCTGGCGCTGGATGCCGCCGACCGGTTGTGGATTCCGGTGCATCGCAGTTGGCGGCTCAATGAGCGCCACTATGGCGCACTGCAGGGTTTGGACAAGGCGGAGACCAAGGAACGCTACGGCGACGAACAGTTCATGGCCTGGCGGCGCAGCTACGACACGCCGCCGCCACCCATCGAGAAGGGCAGCAAGTTCAGCCAGGATGCCGACCCCCGCTACGCGAACATCGACGGCGGTCCGCTCACCGAATGCCTGGCCGACGTGGTGGCGCGCTTCCTGCCGTACTACACCGACGTCATCGTTCCGGAGCTGCGTACCGGGAAAACGGTCTTGATCGCCGCGCACGGCAACTCCCTGCGTGCCCTGGTCAAGTATCTCGACCAGATGTCTGACGAGGACGTCGTCGGCCTGAACATCCCGACCGGCATTCCGCTGCGCTACGACCTGGACGCGCAGTTGCGCCCGGTGGTTCCCGGCGGCACCTACCTGGATCCGGAAGCGGCCGCCGCGGGTGCAGCGGCCGTGGCCGGCCAGGGAACGGCGAAAGGCTGACTCCCGCCGAATTCCGGCGGGGAAAGAGCCGGTTGCTAAACATCGCGTTAACGAGATGAGAACACCTGGCGCGAAGCGTGTGACTTGTCCGATTTTGGCCGCGCTCCGCTAGGGCAGCGTTCACCCGATTTGTAGGATTCGGGTGTGACTGTGTTCTCGGCACTGTTGCTGGCCGGGGTCTTGTCCGGGCTGGCACTGGCCGTAGGCATCGTGGTGGGATCCCGGCTGTCGCGGCAGGTGGGGCAGCACCGCCAGCGTGCCGCGAATGACTGGACGGGTATCACCGTCGCGCAGATGCTGCAACGAATCGTCGCTTTGATGCCCATGGGTGCGGCGGTCGTCGACACTCACCGCGACGTCGTGTACCTCAACGATCGCGCCAAGGAACTCGGTCTGGTGCGTGATCGGCAACTGGACGACGCGGCGTGGAAGGCTGCGCAGCAGGCCCTGGGCGGCGAGGACGTGGAGTTCGACCTGGCACCGGTCAGGCGACCGGGCGGCAGGCCGGGACTGTCGGTACACGGACATGCCCGATTGTTGAGTGAGGACGACCGCCGTTTTGCCGTGGTGTTCGTCCATGACCAGTCCGACTACGCCCGCATGGAAGCGACCAGGCGCGACTTCGTGGCCAACGTCAGTCACGAGCTCAAGACTCCGGTCGGCGCGATGGCGTTGCTCGCCGAAGCTCTGCTGGCTTCCGCCGACGACCCCGAGACGGTTCGCCGCTTCGCGGAGAAGGTGCTCATCGAGGCCAATCGGTTGGGTGACATGGTGGCCGAACTGATCGAGCTGTCCCGACTGCAAGGTGCCGAGCGGTTGTCCAACGTGACCGATGTCGACGTCGACACCGTGGTCTCCGAGGCAATTTCGCGCCACAAAGTGGCAGCTGAGAACGCCAACATCGAGATCCGCACCGATGCCCCCAGTGGTCTGCAGGTGCTGGGCGACCAGACGCTGCTGGTGACGGCGCTGGCCAACCTGGTGTCCAACGCGATCGCCTACTCGCCGCGCGGGTCCTTGGTGTCGATCAGCCGGCGCCGGCGCGGTGACAACATCGAGATCGCCGTCACCGACCGGGGCATCGGCATCGCCTTAGAAGACCAGGAGCGGGTGTTCGAGCGCTTCTTCCGCGGCGACAAGGCGCGGTCGCGCGCCACCGGTGGCAGTGGCCTGGGGTTGGCCATCGTCAAGCACGTCGCGGCCAACCATGGCGGCAGTATCGGCGTGTGGAGCAAGCCGGGAACCGGATCGACGTTCACGTTGTCGATACCGGCGTTCGGCTCGGCGTCCCCGGCGCCGGCATCCGAGACCAACGAGGAACCTGAGCAACTGCTCGGCCGTGACGTCCGGGCCAGGTCCCAACGAGAGGAAGAACTGAGTCGCTGATGACACCGGTAATTCCTGCTTGGCGGGGACGACCAAGCAATGAGGAGGAGCAGCGCCGATGACATGCGCGAACGACGATGCATTGCCAAGCAATGAGGAGGAGCAGCGCCGATGACATGCGCGAACGACGATGCATTGCCAAGCAATGAGGAGGAGCAGCGCCGATGACAAACGTGCTGATTGTGGAAGACGAGGAGTCGTTGGCCGATCCGCTGGCCTTTCTGCTGCGCAAAGAGGGCTTCGAGGCCACGGTGGTGACCGACGGTCCCTCGGCGCTGTCCGAGTTCGACAGGGCCGGCGCAGACATCGTGCTGCTGGATCTGATGCTGCCCGGCATGTCGGGCACCGACGTGTGCAAGCAGTTGCGTGCCCGCTCCAGCGTGCCGGTGATCATGGTGACCGCCCGGGACAGTGAGATCGACAAGGTGGTCGGCCTGGAACTGGGCGCTGACGACTATGTGACCAAGCCGTATTCGGCACGCGAGCTGATCGCCCGAATCCGGGCGGTATTGCGGCGCGGCGGCGACGACGACTCCGAGATCAGCGACGGGGTTCTCGAGTCGGGCCCGGTCCGGATGGATGTCGAACGGCACGTAGTTTCGGTGAATGGTGATGTGATTACGTTGCCGCTCAAGGAATTCGACCTGCTGGAATATCTGATGCGCAACAGCGGGCGGGTGCTGACCCGCGGCCAGCTGATCGATCGGGTGTGGGGTGCGGACTACGTCGGTGACACCAAGACCCTCGACGTCCACGTCAAGCGGCTGCGGTCCAAGATCGAGGCCGACCCGGCCAACCCGGTGCACCTGGTGACGGTGCGCGGGCTGGGCTACAAGCTGGAGGGTTAGCCCGGCCGATAGGGCGGGGGTTCCGCTGCCTGCGTGCAGCGGCCGGCCAGATGCCGTAGCGGTGCTTGCCAACGGCCACTAACTTCATGTGGCCGTGATCACGAGCCCGTCGTCGCCGTTATCGCCCTGCACTCCACCCGGTCCGCCGCTGCCGCCTAAGCCTCCGAGACCAGGTCTGACACCCCTACCCCCAAAGACGTCACCGCCTTTCCCACCGTTACCACCCGGTGTCAGGTCTGCAGCGCTGTCGCCCCCGTCGCCACCGCGGCCGCCGGTTGCCGATCCGAAGCCTTCCCTAGTTGTCCCCGATCCGCCCGCCCCGCCAATTCCGCCGGTGCCGCCATCACCGCCATCCCCTCCCGCGCCGCCGGTGGCGTTGCCGGGCATACCGGGGCAGGCCAAAGAAACGCACACGAACTCCACATCAATTGGAGGTCAATTGTTGCGCCCGGTCACGACGGGTGATCCACGAGTAAGGCCATCGACGCCGACGCAGTCCTAGCGCGCTCCCATCACCTCCTCGGCTACCGCAAGCGCCAGCGCCATGATCGACACCTGCGGGTTGACCTCAGGGCAGCTGGGCAGGATCGAAGCGTCGGCCACCCAGACCCCTCGGACGCCGCGCAACCGGCCGGCCGAATCGACCGGGCAGACCTGCCCGTCGGAGCCGGCGGCCGCGGTCCCGGTCGGATGGAAGGCGGCCAAGTGCAGGCTCCGGGGGCTGGTGCGGGCCAGCAGGTCCTGCAGTTCGGCCGCCGATTTCACCGTGGGTGCACCGGGCAGACCGGTGAGCACTTCGACCGCGCCGGCCGCGAACAGCAACCGGCCGATGGCCTGCAGCGCCACTCGCAGCTTGGCGATCTCGGCCGGCGCGATGTCATAGCGCACCACCGTCTCGCCGCGAACCGAGTGCACCGAGCCGACGCCCTGGTCGGCCACCATCGCACCGAACGTCGCCACCCGGGGCGCCTGGTCGAGCCAACGCAGCAATTCGGCGCCATAACCCGGGAACACCATCGATCCCATGCCCGGTGGCGTCGAGGTCGCCTCGATCAGCACGCCGTCGGACTCGTGGAATTCGTGTACCGCCGCGCTCTGCAGCACGCCGCGCCAGGCGTACACGTCCTCCTCGAACCGCCCGGCCAGCACCGACGCGGGATGCAGCGCGAGATTGCGGCCCAGCCGCGGATGCTGACCGATGCCGCTGCGCCGCAGCAACATCGGTGTTTCCGTTGCACCGGCTGCGACGATGACGGTATCGGCGAGGATGTCGATCACGGTGCCGTCGGGCCGGCGGGCCCGCACACCGTAGGCGCGTCCATCCCGGATCAGCACCTGTTGCACGCGCGCTTCGGAGATGATGCGCGCCCCGGCCGCGCATGCCTGGGGCAGCGCGTTGAGGTGTACACCGAATTTGGCGTTGTGGGGGCAGCCTATTGCGCACTGGCAGCACCCTTCGCACCCGGGGGCGTTGCGGGGGATGGGTGCCGCCCGCCAGCCCAGTGCCCCCGCGGCATCGAGCAGCAGGTTGCCATTGCGGCCCATGACGTCCAGCGGCACCGGGGCGACCTGCAAGGTGCGCTCGACCTCGTCCAACTGGACTTTCAGCCGGTCCGGGTCGGCGAAGGCCAGGCCGAATTCGTCGCGCCAGCGGCGTTGCACGGCATCCGGTGGGCGGAAGCAGGTGCCGGAGTTCACCACCGTGGTGCCGCCGACCGCACGGCCCATCGGCAGCACCACCGCCGGGCGACCCAGCGCGACGGTGGCCCCGGCGCCCCGGTAGAGACCGGCGTAACGGTCGATCGGGTGCGTGGTGCGGAACTCCTCGACGGTCCAGCGCCGTCCCTCCTCGAGCACCACGGTGGCAAGGCCGGCCCGAGCCAGGGTGCGGGCCGCCATCGCGCCGCCGGCACCGGATCCGACGATCACCACATCGGTGGTGACGACAGAGGCGCTGTCGGCCGATCGCGTGATGTCCAACGCTGCGTCCGGACGCACCGCGGCTTCGTTCTGGGCGCGCGAAAGTAGCTCGGCGGCATAGGTATCCGCGCCGTTGGCCAGTAGCCCGATCACCTTCATGCCTTCGACGGCGGCGCCGGCATCGGCGTTGAGCGCCGCGATGCGGTGCAGCACCTGTTCCCGTTCACCGGGCCCGAGCCGTGCCAGCGACCGGCCAGTGGTGAGATAGCTCGCCGCCGCCAGGGAGAACAATCCGGCCCGCACCGCGAGCCGCGAGGTGGCAGGCATCCGCGACAGGTAACGGTTGACCCGTTCGACGAACTCCGTCTCGGTGGGCCCGCCGTGCTCCTGCGGCAGCAGGGCGGTGCCGAAGGAGGCTATGGCGGATCGGCCGACTCGATCGGTCAGCTTGCTCATGAGCGTGCGGCCACTCGCCGCCCCAACGCCCGGCCGAGCTTGAGGAAGAACGGGTAGGTGGCGAAGATACCTCCGGCCGCGGCGTGCGCCGGCCAGTCCAGCTCCTCGGTGTTCAGGTGGAACGCGCCGGAATTCCACATGAAGTCGCGGCCGTTCTGGGCGCGGAACGGGCGCCACAGAAAGCCCAGGCCGGGAACGTTGTTGTACAGACCGAATGATCCGGCGAAGAAGACCCCCAGCACCGCGGCCTCGACGACGTCGCGCCGCTCGGGAGGCAACCGCCGCTCGATAAGCAGTCCGGAGGCGAACAGCAGTGGCGGGTCCAGGGCGAAACTCACGACAGGGTCCTTTCGTTGACGGGCGGTGCCTGCTGTCCGCGCAGGCCGACTTCGGTGTGTCCGGTGCCGAGCACCGACCAGCTGCGTTCGACCACGCGGGTGCCGTTGCGGCGGTGACTGATCTCGATGTGGACGTCCGCCTGCTCGGTGTTGGTACATACGCACGTCCCGCCGTCGGGATCGGTGTACCGCAGGCTCACGCAACGTTCAGGTGGCTGGTCGACGCGGATCAACACCGCGCGCCTACCGATGCGCCCCTCAAGTTGCCAGTGCTCCAATCCCAGCGTCGTGCGCATTCGCAGCGACGGCAGAACGCTTGCGGGCCAATCCTTTCCGTCGATCCGAAAGCGGACGAACGCCAGCGGGGCCAGCCGGTTCAGCCCGGGCTTGTGCGAAACCGCGGTGACGGCTTCCAGTACATCGCCGTCGCCGAGGTCGGCATGAATCCACCCCCACCGCCTGGCGTTGCCGTGCCCGTAGATGTGGGCGACGTTGCCGCGCCACCCGTCGAGGCAGAGGTTTTCGTCGTCGACGGTCAGCGCCCCGGCGAAGTCGGCCGTGGGGGCCGCCACCACCTGGGCGCCGGGCAGCACCTCCCGTTCCCACGCCAAGCGGGGAAACGTCCACAGCGGCGCGCCGGTGTCCTTCCACGAGAGGTTCCAGGCCAGCGACCCCGCCCGTCCGCTCAGCAATTCCGGACCCACCGCTGCGCCGGCCGCGTCGAACCACGCTGAACCCGCGGCGGGTTGGACGGGTTCGGGGCCGAAACGCTCGGTTCGGGGTGATCCCTGCGGCGGGAACCAGGCCACCCAACCGTGCGCGTACGGTGCGCCCGCTGTCGGCGCCACGGTTTCGCAGTGCACCCACAGCCCGGCGCGCGTCACCGGATCGGACAGGGTCGCATACCAGACCTCCAGGCGTCCTGGTGCGCCCCGCCAGCGCGGGGCCGCGGCCGATCGCGATTCTTCGTCCACTGCGTCTCCTCCGTCGGGGCATGTGCCGGGTTGTGGCTTCCTGACTGACAGAATACAATATTGGTTGAGCCAATGAACCAATCAACATCGATACCCCCGCCGGAGCGGCAGCGCGTCGACGAACAGATCGCCGCGTCCATCGCCGACGCCATCCTCGATGGCGTGTTCCCGCCTGGTTCGACGCTGCCGCCCGAACGCGAACTCGCCGATCAGCTGGGTGTCAACCGCACGTCCTTGCGCCAGGGCCTGGCCCGGCTACAGCAGATGGGTCTGATCGAGGTCCGGCAGGGCAGCGGCAGTGTGGTGCGGGATCCGGCGGGTCTCACCCATCCGGCGGTAGTGGAAGCCCTGGTTCGCAAGTTGGGACCGGAGTTTCTGGTCGAGTTGCTCGAGGTGCGGGCGGCGCTGGGTCCGGTGATCGGCCGGCTGGCTGCCCAGCGCGGCAATCCGGAGGATCACCAGGCGTTGGCCGCCGCGCTGGCCGCGGTCCGTGCTGCGGATACTTCCGCCGCGCGGCAAGCGGCCGACCTGGCCTACTTCCATGTCCTCATTCACAGCACCCGCAACCGTGCGCTGAGTTTGCTATACCGCTGGGTGGAAGACGCCTTCGGGGGCCGTGAACACGAACTCACCCGCGCCTACGACGATCCCGGGCCCGTGATCGCCGACTTGCAGGCGATCACCGACGCCGTAGCCGCGAACGATGCCGCGGACGCCGCCGCCGCCGTGGAGGCGTACCTGAACGCCAGCGCCCTGCGGATGGTGATGGCTTACCGGGGCTCCTGAGGCCGAAGGGCCGTCGCTAAGGCGTACCGTTCGTCCCGTACCGGCCGTACAACAGTCCACCGGTCCCGCCGGTGCCGCCCGGCGCCTGGCCGAAACCGTTCCCGCCGTTGCCGCCGTTGCCGATCAACCACGCATTGCCGCCGCCACCGCCGACCGCGTCGAAGTTGCCGCCGGTCCCTGCGTTTCCTCCGGCGCCGCCGTTGCCGATGAATTTGGCGTCGCCGCCGGCACCACCGCTGCCGACGAAGTTGCCGTTGCCCCCGGTTCCGCCGCGACCGCCATTGCCGAAGCCCGCGGCGGATCCGCCGGCTCCACCGCCGCCGCCAGATCCGTTTGCGGGTGCGTTACCGCCGAGCCCGCCGGCACCTCCAGAACCGAACAAGCCGGTGGCAGCGCCGCCCCGGCCGCCGCCGCCTGCAACCCCACCGAGGCCTGAGGCATTCCCGCCGTTTCCGCCGGTCCCCCCGTTGCCGTACAGCAGTCCGCCGTTGCCTCCGTTGCCCCCGCCCCCAGCGGCCCCGAGGCTGGTGTTGGAGCCCCGGCCGCCGACCCCGCCGTCGCCGATCAACCCACCGTTGCCACCGTTCCCGCCGACCCCGGCCAGGGCGTTGGCACCGGCACCGCCGTTGCCGAAGAAGAATCCGGCGCTGGTGCCGGACTGACCGCTGTCGACGCCGCCGTCACCGCCGTTGCCGATCAGCACTCCGGCCTTGCCAGCGGCTCCACCGGTGATGCCGAATCCACCATCGCCGCCGTTGCCGATCAAGAAGCCGGCGGTTCCGCCGTTGCCGCCGGCCCCGGGCAACCCGGTGGATCCGATGCCCGCGCCGCCGCCGGCACCGCCGTCGCCGAACAACAATCCGCCACCGCCGCCGGCACCGCCGTTGGCGGCGACGCCGGCGACGTTGCCGCCGCTACCACCGGCGCCCCCGGCTCCGCCGTTGCCCCACAACCTCCCGCCCAAGCCGCCGGCCCCCCCATTGCCGCCGTCACCCACCGTCAGTCCGTCACCTCCGTTGCCGCCGGCGCCGCCGTCGCCGAACAGCAAGCCACCCCGGCCGCCGCCGCCGCCGCTGGCGCCGGCCCCGCCGGCACTGCCGCCGCTGCCTCCGTTGCCGCCGTTGCCGCCGGTGCCGAAAAGTCCGGCGGCACCGCCCGCACCGCCGACGCCACCGATGTCGCCGGGGCCACCCCTGCCGCCCGCGCCACCATTACCGCCGCTGCCGAACAATCCGCCGGCCGCGCCGTTACCGCCGGCACCGCCGGGGGCTTGGTTCCCGCTGTTCGCGCCCGCCCCGCCGTTACCGCCTCGGCCCCACAGCAGGCCGGCGGCCCCACCGTTGCCGCCGGGGCCGGCGGCACCCTGGTTGAGGGTCCCGGAGCCACCATTTCCGCCGTTGCCGATCAATATCCCGGCGTCTCCGCCGTTTTGCCCGCTGCCTGCCGGTGCTGCCGCGCCGTTACCGATCAGCGGGCGACCCAGCAGGGTCTGGGTAGGGGTGTTGATGGCGTCCAACAGAAGCTGCAGGGGTCCGGTGTTGGCGGTCTCAGCGGTGGCATATGACGCCGCGCTTCTCGTGATGGCCGCGACGAATTGCTCATGGAAAGCGGCGGCTTGGAGGCTCAGAGCCTGATAGCTCTGCGCTTGTCGACCGAATAGCGCCGCCACCGCTGTCGACACTTCGTCGGCAGCCGCCGGCAGCAACCGCCTTGTCGTTGCCGCCGCGGCGTTGTTGGCTATCTGGATGGTTGATCCAAGTCGAGCCAGATCGCTCGCTGCCGACGCCACCAGATCGGGGCTGGACACCACAAAAGACACGGTCGACTCCCTATCCGGTGGTCCAGGCGCAACCCGAATCGGCCCGGAGCCAGTCGTGCGATATTAGCGTCGACAGGTCGGCCGGTGATTCGTTTGAGCCAACCTGCTCGGGTATTGGGCCCCTACTCGGCGGCCCGGGTCGCCGGGTGCACTGCAATGAGCCCTAATTGGCTGCGGCGCTTGCACATTGCGGCCAGCTCCGCATAGGCCTTCGCGCCGAGCAACTCGGTGAGTTCGTCGGCGAGGCTTTCCCAGACCTGCTTGGCGCCCACATGGGCGGCCGGATCGCCGGTGCAGTACCAGTGTAGGTCGGCACCGCCCGAACCCCAGCCGCGGCGGTCGTATTCGGTGACGGTGGTCTTGAGGATCTCGGTGCCGTCGGGCCGGGTCACCCACTCCTGACTGCGCCGGATGGGTAGCTGCCAGCACACATCAGGTTTCATCGACAGTGGTGGCACGCCCAGCTTGAGGGCTTTGCTGTGCAGTGCGCAGCCGACCCCGCCCGGAAACCCGGGCCGGTTCAGAAAGACGCACGCGTTCTTGTGTTTGCGGGTGCGGTACTGCGGTTCGCCGTCGTTCTCGTCGAGCTCCAGGTACCCCTTGCGGCCCAGGCCTTTGTCACGGAACTGCCAGTCGTCCTCGGTCAACTTCTGCACCGCGTCGTCCAACCGGGCGCGGTCGTCGTCGTCGGACAAGAAGGCGCCATGAGAGCAGCATCCGTCGTCCGGGCGGCCCGCCACGGTGCCCTGACAGGCCGGGGTGCCGAATACGCACGTCCACCGGGACAACAGCCAGGTCATATCGGCCGCAATCAGGTGTTCGGGATTGTCGGGGTCCAAGAACTCCACCCACTCGCGGGTGAAATCCAGATCCACCTCGTGTCCCGGCCGCCAGTTCGCCACGGGTGCAACGTTAGTCCACGATTGCGGCGACCACCGGCTGCGTTGTCGGTGTGGCCGCCCCGCGCCGCGTCACGGCCCGAGATGTGCGTGCAGCGGCCGCCCGACTACCTTGAATCCGTGCGATTGGGCGTGTTGGACGTGGGCAGTAACACCGTCCACCTACTGGTGGTGGATGCGCACCGTGGTGGGCACCCGACGCCGATGAGTTCGACGAAGGCCACCTTGCGCCTGGCCGAGGCGACCGACAGTTCCGGCAAGATCACCCGACGCGGCGCCGACAAGCTGGTTTCCACCATCGACGAATTCGCCAAAATCGCCATCAGCTCCGGCTGCGCGGAGTTGATGGCCTTCGCCACCTCGGCGGTACGTGATGCCGAGAACTCCGACGACGTGCTGGCCCGGGTGCGCAAGGAAGCCGGCGTCGAGTTGCAGGTGCTGCGCGGCGTCGACGAGTCCCGGCTGACGTTCCTGGCGGTGCGGCGCTGGTTCGGGTGGAGCGCGGGACGCATCATCAACCTCGACATCGGCGGCGGCTCGCTGGAGGTCTCCAGCGGTGTCGACGAGGAACCCGAGGTCGCGATGTCGCTGCCGCTGGGTGCCGGGCGGTTGACCCGCGAGTGGCTGCCCGACGATCCGCCCGGGCGGCGCCGGGTGGCGATGCTTCGGGACTGGCTGGACGCGGAGCTGGCCGAGCCGAGCGCAACCGTGCTCGAGGCCGGCGAACCCGACCTGGCGGTCGCGACGTCGAAAACGTTCCGGTCGCTGGCGCGTCTCACCGGAGCGGCTCCGTCGGCGGCCGGTCCGCGGGTGAAGCGGACGCTGACGGCCAACGGCCTCAGACAACTCATATCTTTCATCTCTAGGATGACGACCGCTGACCGGGCAGAACTGGAAGGAGTCAGCGCCGAGCGGGCGCCGCAGATTGTGGCGGGTGCTCTGGTGGCGGAGGCGAGCATGCGAGCGCTGTCGATAGAACAGGTGGATATCTGCCCGTGGGCGCTCCGGGAAGGTCTCATCTTGCGCAAACTCGATGCCGAAGCCGACGGAACCGCACTGGTGGAGAATTCGGTGCGGGATGCTGGATATCAGGTAGTTGATCGGAACGCGCCCACCCGATCGAGAGGCAAACCATGACCGGACCGGATTCCGAGGACACCAAGCAGATCTCGGTGGCCGAACTGCTGGCCAGGAATGGAACCATCGGTGCCCCGGCGGTCACCCGCCGCCGCCGGCGCCGGCGCGGTGACGACTCGGTGACAGTAGCCGAATTGACCGGCGAGATTCCGATCATCCGGGATGACCCGCCGGCGCCGCGGGCCGTCGCGCCGCCGCAGACCGACAGGGAAGTCCCGGTCGCCGAGCCGCCGCCGGCGCCTGCGGCCGAGCCCGTCGTCGAGCAGGTCTCCGAATCGGCCGCCGGCAGCACAGCGGAATCGCCCAAGACCGTGTATTGGGCCGAGCCCGAACCACGCTGGCCGAAATCCGAACCGCTCGCCACGCGCCGGACCGGGCCCGAACGCAGCGAATACCCGAGGCCGGTGCGCCACCTGGAAGAGGTGGGCGACGCCGACGGGCAGTCCGGCGCCGAGGGGATGAGTCCGGATCCGGTGGGGCATTACACCGACGCCTCGGTGGACGTGATGGACGACGAGGTGCGCGAGGCGGAGTCGGCGGTCGAGGAATCGGCGTACGCGGGCTCCTATCTGCAGGAGGCGGCAGACGGTAGCGAACGCACGCTGTTCGGCGGACAGTCGATCGCCGATGAGGTCGCCCGCCGGGGCGGTGAGCGCAAGGCCGCCGGGGAGCACGACCTAGACGCTGATGCTCAGGCCCCTTCCCGCCGGTCGGGGGGCACCCTGGCGGCACTCGGTCGCGGCGCGTTGACCGTGCTGCAGTCCATCCTGGCCGTTGCCTTCGGCGCCGGCCTGTTCATCGCATTCGACCAGCTGTGGCGGTGGAATTCCATCGTCGCGCTGGTGCTTTCGGTGCTGGTGATCCTGGGTCTGGTGGTCGGCGTCCGGGTGGTCCGCAAGACCGAGGACATCGCCAGCACGTTGATCGCGGTCGCGGTGGGTGCGCTGATCACCCTCGGACCGATGGCGCTGCTGCACACGGGTCAGATGCTCTAGACAGACAGTGCGCCCAGCAATCAAAGTCGGCTTGTCCACGGCCTCGGTGTATCCCCTGCGAACCGAGGCTGCGTTCGAGTATGCGGCCAGACTCGGCTACGACGGTGTCGAGTTGATGGTGTGGGGTGAGTCAGTCAGCCAGGACATCGACGCCATCGGCCGGTTGTCTCGGCGCTACCGCGTGCCGGTGCTGTCGGTGCACGCGCCCTGCCTGCTGATCTCCCAGCGGGTGTGGGGCGCCAATCCGATCGTGAAGTTGGACCGCAGCGTGCGCGCCGCCGAGCAGCTGGGAGCACAGACCGTGGTGGTGCACCCACCCTTTCGCTGGCAACGGCGTTATGCCGAGGGATTCAGCGAACAGGTCAAGGCTCTGGAAGAATCCAGCAGCGTCATGGTGGCCGTGGAGAACATGTTCCCGTTCCGCGCCGACCGGTTCTTCGGCAGCGATCAGAGCCGGCAACGCATGCGCCGGCGTGGCGGCGGGCCCGGTCCGGCGATCTCGGCGTTCGCGCCGTCCTACGACCCGCTGGACGGCAATCACGCGCACTACACGCTCGACCTTTCGCACACCTCCACCGCCGGCACCGACTCGCTGGAGATGGCGCGCCGGATGGGCACCGGGCTGGTCCATTTGCATCTCTGCGATGGCAGCGGCCTGCCGGCCGATGAGCATCTGGTTCCCGGCCGCGGCACCCAACCGACCGCCGAGGTGTGCCAGATGCTGGCCGCGAGTGATTTCACCGGTCACGTGGTGCTGGAAGTGTCCACCTCAGGCGTCCGGTCGGCCGCCGAGCGCGAAGCGATGCTCATCGAGTCGTTGCAGTTCGCCCGCACCAACCTGCTGCGATGAGCGCGTTGTTCTCCGCCGCGATGGCGTTGCGCGAAGTCGACTCCGGGCCGAACGGTCCGGTACTGGAGGGCACGCTCGACCAGAACTGGACCATCGGCCCCAAGGTGCACGGCGGTGTGATGGTCGCGCTGTGCGCCAAGGCCGCCCGGACCGCGTTCGGCGGGGACAACCTGCACCCGGTCGCCGTGTCGGCGAACTTTCTGTCGGCACCCGACCCGGGACCGGTGCGGCTGGTGACGTTCCTGCGCAAGCGCGGTCGCCGGATCACCGTGGCCGATGTCGAGTTGATGCAGGGCGACCGCACCGCGGTGCACGCCGTCGTCACACTCGGCGAGCCCGAACATCATCTTCCGGGCGAGAGCGAGCCGCTGCTGACGGCGAATCCGGTGCTGGATCTGATGGCTCCCGAGCCGCCGGCCGATCTGGCGCCGATCACCGCCGGCCACCGGTTGGGCGGGCTGGTGAACCTTGGCGCCGGCTGTGATATCCGGCCGCTGCTTTCCACGATGGAAACCGCCGGCGACGGGCGGCCCCCGGTGATCCAGATGTGGGCCCGTCCGCGCGACGTCGCTCCCGATGCAGAGTTCGCGTTGATGTGCGGCGATCTGTCGGCTCCGGTGACGTTCGCCGTGGACCGCACGGGCTGGGCGCCGACCGTTCAGCTCACTGCCCTGCTGCGGTCCCTGCCGGCCGACGGGTGGCTGCGTATCGTCGCCACCTGCGTCGAGATCGGGCACGACTGGTTCGACGAGGACCATATCGTCGTCGACGAGCTGGGCCGCCTGGTGGTGCAAGCGCGCCAGCTGGCGATGGTGCCTGCCCGGTAACCGGGCCGCGCTGTCTGGAATGCTTTCCGGCATGGCGAGAATCGCGATCATCGGCGGTGGCAGCATCGGTGAGGCTCTGCTGTCGGGCCTGCTGCGGTCAGGGCGGCAGGTGAAAGACCTCGTGGTGGCCGAACGCATGCCGGATCGGGCCAAGTACCTGTCCGACACCTACGGCGTGCTGGTGGTGACCTCGGTCCGGAACGCGGCCGAGAACGCGACCTTCGTGGTGGTCGCCGTCAAGCCGGCTGACGTCGAGGCGGTGATCGACGACCTCGCCGACGCGGCCGCAGCGGCCGAGCACGACAGCGCCGAGCAGGTGTTCGTCACGGTTGCGGCGGGCATCACCCTCACCTACTTCGAGTCCAAGTTGCCGGCCGGAACGCCGGTCATCCGGGCGATGCCCAACGCGGCGGCGCTGGTCGGCGCCGGGGTGACCGCGCTGGCCAAGGGTCGCTTCGTCACCCCTGCCCAGCTCGACGAGGTCTCCGCGCTGTTCGACGCGGTCGGCGGGGTGCTCACGGTCTCCGAGCAGCACCTGGACGCGGTGACTGCGCTATCGGGCTCGGGCCCGGCCTACTTCTTCTTGCTGGTCGAGGCCTTGGTCGACGCCGGCGTAGCGGTGGGTCTGAGCCGCCAGGTGGCCACCGATCTGGCGGCGCAGACCATGGCCGGGTCGGCGGCGATGCTCTTGGAGCGGATGGATGAAGGGCGCCGGCCGGTCGACGGCGAGCCGATCGGGCTGCGGGTGGACACCTCGCCGGCACAGCTGCGGGCCTCGGTCACCTCGCCCGGCGGTACCACGGCGGCCGGCCTGCGTGCGCTGGAACTGGGCGGATTGCGGGCGGCTGTCGACGCGGCGGTACAAGCTGCGAAAAACCGCTCTGAACAGCTGAGAATTACATCCGAATAATTCAAGATTTTTGAACCGATTGTCTCTCACCAGTACCAGTAACCCCACTAGTCCCGCTATTCTCCTTGTGTATGCCCGTGTGGGTGCCAGCGGAGGGGAAGCCGTTGGCATTGCGTGGGCCTGACACGATTGGGTTGCGATGACGTCAACGAATGGGCCGTCGGCACGGGATTCTGCAGGTAAAGCGGCACGCGATGCCGGTCCGGCGGACGCTGCGCAGTCCCGGACACAATTCCTCACGGTCGCCGAGGTTGCGGCGCTGATGCGGGTGTCCAAGATGACGGTGTACCGGTTGGTGCACAACGGTGAGCTGCCCGCGGTTCGGGTGGGGCGGTCCTTCCGCGTCCATGCCAAGGCCGTCCACGACATGCTGGAGACGTCGTACTTCGACGCCGGCTAGCCGCTCCGGCCGGTTTGGTGTTGTGGGCCTGCCGTTCGGTAAGGTGGCGGGGTCCATTTGTGGCCTTTGACGGCCGGTGAGATAGCGGAGTTCATGGGTTCAGTAATCAAGAAGCGGCGCAAGCGTATGTCCAAGAAGAAGCACCGCAAGCTGCTGCGTCGCACCCGGGTGCAGCGCAGAAAACTTGGCAAGTAAGTTCTGCCCGCGCGAACCGACGCCCGTCCGTAACGCCTCCGCTCCTTCTCGTCGCTAGGCTGTCAAGGTGGATTCGTCGAACGGCCAGGACGATGGGGGCGGCACCGCCGGCGACACCGTGCACTACCCGAAGGTGGTGTTGGTCACTGGGGCGTGCCGGTTCCTGGGCGGTTACCTGACGGCTCGCCTGGTGCAGAACCCCCTGATCAACCGCGTCATCGCGGTGGACGCGATCGCGCCGAGCAAAGACATGCTGCGCCGGATGGGCCGCGCGGAGTTCGTCCGCGCCGATATCCGCAACCCGTTCATCACCAAGGTGATCCGAAACGGCGACGTGGACACCGTGGTGCATGCCGCTGCCGCGTCGTACGCGCCACGCTCGGGCGGTACCGCGGCGTTGAAGGAGCTCAACGTGATGGGGGCGATGCAGCTGTTCGCCGCCTGTCAGAAGGCGCCCTCGGTACGCCGCGTGGTGCTGAAGTCGACCTCCGAGGTGTACGGCTCGAGCCCGCACGACCCGGTCATGTTCACCGAGGACAGCAGCAGCCGTCGGCCCTTCCGCGAGGGCTTCGCCAAGGACAGTCTCGACATCGAGGGATACGTGCGCGGGCTGGGCCGGCGCCGGCCCGATATCGCGGTCACCATCTTGCGGTTGGCCAACATGATCGGCCCGGCAATGGACACCTCGCTATCGCGTTATCTGGCGGGGCCTTTGGTGCCGACGATGTTCGGCCGCGATGCCCGGCTGCAGCTGCTGCACGAGCAGGATGCGCTGGGCGCGCTGGAGCGTGCGGCGATGGTCGGCAGGGCCGGCACCTTCAACATCGGTGCCGACGGAATCATCATGTTGTCCCAAGCGATTCGCCGTGCCGGCCGAATTCCGTTGCCGGTACCGGGATTTGGGGTATGGGCTCTCGATTCACTACGACGTGCCAACCGGTACAACGAGATCAGTCGCGATCAGTTCGCGTATTTGAGCTACGGCCGCGTGATGGACACCACCAGGATGCGTTCTGAACTGGGTTATCAACCCAAATGGTCGACGGCGGACGCGTTCGACGATTACCTGCGCGGGCGCAACTTGACTCCCATAATCGACCCACATCGGGTACGCTCCTGGGAGGGTCGTGCCATAGCTTTGGCGCAGCGCTGGGGTAGCCGTAGTCCCATTCCTTGGTCGGGGTAGTGAATAGATTTGGGTAAGAAACGTGGCGGGTGAGCCCAGAGCGAATGTTATTCCACTGCACAGCAATCGGGGTCGTGTAGCGGCGCGTCGCCGTGCCGATCAACGTACGGAGGCGTCGCGTCAGCACCCGTCATTGATCGCCGATCCGAGCGGACGTGCAACGGCCGAAGAGGTCGCCGCCGTCGTCCGCGAGATCGACGAGCACCGCCGGGCGGCGGGCGGCTCGTCGGCCGGCGAGGTCCCACTCAACGATGTAGCCCAGCGTGTGGCCGCGGTCGCCGGTTTCCTGCGGCAACGCCTGATCGGCGACTACAGCGTCGACGAATTCGGGTTCGACCCGCATTTCAACGACGCGATCGTCCGGCCCCTGCTGCGGTTCTTCTTCAATTCGTGGTTCCGGGTCGAAGTCAGCGGCATCGAGAACATCCCCAGCGATGGTGCGGCGTTAGTCGTCGCCAATCACGCCGGAGTGCTGCCGTTCGACGGCCTGATGCTGTCGGTGGCGGTGCACGACGAGCACCCGGCGCAGCGCGACCTACGCCTGCTGGCCGCGGACATGGTGTTCGACCTGCCGGTGGTGGGGTCGGCGGCACGCAAGGCCGGGCACACCATGGCCTGCACGGCCGACGCGCACCGGCTGCTGGCTGCCGGTGAGCTCACCGCAGTATTCCCCGAGGGATACAAGGGCCTGGGTAAGCGCTTCGAGGATCGCTACCGATTGCAGCGGTTCGGGCGCGGTGGCTTCGTTTCGGCCGCGTTGCGCACCAAGGCGCCGATCGTGCCGTGCTCGATCATCGGGTCCGAAGAGATCTACCCGATGCTCACCGATGTGAAGCTGCTGGCGCGGCTGTTCGGCCTGCCGTACTTCCCGGTGACACCGCTGTTTCCGTTGGCCGGTCCCGCCGGGCTGGTGCCGTTGCCCTCCAAGTGGCGGATCGCGTTCGGCGAGCCGATCCACACCGCCGATTACGCCCCGGGCGACGCCGACGACCCGATGGTCACCTTCGAGCTGACCGACCAGGTGCGCGAGACCATCCAGCAGACGCTGTACCGGCTGCTGGCGGGGCGTCGCAACATCTTCTTCGGCTGACCCGGGACGCCACCAAACGTAAACCGCCGCTGCGACTTTCGTGAGTCGCAGCGGCGTTACGGTAGTGCGTCGGATTACTTGACCAGGGTGAACTGGCAGACGTTGGTGTAGCCGTCGCGGAACAGGTCCGAACAGCCCCGCAGGTACTTCATGAAGGTTTCGTACTCCTGCTCGCCCTTGAGCTCGATGGCCTTCTCCTTGTTCGCTTCCAGCGCGTCGGCCCAGGCGTTCAAGGTGGGAACGTAGTTCTTCCCGATGAAGTGGTGGCGCTCGATCTTGAAACCGGCCTCGGTCGAGTAGCGGTCCACCTGCTCGACCTGCGGCAACTTCCCCCCGGGGTAGATCTCCCGGAGGATGAAGCTGATGAAGCGCAACAGGGTCATCGTGGTCTTCAGGCCCATCTTCTTGCCCTCTTCGGCAGTGGGCACCACGATGGTGTGCAGCAACATCCGGCCGTCATTGGGTAGCAGGCTGTAGTACTTCTTGAAGAAGGTGGCGTAGCGCTCGTATCCGGCGTCGCCGGCGCCATCGGCGAAGTGCTCGAACGCGCCCAGCGACACGATGCGGTCAACGGGTTCGTCGAACAGCTCCCAGCCCTGCAACCGCACCTCTTTGCGGCGTGGGCTGTCCATCTCGTCAAACTTCTGCTGGCAGTGGGCGAGTTGGTTCTCGCTGAGCGTCAGACCGATCACATTGACGTCGTAGTGCTCGACGGCGTGCCGCATGGTCGAACCCCAGCCGCTGCCGATGTCGAGCAGCGTCATCCCGGGCTCGAGGTTGAGCTTGTCCAGTGCGAGCTTGCGCTTGGCGAACTGTGCCTCTTCGAGCGTCTTGGTCTGCGGCTCATCGATGTTCGGATTTTCGTCGAAGTACCCGCAGCTGTATGTCATTGACGGATCGAGCCACAGCTTGAAGAACTCGTTCGAGCGGTCGTAGTGCGACTGCACATCCTCTACCGGCGGCTGTAGTTGGGTCCCACCCGTGGTGCCATCTGTCATGAAAGGGACGCTACCTGCTGGGTTCAGATCGATGCAATTGCGGCCACGGTAGCCTCGGTGTCGGAATCATGCTGCGCCGCTTCGCCCAGCATGGTGACAACGCTGGTGATCACCGGCTTACCTTCGCCGTCGGTCACTTCGCTGCGGATTTCGGCCAACACCGTGCCGTGTGACTGGATCACGGAGTCGAGGTAGGTGTCGAAGTGCAACTCGTCACCGACCACGATCGGGCGGTGGAACTTGAACTTCTGGTCGCGGTGCATGACCCGGGCGATGTTGATCGGGATGCTGAACTTGGTGAAGATCTCGAGCTGCACCCGTCGCCCCGCGATAGCCAGGAACGTCAGCGGCGCCGGCAGGCAGTCGTAACCGGCCTCGGCGGCGGCGGCTTCATTCTGGTGGATCGGGTTTTCGTCTTTGACCGAAAGCGCGAATTCACGGATCTTTTCGCGTCCGACCACGAAGTAGTCTTCCTGCCGGTAGTGCTTACCGATGATGCCTTCGGCTCCCTGGGGAACAGTCATGCCGCCGCTTTCCGATCGAAGAGTTAGCTCAGCGGCGCAGCCTATCAGCGCGGTTGGCGACGGGAGGCCAGAGCCGCCAACGCGCCGCCCGCCGCGCCCAGCGCCAGTGCCGAGGGGACCCCGATGCGGGCGGCCTTGCGGGCGGTGCGGAAGTCGCGGATTTCCCATCCCCGCTCGCGGGCCAGGCTGCGCAGGCGGGCATCCGGGTTGATCGCGACCGCGGTGCCCACCAGGGACAGCATGGGGACGTCGTTGTAACTGTCGGAGTATGCGGTGCAGCGCTTGAGGTTGAGTCCCTCCCGGATCGCCAGCGAGCGCACCGCATGCGCCTTGCCGGTCCCGTGCAGGATGTCACCCACCAGCCGGCCGGTGAAGATTCCGTCCACCGATTCAGCGACCGTGCCCAGGGCGCCGGTCAGGCCCAGCCGCCGGGCGATTGTCGACGCGAGCTCATAGGGGGTCGCGGTGATCAGCCACACCTGCTGGCCGGCGTCGAGGTGCATCTGGGTGAGTTCGCGGGTCCCCGGCCAGATCTTGTCGGCGATGATCTCGTCGTAGATCTCGTCGCCCAGCCGTATCAGTTCGTCGACGGACCGGCCTTCGATGAAGGTGAGGGCCTTGCGCCGGCCGGCGGCGACGTCCTGGCTGTTCTCCCTGCCGAGAATCTGAAACTTGGCCTGCGCGTAGACGAAGCCGAGCACGTCGCGATAGGTGAAGTAGTCCCGCGCCGCCAGTCCGCGGCCGAAGTGCACCGCTGAGGACCCCTGCACCAAGGTGTTGTCCACATCGAAGAACGCGGCAGCGGTCAGATCGATGGGCGGCTGGGGGCGCTCGGTCGGGTTGGCGCGGATGTCGACCAGCGCCCGTTCGGCGCTGGCGTTGGCGGCCAGTGACTCCAGGTCGACGCGACCGCTCACTGGGTCAGAGGAAGCCATGGAAGAGATGAGCCAAACCTCCCAAGTCGCTGAGTAGCCCGGTTCCCGGTCCGGTGAAAGCTGTCGAATCGAAAACAACCCTATCCGGCCGGGGCGAAACCAATGCCAGACTGGTGGTCATGACAACGCCCGGGATCCGGCCGCAGGTGCAACTGCTGACCCGCGCCGGTTGCGTGATCTGCGAGCGGATGCACGCCCGGCTGGCCGAGTTGGCCGCCGAGCTCGACTTCGACCTGTTCAGCATCGACGTCGACGCTGCCGCGGAGGCCGGAAGACCTGAATTGCGGGCCGAATTCGGCGACCGGCTCCCGGTGGTGTTGCTCGACGGCCGGGAGCACAGCTATTGGGAGGTCGACGAACCACGGTTACGGGCCGACCTGGCGGTCCGGTGACCGCCTCGCGCCGTGCGGCCTGGACTCGATATTTGGTGGCCCACCTGACAACCGTCTACCGTAGTCATCAGTTCACTTTCCAAAGCTGCAAGGGAGCGGGCCAGGTGATGCTGCCGTGAGCATCCTGCTCTTCGGGGTTTCGCACCGCAGTGCGCCGGTCTCCGTGCTGGAACAACTCAGTGTCGACGAGTCGGATCAGGTCAAGATCGTCGACTTGGTGCTGCAGTCGCCACTGGTGAGCGAAGCCATGGTGCTCTCGACGTGCAACCGCGTCGAGGTCTATGCCGTCGTCGAGGCGTTTCACGGCGGACTGTCGGTGGTCGGTCAGGTGCTGGCCGAGTACTCGGGTCTGCCGATGGGTGATCTGACCAAACACGCCTACGTCCGCTACAGCGAGGCCGCCGTCGAGCACCTGTTCGCGGTGGCCAGCGGGCTGGATTCCGCGGTGGTCGGTGAGCAGCAGGTACTCGGTCAGGTGCGCCGCGCCTATGCCTCCGCCGAGGCCAACAGCGCGGTCGGACGGGTCCTGCACGAGTTGGCTCAGCGCGCGCTTTCGGTGGGCAAGCGGGTGCACTCCGAAACAGCGATCGACGCTGCGGGCGCCTCGGTCGTGTCGGTCGCCCTCGACATCGGCGAACGCAAGCTGGGCAGCCTTGAGGGCAAAACGGCCGTCGTGATCGGCGCCGGCTCGATGGGGGCGCTGGCGGCGGCACACCTGACGCGCGCCGGCATCGGCCGGGTGCACGTGCTGAACCGGTCGCTGGCCCGGGCCCGGCGGTTGGCCGACCGGATGGAGGTATCGGGCATACCGGCGCAAGCGCTGACGCTCGATCGACTGCCCCACGCGCTGGCCGACGCCGATGTGGTGGTCAGCTGCACCGGGGCGGTCAGCCCGGTGGTGTCGCTGGCCGACGTGCACCACGCGCTGGTCAGCGCCCCCCGCGACGAGGCGCACAAGCCCCTGGTCATCTGCGATCTCGGCATGCCGCGCGACGTCGACCCGGCGGTCGCCGGACTGCCGGGTGTGCTGGTGGTCGATGTCGATCGGGTGCAACACGAACCGTCGGCGCATGCCGCGGCCGCCGACGTGGACGCGGCCCGCCGCATCGTGGCCGCCGAAGTCGCGGCCTATCTGACCGGACAGCGGATGGCCGAGGTCACACCGACGGTCACCGCGCTGCGCCGGCGTGCCGCCGACGTCGTCGAGGCGGAGTTGCTGCGGTTGGACAACCGGTTGCCCGGCCTGGACTCCGCCGAGCGCGAAGAGGTGGCCCGGACCGTGCGCCGGGTGGTGGACAAGCTGCTGCACGCACCCACGGTGCGAATCAAGCAACTGGCCAGCGCGCCGGGCGGCGACAGCTATGCCGAGGCGCTGCGCGAACTCTTCGAACTGGAACAGACCGCCATAGACTCCGTAGCGTCCGTCGCCGCCGTCGCCACCGGTGAATTCGCTTCTCCGTCAACGGAACTCGACGGTCCATCGGCCGAGTGACTGATTGGCACACGTGATCCGGATAGGCACTCGGGGCAGCCTGCTGGCCACCACCCAGGCCGCGACCGTAAGAGACGCGCTGATCGCCAACGGCCATCCGGCCGAATTGGTGACCATCAGCACAGCCGGTGACCGCTCGTCGGCTCCGATCGAGACGCTGGGTGTGGGAGTGTTCACCACCGCACTGCGCGAGGCCATCGAGGACGGGCGCGTCGACGCGGCTGTGCACTCGCACAAAGATTTGCCGACCGCCGCCGACCCCCGGTTCGTCATCGCGGCCATACCGCCGCGCAACGACCCCCGCGACGCGGTCGTCGCCCGCGACGGGCTGGTGCTCGGGGAGTTGCCGGTGGGTTCGCTGGTGGGCACCTCCTCCCCGCGACGGGCCGCACAGCTTAGGGCATTGGGTCTCGGTTTGGAAATCCGCCCCCTACGAGGCAACCTAGATACCAGGTTGAACAGGGTAAGCAGTGGTGATCTGGACGCCGTCGTGGTGGCCCGGGCCGGATTGGCCCGACTGGGCCGTCTGGATGACGTCACCGAGACGCTGGAGCCGGTGCAGATGTTGCCAGCGCCAGCTCAGGGCGCTCTCGCCGTCGAATGCCGGGCCGGCGACAGCCGGTTGGCAGCGGTGTTGGCGGAGCTGGACGACGCCGACACGCGCGTGGCGGTCACCGCGGAGCGTGCTCTGCTCGCCGAACTGGAGGCCGGTTGCTCCGCACCGGTGGGCGCGATCGCGGAAGTGGTCGAGTCCATCGATGAGGAGGGGCGGGTCTTCGAAGAGCTGTCGCTGCGCGGCTGTGTGGCGGCACTCGACGGATCCGACGTGATCCGCGCGTCCGGGATCGGCACCACCGATCGGGCACGGGAGTTGGGACTCTCGGTCGCCGCGGAGTTGTTCGAGCTCGGCGCCGCAGAGTTGATGAGGGGAGCGCGGGAAGACCCCCCGCGAGGAAATTGAAAGAGACGTGGGAGCGACAACGATGACGCGAGGGCGTAAGCCGACACCGGGCCGCATCACATTCGTGGGCTCCGGTCCCGGCGACCCCGGTCTACTGACCACCCGGGCGGCCACGGTGCTGGCGAACGCGGCCTTGGTGTTCACCGACCCCGATGTGCCCGAGCCGGTCCTGGCGCTGATCGGCAAGGACCTGCCTCCGGTTTCGGGCCCGGCGCCCGCCGAGGCGACGCCCGGTAGCTCCGACGCCGTGGTGGGAGGTGCACCGAGCCCCGAGACCGCCGCCGCCGTGATCTCGGAAGGCCCCGACGTTCGTCCCGCGCTGGGCGATCCCACCGAAGTCGCCAAGACGCTGACCGCCGAGGCCCGCTCCGGCGTCGACGTGGTGCGGCTGGTGGCGGGTGACCCACTGTCGGTAGACGCGGTGATCACCGAGGTGAACGCCGTCGCCCGCGCCCACCTGCATGTCGAGATCGTGCCCGGCCTGGCCGCGACCAGTGCGGTTCCGACCTACGCGGGATTGCCGCTGGGGTCCTCGCACACCGTCGCCGACGTGCGTGACCCCAATGTGGATTGGGAGGCCTTGGCCGCCGCTCCCGGGCCGTTGATTCTGCAGGCCACCGGTTCGCACCTGGCCGACGCCGCCCGCACCCTGATCGACCACGAGCTGGCCGACAACACACCGTGCGTGGTGACCGCGCAAGGCACCACCTGCCAGCAGCGTTCGCTCGAAACGACACTGCAGGGCCTGACCGACCCCGCCGTGCTGGGCGGCGCCGATCCGGCCGGTCCACTGACCGGGCCGCTGGTGGTGACGATCGGCAAGACGGTGGCCAGCCGGGCGAAGCTGAACTGGTGGGAGAGCCGGGCACTGTACGGCTGGACCGTGTTGGTACCCCGTACCAAGGACCAGGCCGGTGAGATGAGCGAGCGGTTGGCGTCGTACGGCGCGCTGCCCATCGAGGTGCCGACCATCGCCGTCGAGCCGCCGCGCAGCCCCGCGCAGATGGAACGCGCCGTCAAGGGCTTGGTGGACGGCCGGTTCCAGTGGGTGGTGTTCACCTCGACCAACGCGGTGCGCGCGGTGTGGGAGAAGTTCGGCGAGTTCGGTCTGGACGCCCGCGCGTTCTCCGGGGTGAAGATCGCCTGCGTCGGCGAGTCGACGGCCGACCGGGTGCGCGCGTTCGGCATCAGCCCGGAACTGGTGCCCTCCGGCGAGCAGTCGTCGATGGGACTGTTGGACGAATTCCCGCCCTATGACAGCATTTTCGATCCGGTCAACCGGGTTCTGCTGCCGCGCGCGGACATCGCGACCGAGACGCTGGCCGAGGGACTGCGCGAACGCGGCTGGGAGATCGAGGACGTCACCGCCTACCGGACCGTGCGGGCCGCCCCGCCACCTGCGTCCACCCGGGAGATGATCAAGACGGGTGGCTTCGACGCGGTGTGCTTCACCTCCAGCTCCACCGTGCGCAACCTCGTCGGCATCGCGGGCAAGCCGCACGCGCGCACCATCATCGCCTGCATCGGGCCCAAGACCGCCGAGACCGCGGCCGAATTCGGCTTACGGGTGGATGTCCAGCCGGAGACGGCAGCGGTGGGCCCGCTGGTCGACGCGCTGGCCGAGCACGCCGCCCGGTTGCGCGCCGAGGGGGCGCTGCCGCCGCCGCGCAAGAAGAGCCGCCGGCGCTAGTGGCGTTCAGCGGCTATCCGCGGCAGCGGCCGCGCCGGCTCCGCTCCACCCCGGCCTTGCGTCGTTTGGTGGCGCAAACCTCCTTGGAGCCAAGGCATTTGGTGCTGCCGATGTTCGTCGCCGACGGCATATCGGAACCGCGACCCATCCCTTCCATGCCGGGTGTGGTGCAACACACCCGCGACTCGCTGCGCAGTGCGGCCGCCGATGCGGTGGCCGCCGGCGTCGGCGGACTGATGCTGTTCGGCGTGCCCCGCGAACAGGACAAGGACGCCGTCGGGTCGGCCGGCACGGATCATGACGGTGTCCTCAACGTGGCGCTGCGTGATCTGGCCAAGGATCTCGGCGATGCCACCGTGCTGATGGCCGACACCTGCCTGGACGAGTTCACCGACCACGGACACTGCGGGGTGGTGGACGCGTCGGGCCGGGTGGACAACGACGCGACGTTGGCCCGGTACGTGGAACTGGCTGTAGCGCAAGCCGATTCGGGTGCGCACGTGGTAGGACCGAGCGGCATGATGGACGGCCAGGTGGGTGCGATCCGGGACGGTCTGGACGCGGCCGGGTACTCCGACGTCGCCATCCTCGCGTATGCCGCCAAGTTCGCCTCGGCGTTCTACGGCCCGTTTCGTGAGGCGGTGTGCTCGAGCCTGTCCGGTGACCGGCGCACCTATCAGCAGGAGCCGGGCAACGCCCGGGAGGCGCTGCGGGAGGTCCAGCTGGACCTCGAGGAGGGTGCCGACGTTGTGATGGTCAAACCCGCAATGGGATACCTCGACATCGTGGCAGCAGCAGCGGCCCAGTCGCCGGTTCCGGTGGCCGCGTATCAGGTTTCGGGGGAGTACGCGATGATTTGTGCGGCGGCGGCGAATAATTGGATCGACCAACGTGCCGCGGCGGTGGAGTCGTTGACCAGCATCAGACGTGCGGGGGCGGATTTCGTGCTGACTTACTGGGCGGCCGACGCGGCGAGGTGGCTCGCATGACGGAGGCACACATGGGATCGACACCGCAGGCCGGGGACAAGCGGCTGTTCTACGAATCTGGCGCGAGCTGGTACTGGGTGCTGGCAGGACCGCTGTCCGCGGTGTCGCTGATCTACATCCAGCACGTCAACCATGTCCCGATCTCCCTGCTGGTGCCGGCGGTCTTCCTGGTCCTGGTGTCTGCCTTCGTGGCGTTGCAGGTGAAGGCGGCGCGGATCCACACGTCGGTGGAACTCACCGAGGACGCCCTGCGCCAGGGCACCGAGACCATCCTGGTGCGCGAGATCGTCAAGGTGTTTCCCGAGGCCGAGAACTCGGTGGCCTCCGGCAAGCCGCTGGCCAGGTGGCAGTCGGCGCGGGCGCTGGGTGAACTGGTCGGAGTGCCGCGCGGCCGGTACGGCATCGGTTTGAAGCTCAGCGGCGGCCGCACCGCACAGGCGTGGGCGCGTCGTCACCGTCACCTGCGGGACGCGCTGACGCCGTTGGTGGAGAAGCGGATGGGGCCTTATGTCCCCGAGGTCGCCGACGAGCTGGATCCGTTCGACGACGACGAGTCGATGCTGTGACCGCCCGCGCGGTAGTGGAGTTGGTGCTGGCTGCCGCCGCGCTGGTGGCGACCGTGCTCAGCTGGCTGCACACCCGCTCGACGATCGCGGTCGCGCCGGTGGCCGACGGCCAGCCCCCGACCGTGTCGGTCGTTTACGACCCGCAGCAATTGGTGCTGACGCTGTTGCTGGCGACGGTGGCCGGGATTTTCGCCGTGGTGGGGCTGAGTAGGCTCAGGCGGGCTAAGCGGACTTCTTGACCAGCGGCAGCACCAGCTGGCGGCGCCCGTTGATGCTGTCGGCCAGGTAGCCAAGCGCCTCGTGCACCGAGCGGGTCATCGGAAGCGTTGCCTCAGCGGGGTCGCTGACGTCGCCCAGCAGGGCGCTCACGACGGGATTGGCCACGATCATCCACTCCACGCCGGCCGCGCGGCATTCGTCGTCTAGGACGTCGAACAGCGCCACTCCGGCCGAGGAGAAATGGGTCACCGCACTCAGATCAAGTACCACGGCTTTGTCGCACAGCACGAAACGCCGAACGGATTCACCGACTTGGTCGACGTTGACGGCGTCGATCTCGCCGCTGATGGTCACGACGGTGGCCAGGTGCCGACAATGCGCCCGGATCCGGGCGCCACTGCACTCGACGGCGCCGGAAACGTGCGGTGTGATTGCGGTAGTCATCAAAGAGCCCCATTTCCCCGTGGCAGGCCGACCAAAACCCTGGTCTCTAAGGTGCCCGCAAAACATAAGGAGACTGGTAGCCGCGACTAACTTCTTGCTAAGAAGCGGCTCGTCGGACGTCCCGAGATCCTGCGCAGCGGCTCCGCTGTTAGGCTGCCGGTTGCCGGTCGGGGGGCTGGACAGCGGCGGGAACGCCCCGGTTGGCCGGTGAATGACGGATCGAGTTGCGGAAAATAGCAAAGAACCCAGGCGGAAAGAACCTCGTGCGCAGCGTAGAGATGAAGGCCGAGATCCGCGGGGAGATCAAGGCACTGACCGGGCTGCGCATCATCGCGGCGCTGTGGGTGGTGCTGTTCCACTTCCGCCCGATGTTGACCGACGTGTCGCCCGAGTTCCGCGAGAACCTGGCACCGGTACTCAACTGTGGCGCCCAGGGCGTCGACCTGTTCTTCATCCTCAGTGGGTTCGTGCTGACCTGGAACTACCTCGACCGCATGGGTGGGGCGTGGTCGACACGTGCCACGGTGCACTTCCTGTGGCTGCGGCTGGCCAGAGTGTGGCCGGTGTACCTGCTCACCATGCACCTGGCCGCCTTGATCGTGATTCTGAGCCTGCACGTCGGGCACGTGCCCCTACCGGAGGTCAGGGACCTCACCGCCATCAGCTACGTGCGTCAGGTCCTGTTGGTGCAGTTGTGGTTCGAGCCGTTCTTCGACAACACCAGCTGGGACGGGCCGGCCTGGTCGATCAGCGCGGAATGGCTGGCCTACCTGTTGTTCGGCCTGATCGTCCTGGTGATCATGCGGTTGGAGCGGACCACCCGGGCGCGCAGCCTGATGGTGCTGTCCTTCGCCGCGTGCCTGCCGCCCGTGCTCCTGCTGCTGGCCAGCGGCTATTTCTATACGCCGTGGAGCTGGCTGCCCCGCATCGTCACCCAGTTCATCGCGGGTGCGTTGGCATGTGCCGCGGTGCGCAGGTTGCGGCTGAGCACCCGTGCCCGGCACGTGGCGGGATACCTCTCGCTGCTGCTGGTTGTCGCCATGGTGGGCATCCTCTACTGGTTCGACGCGCACCCGATCAGCGGTGTGGTGGACAGCGGGGGGGTGGTGGACGTGCTGTTCGTGCCGCTGGTCATCACGCTGGCAATCGGCCTGGGCAGCCTGCCGTGGGTGCTCTCGACCCGGGTGATGGTGTACGGCGGCGAGATCTCGTTCTGCCTGTACATGATTCACGAGCTGGTGCACACCGCGTGGGGATGGGCGGTGTTGCAGTTCGAGCTCACGCCGCAGGACAACCCGTGGAAGTGGAATGTCATCGCGCTGATCGGGATTGCGGTGTTGTTGTCGGTCCTGATGTACCACTTCGTCGAGGAGCCGGCCCGGCGCTGGATGCGCCGGATGGTCGGCGCCAGACCCGCGCCCGCGGGTAGCCGGCCGGACGACTCACCCACCGCCAGGTTGCACCCGATCGACGGTGCGTTGTCCGAGGTTTCCTCGCGCGCGGTGTGACGGGCGCTCGCCGGCCGCCCGCCAGGGTCAGGTCGCGCTGACTCCCGGGATCCGGCCCTCCCGGAATGCCTCGACGAAATGCCGGTGGTCGTCACGCACGACCGCGGCGTACTCCAGCCCGAACGTGACCATGTCGGCGACGAAGTCGTCGAGGCGGTCACCGATCACCGCGACGATCGCCTCCTCGGTCTGGAAGTCGACCAGCGACTGGTCGCTGTCGGCGTCACCTACGCAGTGCACCTTGGCGACCGCCTGCCCGAGCTGTTCGACGACCTCGGCGATTTCGTCGGGTTCGGTCAGGTCGTCCCACTCCAAGTCGGATTCATACGGGGACAACTCGTTGACCACGAAGCCGACTCCGTCTATTTCGGTGTAGCCGAGCAGCTGGTCGGCGTGGGCTTGCAGCGCACGCTGGGAGATCGCGGTGCGATGCCCGTGGTGCTTGAAAAAATCCCGCACTTGCGGATCGGTGACCACCCGGCTCGGCGCGGCGACGTTGCCCTGCTTCATCGACAATACGATGTCGTTGTCGAGCGCCTGATTGAAACCCTCGATCAGGATCGTGTAGTTGGGCAGGCCCGCGCTGCCGATGCCGAAGCCCGTCTTGCCGATCACGTCCTTGACGTCGTAGGTGACCTGGTGCCGGCGCGTGGTGTTCGGGATGGTCTGCAGGTAGCGCCCGAAGGCGGCAATCACCTTCTCGCGTTCGGCGTCGTCGAGCCGGCGAACTCCGGGCGCGTCGCGGAACTGACGGTCCCATTGATCCACCCGCGTCATCTTGTCCAGCATTTCCGCGCGCGTCGACAACCGCGCCGATTGCAGGGCCGCCAGCACCGCGCCACGGGCGGTCTGCAGATTCAGAGAGAACGACGAGTCGTCGTCGACGTCGACGAACCAGTGCACCTGCTCCACGTAGGAGCGGACGAACGTCTCGATCAACCGCGAGATCTCCGCGTCGGACAACGCCTTCTGCCAGCACATCAGGGCGACGCTGCCGGCGAACCGTTGCAGATCCCAGGAGAAATGACCGATGTAGGCCTCGTCGAAGTCGTTCACGTCAAAGATCAGCACGCCGGAGCCGTCCATGTAGGTGCCGAAATTCTCCGCGTGCAAATCGCCCTGGATCCATACCCGTCCGGTGCGCTCGTCGGCCCAGCGGTCCTCCCGGTCGGCCATGTCCGCGTAGAACAGACACGCACTGCCCCGGTAGAACGCGAACGGGTCGCCGGCCATCTTGCGGAACTTGGTGCGAAACGCGTCCGGGTCGGCCTTCATCAGGTCTTCGAATGCCCCGACGAGACAGTCGACGATGAACGATTCGCGGTCCGTGCTCTTGGCCATGACACTGTCTACCCCGCGTCGCGGCAAACAACGCCGGCTGCCGGAATTGCCCCGAAATGCCGGGGCCGCAAGCGAGTTGACCGATGGTTGGCGTCGGGCCCTCGTACGATTTCAGGTAGATGCATTCCAGGCGTTCACACGGAGGTCGCAGTGACTCGGCTGGCCACCTTCATCTTCAGCCTCACCGCGGTGGCGGCGGTGGCTTTGTCGCACCCGGCCGATCCGGTGCAGGTCCGGCCGTATCGGGCGCTCACCCTGGACCTGCGGCTCAAACCCGTCGCCGTGATCGGCGACTCGTACACCACCGGCACCGATGTTGGCGGTCTGGGACCGAACTCGTGGACTGCCCGGACCTGGGAAACGCTCACCGCCCCCGGCCTGCGCATCGCCAGCGAAGTGGCGGCCGAGGGGAGAGCCGGGTACGGGGTACCGGGCGACCACGGCAGCATCTTTGCGGACCTGACGGCCCGGGCGGTCCGGCCCGACGACGTGCTGGTGGTGTTCTTCGGTTCCCGCAACGACCAGGACGTCGACCCGGTGCTGCTGGCCCAGCGCGTGCACGCCACGTTCGCCCTTGCCCGCCGGCTGGCGCCGGCCGCGCGGTTTCTGGTGATCGGACCGCCGTGGCCGACGGCGGAAGTGCCGGTGGCGGTGTTGGTGATTCGCGATGTGCTGGCAGGCGCGGCGTGGGGCGCCGGCGCGGACTTCGTTGACCCGATCGGCGATCGCTGGTTCGTGGACCGGCCCGACCTGATCGGGACGGACGGCGTGCACCCCACCGATGCCGGGCATGAGTACATGGCGGACAAGATCGTGCCACTCATTCGGTGGCAACTGTCGAAGTGAGACAAGCGCCGGCGGACGACGCGTGCAGTGCGCCGGCGTCGATCAGTCTTCTGCGTGCCTGTCGTAGTCCCAACGCTCGAGGCGTGCCTGCAATTGGACTAGCCCAAGCCCGGCGACTGGCGCGGCTGCGGTAAGCAGAACCAACAGCATCGGACTCATGTCAAAACCTCCAAAACCCTTCTATTGGTATCACGTTCGCCGTCATCGCGAGGTTCATTCGCCGATAAAACGCCGCCGTGTCATTCATTTGTTATGGCGCGGTCGGCCAGCGCCCCCATGACGGGCGCCAGGAGCTGCGCGTATTGCGTGGTGATGTGGTTGTCGTCGCGGAATACCAGGGTGTCGCCGACGATCACCGGGCAGCGTTGCGCACTGCAGAACAAGTCGGTCAGGTCCGCATACGCGCCGCCGGCCGCGGTGGTCACCCGTTGCTCGGCCCCGATGCCGTCACCGTTGACCGCAATCGATCTCAGCGGCGCGCAGGCGCCGGCGTCGTCGAGATGGGCGGACAGGCACGTCGGCGCCGACGACTGCGGGTCGGCCACCGGACCCAGCACCAGAACTCGTGAGCCCACGGCGCGCAGTTGCGCCACCACCCGGGCCAGCGCGTCGATCCACGCCGGATCGTAGGAGGCGAAGCTGAAGTCGGCGTGGTATCGGCGGCTCATGCTCAGCACCACCAGTTCCGGCCGTTCGGCCTGCAGTCGGCTGACGATCTCCCCGCGCCATTGTTCGCACTCGGTGTACTTGCGGCCCAGGTATGGGCTGACGATCGGAATGTCCAGGAAGGGGCAGGTGACCTTGGCCATCGCCTCCAGCCGCCAATGCCGTTGCTCGGCGACCTGGCGCAGCGCCGGCTCCCACATCGCCGCATGCGAGTCGCCGATGAGCGCGACGGTGATGCGGGAAGCGGCCGAAGCGTCCCCCACCACGGACGCGCATTCGCTCTGACCGACGTCGCGCCAGGACCGCATGCAGCCGTTGACGAAAATCGCTGCCTTGTCGCCGGGTGCCAGCGCCAGGGGCGGCTTGAGGTTGGACGGCACCGCGTGCAGCCCGTCCGAGCCGGCCAGCATCTCGCGCGCTTGGTCGAACGCCTGCCGGACGGCCGCTTCCCGGGGACTCAGCCGGGTGTCGGGCGGCGGGGGCAGGGCGACGATTCTGGCCTGCGGGGCAGCGTTGCCGTGCCCCACCGGCGCGGGCACCGCGGTCAGCAAGACCGCGCACGCGCATGCCGCCACTGCGCTGGCGGCGCCGGCCGCCAGCAGGCTGGCCTTGGCGGAGCGGCGCAGCGCAGCGGCGAACCGGCCGGGGTTCTCGACGGCGTGCATGGTGATCACCGCGAGGCCGGCCGACACCGTCGTCGCCGCCAGCCGGCCCGGCAACCCGCCGGGATCGCCCAGCAGCGGCGGCAACAGCAGCAGCACCGGCCAGTGCCACAGGTACCACGAGTAGGACACCCGGCCGACGGCCCGCATCACCGGAGGGCACAGCACCCGGCCGACGCCCATGCCGCCGGTGACGCAACCGGCACCGATCACCAGCGCGGTGCCCAGCACCGGCAGCAGTGCCGAGGTGCCGGGGTAGGGCGTGTGGGGGCCCAGCTGGGTACAGGTCAGCAGGATGAGTGCCAGGCCGCCGCACCCTGCGATGGTGGCGGGCCGCAGCGGCAGCCGCTTCCACTGGCTGACCGTGAGCGCCACCAGGCCGCCGACGGCCAGCTCCCAGGCCCGGGTCGGTAGCGAGAAAAACGCCCATGGGGGTGAGCTGCGGGTCCACCACACCGCCGCCGTCAGCGAGGCGGCGCCGACCAGCGCCAGTACCACCGCGTACGGCGCCTTACCCGGCGTGCTTTCGCGGCCGACGCGCCGGACCAGCCATGCGGTGCCGATGATCAGGGCCGGCCACAGCAGGTAGAACTGTTCCTCCACACCCAGGGACCAGTAATGCTGGAACGGCGACGGCGGCAGGTCCGAGACCATGTAGTCGGTGCCTTGGGCGGCGAACCGGTAGTTGCCGACGTAGAGCATGCTGGCGATGCCGTCGATGAACACCCGCCGGGCCTGCAGCGGCGGCAGTACCGCGGCCGCGACCGCCGCGGTCACGACGCCGACGGTGGCGGCGGCCGGCAACAGGCGCCGGGCTCGGGCAGCGTAGAAGCGGCCCAGCGCAACGGTTTTCGTGGTCTGTACCTCGCGCCAGAGCAGGCCGGTGATCAGGTAGCCGGAGATGACGAAGAAGACGTCCACGCCGATGTAGCCGCCGCCGATGCCGGGAAGGCCCGCGTGGTAGAGCACGACGGCGATCACGGCGACGGCGCGCAGGCCTTCGATGTCGGGCCGGAAGGGGGTGCGAGGGGTATCCGCATCGGTCATGATCTAGGTCGCCATCCAGGCCAGCTCGCCCGGCAGCTGCGCACGCCAGTAGTCGACGTCGTGGCCGCCCGGGGAGAAGCTGCCCGCCGGCTTCTTCTTCAGCTGGCTGACGAATTGGCTCGAGGCGAAGAAGAAGCGGTCGCCGATGCCGCAGTCGACCCGGATGGGGATGGAGTTCAGCACCGGCAAGCCGAACACGGTGTTGCGGTTCCAGTCGTCGATACTGTCGAACGCGCCGGGCGCGCTGCCGATGTAGGACATGTACAGCGCCGGGCTGATCGCACAGATACCCGCGGTGCGTGCCGGACCCAGCCGGGCGCCCAGCAGCAGCGCGCCATAGCCACCCATCGACCAGCCCAGGAAACCGACCCGCGAGGTGTCCATGCCCATCGAGGTCAGCATCGGCAGCAGCTCTTCGAGCACCATGGTGCCGGAGTCCTCGCCGTTGGCCCGGCGGTGCCAGTAGCTGCTCGCGCCACCGTCGACGCCTACCACCGCGAACGGTGGCTTGCCTGCGCTGACCAGTTGCGCGAGTGCATCCTCCACGCCGCAGTCCAGCATCATGTTGGCGTCGCCGTCTTTGCCGTGCAGCGCGATCACCGGGCGCGGCATCCTGGTCTGCCCCGGCGGCATGGCGATCACCCAATTGGTCTTGATGCCGCCGCGGGCGGCCGAGACGAACGAGCCGGTCAGTTTGGTCGGCAACGTCTTGCCCGCCGTCGGCGGGTCGAACGGACTGGGCGCGGTCGGTGCGGCCATGGTGGTGAGTGGATCGAGCAGGGCGCTCAGCGCCCAGACACCGGCCGCCCCGGCGCCGGCACCCATACGCAGCACCGAACGGCGGGTCAGGTCGGCCACGATCGTCAATGATGCCGCGCGGAAGCGGGTTTGATGTCCCTGCCACGCCGTATTGCAAGACAGTCGTAACGACGGCGTGATCGGCAGCCGTCCGAGCTGCTAGCGTCCGGTGATGCCGCACTGGCAAGGCCAAGCTGACGGCCGGCGCGAACAACCGCCGGACGACGGCCCGGCTGTCCCGGCCGCTCCTGGCGAGCCGGCCGGGAAACCCACGCTGGAACAAGGACTTTCGCAGCGCCAGCTGAGTATGATCGCCATCGGCGGCGTGATCGGCGCCGGGCTGTTCGTCGGCTCGGGGGTGGTGATCTCCGAAACCGGTCCGTCGGCGTTCCTGAGCTACGCAATTTGTGGTCTGCTGATCGTCCTGGTGATGCGGATGCTGGGCGAGATGGCCGCGGCGAATCCGTCGACCGGGTCGTTCGCCGACTATGCCGCGACCGCGCTGGGCGGTTGGGCGGGTTTCTCGGTCGGCTGGCTGTACTGGTACTTCTGGGTCATCGTCGTCGGCTTCGAGGCGGTCGCCGGCGGAAAGGTGCTCAACTACTGGTTCCCGGCGCCGCTGTGGCTGTCCGCGTTGGGTCTGATGTTACTGATGACGGCCACCAACCTGTTCTCGGTGTCATCCTTCGGGGAGTTCGAATTCTGGTTCGCCGGAATCAAAGTGGCGACCATCGTGATCTTCCTCGCGTTGGGGACGGCGTTCGTCACCGGCCTGCTGCCCGGCCATCATCTGGACGTCGCCAACCTGACGGCTCACGGCGGCTTCTTTCCCAAGGGCGTGGCGGCGGTTTTCGCCGCCATTGTGGTGGTGATTTTCTCGATGGTGGGTGCCGAAGTGGTCACCATCGCCGCCGCGGAGAGTCGCGATCCCGAACGCGCGATTGCGCGGGCGACGAGGTCGGTGGTCGCGCGCATCGTCGTCTTCTTCGTCGGCTCGGTGCTGCTGCTGGTGGTCATCATGCCGTGGAACTCGGTGGAACTCGGTGCCTCGCCCTATGTGGCGGCGCTGCGGCACATGGGTATTCCCGGCGCGGATCAGATCATGAATGCCGTGGTGCTCACCGCGGTACTGTCGTGTCTGAACTCGGGCCTGTACACGGCATCACGAATGTTGTTCGTACTCGCCGGCCGGGGGCAGGCGCCGGGCAAGCTGGTCAGCCTGAGCCGGCGGGGTGTTCCCGCGGCGGCGATCGGCTTTTCTTCGCTGGTGGGCTTTTTGTGTGTGTTGATGGCCTGGTTGGCGCCCGATACCGTATTCCTCTTCCTGCTGAACTCTTCCGGTGCGGTCATCTTGTTCGTTTATCTGCTGATCGCCGTATCGCAGATCGTGTTGCGCCGCCGGGCATCTGCGGAGAAGTTGCGGGTGAAGATGTGGCTGTTTCCGGTGCTGTCCGTACTCACGGCGGGGGGAATCGTCGCGGTGCTTGTGCAGATGGCGTTCGACCGGGGCACCCGCAGCCAGCTGTGGCTGAGCCTGTTGTCCTGGGCGGTGGTCTTGATCGTGTATCTCCTGACGCCGAATTTCCGTCGTAATCGGATGGCCCGCAGGATAATTGGAGATCCCGGTGAAGACGCCGGCTGAGCCGGCGCGGGTTTGGGTGCGGCGAGTCAGTTTGGACTACTGCGGCGAGGGTAACCGGCCAGATCGGGTCGAGACACACACGCAACAGCCCTGGGAGACAAAGGCACTATGTTCATTCACAACAAGGATCTGCAGTTCGAGGTACGCGTCAACCAGCCGGATCCCCGGTTCGCCTCGCTGCTGATGGAGCAGTTCGGCGGGGCCAACGGCGAGCTGACCGCCGCCCTTCAATACTTCATTCAGGCTTTCGTGCTGCGGGAGAAGAATCCCAAGATGTACGACCTTTTCATGGATATCGCCACCGAGGAACTCAGCCACCTGGAAATGGTCGGGTCGTTGATCACCATGTTGCTGGACGGTTTGAACGACGACCTCAAGCTGGCCAACGACCGCTGCGACTGGATGCCGCTGGTGGCCGGCAAGGACGGTCGGGAACAGGCCATCCACCAGGTCGCCGTCAACCCGATGTTCTTGGTGCTCAGCGGCGGTGGACCCGACGCCAAGGATTCCGCGGGCAACAACTGGACCGGAGCGTTCATCGACGCCAACGGTGACCCGACGGTAGACCTGCGCAACAACCTTGCCGCGGAGTCGCGCGCTAAGGTCGTCTACGAGTACCTCAAGCAGTTCACCGACGACCCGGGCGTTCAGGAGACGTTGACCTTCCTGATGACCAGAGAAGTCGCGCACTACCAGCAGTTCACCGCCGCTCTCAACGAACTGCCGGTCAACTTCCCGCCCGGCACTCTGGCCGGCGACGAACGGTTCCAGAACGTGGCCTTCAACATGTCCAACGGCGGAGGCTCGGTGCGGGGGCCGTGGAACCAGGGCCAGGGTCCGTGGCCCGAGGGCACCGAATGGCAGTACGTGGAAGAACCGACCACGCAGTGGCTCGGCAGCACCCTTCGGCAGAACACCGGCATGGACACCAACCCCGAAGGCTCGCCTGCGGTTCCCAGTGAGAAGCCGTTCGCCCACGAGCAGCGGATGCCCACCGCGTAGC